>CAXMPC010000158.1:0-7120 GCA_964195335.1 uncultured Gammaproteobacteria bacterium | reverse complement strand
GGCAGCGCGCCCAACTACCTCGGCCTCGACGGGCTGGTGCGCAAGTACTACCTGCTGTCGCAGGACGGCCGAACGGCCGGTGGGGTTTACTTGTGGCGGTCGCGCGAGGCCGCAGAACGGCTCTACAACGAGGCGTGGGAGCAGATGATCGAGGGCAGGTATGGAGCCCGACCGACTGTCACCTACTTCCACAGCCCGGTTATCGTCGACAACCTGGCCGGCGAGATCCTCGACACTGACTAGCCTGCGGGAGGTCTACCAGACGAGGTCGTCCGGTACCTGGTAGTCGGCGTACGGGTCGTCGTCGGCCACGACCCCTGATTCCCCGGGGGGCGTGATCACGCTCTGTTCATCCCGCTGGCGGATTTTCTCCGCAACGGGGTGCGGTACCAGCGCGTAGTGGTCATCGAAAACGACAACGGCGACCTGCCCCTTGGTGAGCCGTTCCCTCAGGAGCGGGGTCACGAGGAGGGTCCGGACCTTGCCGTCGTGGGTGAAGTTGTAGCCGATATCACCGTCATCGGTCGGGATGCGGTTGGTCTCGACCAGCTGCCTGATCTGGGCCTGGAGTGCCTTCCGGTCGGCCTCGGTTTTGCGCTGCAGGTTGAGTTCGCGATCTTTCTGCGCCTGACGTGCCGCGGCGGCATGCGCATCCGCTTTCGCCTGCTTCGCCTCGGACGGCAGGTTCTTCTGCCGCTGCTGTTTCTGCTTCTGCTTGCGGGCCTGGCTGGCCTTTTTCTTGTCGACCAGGCCGGCTTTGAGCATCTGGTCCTGCAGTGACGTCCCCATGGGCCGGTCCTTCGAGTCGTTGAACGTGTAACGGGTGTGGGCGGTGGTGGCCCGCTCGCATGACCCGATTATCAGCTGTGTCCCGGTGCATGGGAAATGGCCTCATGTCAGGAGGCAGTTTGTGAAGCCGCGAGGCCATCGGTTGGCTTGAGGGTTGTTCCTGGTCTGCAGGCAGGTGACACCGGGGTCACCCGAGGCACTGTGTGCGACAATTCGCCACGAGTGATGCATGCCATGAGCCGCCCCACACCCGCGTCCGACCCCGCAGGCGAGATTCGTCCCGCCGGACCCAGAGATGCCGCCAGGCCACTTCCGTTCCACCTGGTCGTCCTGCTGGTCACGCTGTTCGCTGTTGGTATGGCGCTCGGCAGCAGCGGCCGTGTCGATGCCCTGTCATCACTTGCCGCCGACGTCTACCGCGCCTATGTCCAGGCCCAGTACATCATGCTGCAGGCGCGTGAAAACGTGACGGCCGATGGCCGCATCGAGTTCGCGGTCATGGCCCAAGACGAGGCACTGCTGGAGCGTTTTGTCGCAGGTCGGCAGGACTGGTCGCTACGTGACTCGGCCGTGCCTGGCTGGCAGGTGGTGTCGACGCCTCAGGGGCAAAAGGAGGGTCTGGACCTGTTGCGTCAGCAGCCGTTTGTCCGGGTTGCCTGGCGGAACCGGGGGCTGTGGGTATGCCATTGACCGAGAAGCCACCACCAGTGGCATCCAGCGAGGGCGACCAGGCCACCACACCACAGCGGTCATACCTGGTGTTGGTCATCGTCCTGTCCCTCGTCGCTCTCGTGGCCGGGCTCGTCGTCGGGCTGGTGCTGCGATCGGACGGCTTGCCGACACCGCCACTTTCGGACGCATCCGGCGATGTCATTCGTGGGCCCTTCTCGATCGGTGGAGAGTTCGACCTGCTCGACCATAACGGCGGCAGGACCCGGTTGAGTGACCTGGCGGGCGACCCCGTCCTGCTCTTTTTCGGTTACACCCACTGCCCTGATATCTGCCCGTCGGCCCTCGCCGACATGCGTCTGGTCGTCGGCAGCCTGGGTACGGATGCCGATCGCGTCCGCGTGGTGTTCATCAGCGTCGATCCCGAGCGGGACACGCCCGAAAAGCTCCGCGAATACGTCACCCATTTCGGTTCCGGTTTCATTGGCCTGACCGGCAGCGCGGAAGAGATCGACAACGTGACCCGCCTCTACGGCGCCATCTACGAGATCCGCCTGCACGATAAGGGCGAGGACTACCCGGTCGGTCACTCCGCGTTCACCTACCTGATCGGTCCCGATGGCGGCCTCGAAGCGCTGTTCCCCTACGGCACCACGTGGCAGGCAGTGGCGGCTGAAACGGAGCGGCTGCTCTGACTGCGGCCAGGCGACAGGTACGACGCTTGATAACGGCAGGGCTCGTGCTGATCGCCGTGCTCGCCATGCCCGTGGCCGCCGATTACCCGGTCTTCCCGCCCGACCAGACCAGCTACGGCGGCCCGTTTGCCCTCATCGACCACCACGGGACGAAGGTCACCGAGCAGGATTTCCTCGGCGATTACCTGCTGCTCTACTTCGGTTAAACCCATTGCGCCGACGCTTGCCCGACCGCACTGGCCAAGATCACCGCCACGCTCCGCAGGCTCGGCCCGTTGGCGGACAAGGTCCGCCCACTGTTCGTCAACATCGACAGCGAGGGTGCACCAGTCGCCGAGTTGGCCGAGTACATCAGTTACTTCCATCCGCGACTGGTCGGGTTGACCGGTACCGTGGAGCAGGTCCGCGCGGCCGCCGCAGCCTACCGGGTCTATTACAATATCGCCGTCGTCGACGGCCAGCGGGTGATCTCGTACACCGGCTACATTTTCCTGATCGGCCCCGACGGGGGCGTTCTGACCTACTTCGTCCACGGTGCCGAACCGGACGAGATGGCCGGGGCGATCGAGGCCACCGTCACACAACAGGCCGCGGCGGGCGGTCATTGAGATAAGGGTTACCGGATGATTCATCGGATTGCTGGGTGGGCCTTCGTGTTCGGACTGCTGGCGTGTTTCTCTCATACGGCGCTGGCTGTGGACCTGGCTATCGATCAGCCCTGGGCACGGGCGACCATCGGGCAGACGCCTAACGGGGTCGCCTACCTGACCGTGACCAACAACGGTAAAACCGGTGACCGGCTGGTCGCAACGCACACCCCGGTCGCAAAACACGCCTCGCTGCACACCCACACCATGACCGGCGGCATGATGCGCATGGAGGCGGTTCCCGGGATCGACCTCGCCGCTGGCGAGACGGTCAGCTTCGCACCGGGCGGCCTGCACGTGATGATGATGGGGCTGCACCAACCGCTGCGTGAGGGTGCGAGCATCACGCTGACGCTGACGTTTGAGCAGGCCGGGAAGATCGAAATCCAGGTGCCCGTGCTCGCACCGGCCAGCATGGGGCCGGCAAAGGCAATGGGGCACGGTGACATGAAGATAAAGCGCTGAAGCGAGGTGACCGGTCGCGTCACCTGGTACGGCCTGCCCATGGTCCGATTGATCCCGGTGCTCCTGTTGCTGTTCGCCACCACCGCCGTTGCGGCGGCGGCACCCGACGGCGCTGAACTCTATCGGCGCTACGGTTGCCCGGTCTGTCACGGGCCCGAGGGACGGCAGCCGGCACACCCGACCTACCCGCTGATTGCCGGCCAGAAACGTGCCTACCTGGTCCAGCAACTGCTCGACATCCAGTCCGGCGAGCGCGACAACGGCGCCACGGCGCTGATGGTCGAGGTGGTCCGTGACCTCGGCGTCGATGAGATCGAGGCGATCGCCGGTTTCCTCGCCTCCAGGGGCTGGTCGAAGCAGGCAGGGCCGTGAAAGGCCGATACCGACACCTGGCCGTGGTGGTCGCCGGTTTCCTGGTCGCGACCGGTTGCGCCGACACCAAACTCGACGGGCTTGCACGTGAGGATCGTCTCCGCGTGCACGATTACACCGTGGCCGCGTGCCAGCTAGGCTTGCTCGAGGCAGCTCGGATCGCGCCGGCGAAGCCCGTGCCAGAGGGCAGCGAGGGCGCGGCACGCGCCCGGCTGGAGCGCAAGGTGTCCAGCCTGGACAGGCTCGGCGCAGGACTGCCGTCCGTGATTCCGGCAACCTTTCGCGAGCAGGCACAAAAACATGCACATAATCACGGATACCGGTTGTGGCGTGACCGCCTGACCAATGATGTGGCGCCGTTCGCATTGGCCGACGGTTGCCGGGACTACGCCGAGGCACACTTCATGACCTTCCGCGCCTACCGCGAGTACGACGCCAACGGCCAGATCGCTCCTGCCCAGCAGGTGTCCGAAGCCGATCTCGTGCAGGCCGCGACCGAGCGCAGGCAGGGAGAGGAAGCGCGGCAACGCAGACCCGACGCCCTTACCGGGAGCTGGGGCGACGTGGCGGGATGTGGTGAGGGGCGCCGGTTCGTCTTCGCCGACGGTGAACTGCGCATGGACCCGGTGGCCGGCAAGGCCGGCAGCCCGGCCGAGTACCTGCCGATGCGGCTCGCGATCGATGAGTACCGAGCGCGGGACGCGATGATCGAGGTCGTCGCCGACAGCGGTGAGACCCTGCAAATCGAATTCCCGGCGACAGGCCGCCTGGAGATCCGACCCAAGACGGTCCTGGAAGGCAGTGTCTGCAGTGCCATCTCGGCGGCAGGTGTCATCCTGCGGTGTCCGGGATGAGCGGCATGCAACCTGGCGTGAAACGCCTCGTCTCCGTGCTGGCCACCCTGGTCGCGGTCACCGTGGTGGCGTTCCTGCTGGGGCCATGGCTGGACGGAGGAAAGGAACCGGAGCCGGCCAGGCGCTACGTCGACGGGAGCGCGACCGGACCCGGCATGACCGGCCATTTTTCGCTCCGGGCCAGCGACGGTCGCCGGGTGACACACGCCGATTTTGACGACCGTTGGCTGCTGGTGGTGTTCGGGTATACCAGTTGTCCGGACATCTGCCCGACGACACTGCAGACCGTGACCGTGGCGTTGCGCCAGTTGGGTGCCAAAGCCGAGCGATTGCAGCCGTTGTTCATCACCGTCGATCCCGAGCGCGACACCCCAGAGCGTCTCGCGGAATACCTCGACCATTTCCATCCGGCCCTGGTCGGCCTCAGCGGCAGCGTAGAGGAGGTCGCGGCCGCTGCACGTGGATTTGGTGTCCATTTCCAGAAGGGTAAGGAAGAGAAGGACGGCGGTGGCTACCTGGTTGACCACAGTTCCGGTCTGTTGCTGTTCGCGCCCGGGAGCAGATTTGAAGCGATTCTGCGTATGGAAGGCGATCCGGAGAAACTGGCCGAGACGCTAAGTGATTATCTCTGACCGTTGGATGCCTGGCTGGGTAGAATTGAGTCGAGGTTTGGGGAAAGGAGAGTTATGACTAGGGACAGAATCGAACTGCCGACACGGGAATATTCAAAGGGATCGAAGATCCAATTTAAGCATCGGTGACTGTCACTCCGGCTTCATTTATTTGGTGGGTCGGTGATCCGCATTGAGGTTATGGCTTCTCCGTTTCATCATCGGCCACCATCTGCAACAGTCGCGGGTCTCCGGGTTGCACATCGGCGTAGAGGCAGATGCCTAGCCATTCAGGCAGGCTCTTGGCAAGTTGGCGGTTGCCAATCGTTTTGATCGATGCGCTGCGCAGGGCCTTTCCCACGTCAAGGGCGCCTTCCCATACTTCTACCAGCGTGCGCACGGAGGTGTTGAGATACAGGTCGACCTCTTTGCCGGGATTTTCCGTACACAAGTCGACTTCGTCGTCGTTTATCACAAGCCACCAGCTCTTGTACTTTTCCAGATTGTCGAAGGTAAAGCAGAGAACAGTTTCGCCGCCAGGCAAAGATTCGGTTTGCAGGCGACGTTGAATGTCCCACATCAAGAATTCCACATCGAGTTCACTTTCCGTCAACTGGCCACGGGTCCAGCGCATGCCCCACACCGCGAGATGCTCGATGATCGGTGAGAGTTGCTTGCCGGCAGGTGTGAGGTGGTATTCGTAACCGCGACGGCCTTGTTGTCGTCTTTTGACGACGACTCCGGCCTGTTCCAGGCCGTTTAGACGCTTGGCGAGGAGCGTGGGCGAGATACGCGACAGGGCACGCTGGAAGTCGTTGAACCGATGTGTACCCAATATAAGTTCGCGGAGGATCAGCAGTGTCCAGCGCTCGCCGACGAGTTCGGTGGCCTTGGCCACCGGACAGAATTGCCCGTAGTCCGCCATTGATAGACCCTCCTGGAAGCCGGTTACATCAGACCAAGCCGTATCAGGATCAGTCAACTACATAATTAGTAGTTGATTGCTATAGATCGTGCAGTATCGGCAGGTTGGTGCGACTGCGTAGGCTGAGTTCATCGGCAGGATAAGCCTGTCGAAATACAACGAACTCAAGGAGTAACATCATGAACGCAGTCGAAATTCAACAGGATCCCAAGATCGTCAACGGCGTGAACACGGATCAGGTCATTTCCCTGGCGGGCAACATGCAGCAGGACGAGGGCTACGGTAAGTTTCAGTTCCGTGCGCGCAATCACTGGCTCAGTGGCAGCCGCAGCCGCAGTGCGATCCAGGGGTTCTTCGCAGGCAAGGAGGAGGATAGCAGTCGTCCCGAAGCCTTGGTCATCGAGTCGGACCAGCCAGTTTTTCTCGGTGGGACAAACTTAGCGCCGAATCCAGTCGAGCACATGCTGCACGCGCTCGATAGCTGCCTGACCACGACCCTGGTCTACCACGCGGCGGTGCAGGGGATCACGGTCGAAGCGGTTGAGACCACCTCCACGGGCGATCTCGATGCGAGGGGGTTCTTCGGTGTGTCGGATGACGTCAACAAGGGCTACGAGCGCATCGTTGTAAACATGCGAGTCAAGAGTGACGCAAGCCCGGAGGTCCTTACCGGTCTCGCGATGTACTCGCCAGTCTATGAGATGGTATCCAGGGCCGTACCCGTCGAGTTCAACCTGGAGACGTACTGAATCAGTACGCGGCAAGATCCGGGGCCACCAAGGCCTCGGCTCTCGTTGCCTGGCCCGTTACTCTTCGCCGGGCTAGGTTTCTTCGCTGCCTGGTGGGTCTAGCAGGTCAAGCCGTTCCAGTTCGCGGCGCGCCATGTCCATGATGTTGTTGGCGCCGAGCGCTTGTGGATCAAGCGTAAGCAGGCCACGCCAGTATTTCTGTTGTTCGGGGATGGGCGCGTCTTTGCCAGGGGGTGCGGTTAGGTCGGTCATACTATGACACTACGCCAAGTGCGAGGAGGTAGCCAATCCAGGCGTGCCGCTCGCGATCCGAAAATCAGCCATGAGGATGGCGGGCGTGATCG
>CAXMPC010000157.1:0-1860 GCA_964195335.1 uncultured Gammaproteobacteria bacterium | reverse complement strand
CCGTGGGCCGAGGCGCGCAACAGGGCACGCAGTTGCGGCCGGAACAGCTCCGGTTCCTTCAGGCAGAGGCGGATGGCGCGCAGGCCGAGGGCCGGATTGACCGCCGTTGACGGCTGGCTCGGATCGACCTGCTTGTCGGCGCCGAGATCGAGGGTGCGGATGAAGACCGGCAGACCCTGCATGGTTCGCAGGATGCGACGGTAATCCGCGTACTGCTCTTCCTCGGGCGGCGGCTCGTCCCGGTTCATGTAGAGAAACTCGGTGCGGTAGAGACCGATGCCGCTGGCCCCGACCTTGCGTACCGCACGCAGGTCCTCGGGCAGCTCGATATTGGCCTGGAGGCTGATCTCGCGGCCATCGCGCGTGGTCGCCGGTTCATTTCGCAGCCGCGCCAGGGCGCTGCGTCGGCGCCGTTCTCCGGCACGCTGGCGCTGGTAGTGGCGCAGCGTCGCGGGGTCGGGATCGGCGATGATCACGCCCTGTTCCCCGTCAACGACCAGGGTCTCGCCGTGGCTCAGGGTACGCCGGGCGTGGTGGACACCGACCACCGCCGGGATCTGCAGGCTGCGCGCAAGGATGGTGGTGTGCGACATCGGCCCGCCGAACTCGGTGACAAACGCGGCCACGCCCTGGTTTTTCATCAGTACGGTGTCGGCCGGAGTCAGGTCGTCGGCGATGATCACCTGGCCTTTGAGTGCCGACGCAGTCAGTTCCGGCGGGTGGTGATCCCCGGCGAGCAGGATGCGCAGGATGCGGTTGACCACGTGGTCGATGTCATCGACCCGGGTGCGTAGGTAGGCGTCGTCCATTTCGTCGAACACCCGGGCCACGGCGTCCCGCTGCCGGCGTAGAGCCCACTCGGCGTTGCACCGCTCCTCGCGGATCAGTTGCACCGGAGTGGTGGTCAGCATCGAATCCTCGAGCATCAGCAGGTGGGTGTCGATGAAGGCGGCGATGTCGTGTGCGGTCGCCACCGGGATCTGCTCGCGGATGGCGCTCAGTTGGGTCCGGGCCGTTTTCAATGCCGCCTGGAAGCGGTGCACTTCCGCATCGACAGCCGTCGGCTCGAGGGTGTACTCGACGATATCCGGTTGGCCGCGCTGCAGCAGGTGGGCGCGGCCGATCGCGATCCCGCGCGATACCCCGAGCCCTACCAGTGACATGGTCACAGTGCTACTCCGCTTCCTCGAAACGGTCGGCGATCAACTGCTCGAGCGCGTCCAGCGCGTCGTTGGCATCGTCACCTTCGGCCCGCAGATCGACCTGGGTACCCTGGCTGGCGGCCAGCATCATCACCCCCATGATGCTCTTGCCGTTGACCTCGCGCTCGCCACGCCTGACCTTGATCTCGGCAGCGAAGCCCGAGGCACAGGTGACCAGCTTGGCCGCGGCACGGGCGTGGAGGCCGAGCTTGTTGACGATGGTGACTTCCCTGCTGGGCATGGGTGCTGTTCCCGTGGTTTATATACCTCGTCACTATAGTAACGAGGGACATCAAAAATCGACGTCGGCGACCCGGAGGACCCCTTCACGTCCGCCCTCATGAGCGACCTCGGCCAGCGCGGCGAGGTCGAGCGAGGGGAAGTTGAGCACCTTCAGAACCATCGGCAGGTTGACCCCGGTGACGATGGCACAGGGGTGTGCATCGGGCACCCGGCAGACGACGTTGCACGGTGTCGCGCCGAAGATGTCGACCAACACAAGTACCCCGTCACCCTGGTCCAGGCTGGCGAGGCGGGTGGCGACGTCCTCGACGACGCGTTCCGGGTCGCGGTTCTGCTCGACCGAGAACGAGGCGCAGGGGAGCGGTCGATCGCTGAAGATGCGGGCCGCGCTGGTCAGCAGTTCCTCGCCGATGCG
>CAXMPC010000156.1:0-2589 GCA_964195335.1 uncultured Gammaproteobacteria bacterium | reverse complement strand
TTGCCCGCGACGATCTCTTCCAGAGCGCTGACCACCTCGTCCGGCTCCATATCCTTGATCAGGTATCCCTGGGCACCGTTGCGCAGCGACTCGACCAGGTCACGCTCCTCGGTACTGGTGGTCAGCATCACCACGGGCATGGTCATGCCGACCTCGCGCAGTCGGCGCAGTACCGTCAGCCCGTCCATTACCGGCATGCGCAGGTCGAGCAGCACGACATCGGGTTCGCTCTCCTGCGCCAGTCGGATGCCCTCGACACCATCGCCGATGGCGTCGATGACGGTGATCCCGCGTCGTGTCAGCAGTTCCTGCAGCCCAACCCGGAACAGGGCGTGGTCGTCAATGATGAGTACGCGCATCGTTTCCGTTGGCCTGTTCGATACTGGTGTGAGTGGCGCCGATCTCGTCGGCCTGGTGGTGGAAGGTCAGCTCGATGCGCGTCCCCTCACCGGGGTCGGACTCGATACGCAGTTTGCCGCCCAGGCGCAGTGCCCGCTCTTGCATGATCGACAGGCCGACATGCTCGCCCGGGCTGCCGTCGAGGACCGCGTCGCCGATGCCGATGCCGTCATCCTCGATCAGGGCGCGGAAATCGCCTTCCTCGTTGCAGTGGATCAGGACGCGAACGTGCTGTGCCTGGCTGTGCTTGCGGATGTTGGCGAGTGACTCCTGGACGATACGCACCACCTGCATTTCGAGAATTGCCGGTAGCGTAATGTCGGCACAATCGTGCTGCAGGGTGGCGGCGATGCCGGACTCCTTGCGGAAGCGCTCGACCAGGTTTTGCAGTGTCGGCACCAGGCCGCGACCGTCGAGCGGTGCCCGGAAATGGAACAGCAGCTGGCGCAGTTCGGTATGGGCCTCGTCGAGGCTGGCACGGATGCGCCCGGTCTCCTGCCGGGCCAGGCTACTGTCTCCCTGCAGCAGGGTGTCATCGAGCATGCGCACCTGGTAACGCAGGCTGGCCAATGTCTGCGCCAGCGAATCATGCAGTTCGTGCGCGAGCATGGTCCGCTCCTGCATCAGCGACATGCGCTTGGCCTGATTGTCCAGGTAGGCCTTATCGATCGCCATCCCGAGGTGGCGGCCGATACTGGTCAGCAACTCGGTGAAATCGCGGCTGATGGCGACCCCGGCCTCGTCGAGGAACAGGTTGTAGATGCCGAGGTCCTGGCCGCGGTACTGCAGAGGTACGGCGAGCAGGGTGATCTCTTCCTCTTCGCCAAATATCGGCTGGCCGATGATGGCGTTGCATTCGCGGATATTAGTTCGGCACTGGATGGTGCCTGACTCCAGGGCGATGCCGCAGACACAGCTCTCCTCCATCGATATCGACTGTTCGACGCGGACGATGTCGTCATCGAGTCCAAGGCTGGCAACCAGGCGCATCTTCTTGTCCTGACCGAGCAGGCGCACCGTTGCCGCGCGTGCGTCGGTGACATCACGCAAGGTGTGCAGGAAGTGGGTCAGCAGGTCGTCCAGATCGCGATACTTGTTGATGCTGGCCGCCACCTCGTAGAGGATCGCCAGCGAGCGGGTCTGGTGGGCCAGGCGGGTGGTCTGCTTGTGCACCCGCTCATCCATCTCGTGGGTCAGTTCCTCGAGGCGTTCGCCGAGGCGGTTGATGTCGCCAGAGAGTTCGGCAAATTCGCCCGACTCGGGGACCGGGACGCGTGCCGACAGCCGCCCGCTACGCATGACCCGCGCCCACTGGCGAAGCTGTTCGAGCGGTTCGATGACGTTGCTGCGCATACGGCGCAGCATGCGGCGCAGCTGGTGCAGTCCAAGTCCGGCCAGGACCAGTTGCAGCGCGGCCAGATAGGGGACGGCACCGGGCAACAGTGGCATAAGCAGGGCGGCCAGGGCGATGCCGATCAGCATCAGCAGCATCAGGCTGCAGGGCAGGGCAAGGCGGCCCGCGGTCAGGGTATCGAACTTCCAGCCGTTGGTGGCCTTGTCGTCGTGACCGATGACATAGCCACAGAGCCGGTTCGCTTCCTGCTTGTCGGACAGCGTCGCCATGTCGCGTGGGTCGGGTCCCGTGTGATTGGCTGCAGTCATCAAGTATACGCCCGCTGTCGAGGGTGCGGAAAACGGTGGCTCAGCGGGCACGCTTCGGTGGCGCGTAGTCGACGTCGTTCGGCGGCTCGTAGCTGGGGTCGTTGGGGTTCATGAAAATGAAGTGGTTGACCCCGGGTTTCACCTCGGCGTAATCGAGCACGGTGCCGTCGAGCACTTCCTCGCTCAGCGGCGAAATCAGCACGTCGACTCCGTCGCAGTCGATCTTGAAGTCCTCGGGACTGGCCTGATCGAACCCGAGCGCGTAGTCGATGCCGCCCTTGCCGTCGGGTTTGGCCGCCAGGCGCAGGCCGAGCAACTCGTCGCTGTTTTCGGCGAGCCCCTGTTTCACCTGGGTGAGGGCGGACGGGGTCAGGGTGATGATCATTCTTTCTCTCCATGATGGTCTTGTGCCCGGTCGCTATCGCGGCAGCGGCGCACGTGATCGACGAAGCGGCCGGCCCAGTGGTTGCCGGCGACGTCGCGCAGGTGGGCGTAACTGGCCAGGAGGTTGTGCATGACCAGGCCGTC
>CAXMPC010000155.1:0-26046 GCA_964195335.1 uncultured Gammaproteobacteria bacterium | reverse complement strand
GAAGGCGACCTCCGCGAACGGCTGGTCGAACGCTTCACCGGAGGGGTGATGTTCGAAGAGATCGAGGTCGCCGGCCAGAGTCGCTTGTTCACCACCGTATTGGACTCGCTGTTGATGCCTGACTGGCTCGAAAACACCGATCCAGCCAATACCGATGGAGTGTTCCGTATCGGGGGCAACGCCCTAATCACCGGAGACGTCACCGCCCTACGTTACCTGTTCGGCAGTGGTGGTGACGACGTTCTCCTCGGTGAAGGTACTGCGCCTGAAATACATCACGGAGGCGAAGGTGACGACCTGCTGTTTGGCGACCGTGGATTGGACGATCTCCACGGCGGGGCAGGAAGTGATTGGCTGATTGGCGGCAGTGGCAACGATCGACTCCAGGGCGGATCCGGCGATGACCTGCTCGAGGATGGCAACGGCACCGATTGGCTGGCTGGTGGAACGGGGATCGATACCTACCTCCTCGAACCAGACGGCGCCATGGACACCGTCATCGATGAGGACGGTGTCGGCCGATTGCTGCTTGGCGGTGTTGAATTGGAAGGCGGAACGTCAGTCGACGGCAGCTCGACGCACTTCAGCGACGGCCTTCATGATTACCTACGGGTTGGTGGCGACTTGATCATCGACGACACCGTGACGCTGCGTGACTGGGAAGAGGGCGAACTCGGCATCACACTCAGCGGCGCACCCGCTCAGCCGGACCCCAATCTGGTGATCGGCAGCGACGGATCGGATGACGCATCGCTGCTTGCCGGAACCGATGGCGACGATGCCATATACGGCCTCGGTGGAGACGACGACCTGAGCGGTGGCCTGGGTGACGACCAACTCTTCGGGGGATCCGGGGACGACTGGCTTGCCGCCACACCGGGCAACGACCTGCTCGACGGTGGCGACGGCAACGATGTACTGATTTCAGGAATCGACCACGACCGCCTGCTGGGCGGTCAGGGTGAGGACTTTCTGGCCGCGGGTGACGGCCGCGACCGCCTGGACGGCGGCGCCGACGACGATGTACTTGCCGGCGGTGCCGGTGATGACATCCTTGCTGGAGGAGACGGCGACGACAGGCTCTACGGCGACGGCACCTTCCAACCGCTGAACCGGAACTGGTCGGTCAGCGAAACCCTCGACGCCGACGGCAAGGTGATCAGCGTAATCTTCGACCAGACCGTGGGAACGGCGACCTCGGCGGCAGACGGCAACGATCTGGTTGCGGGAGGTGCAGGCGACGACGACCTGATCGGGGGTGGCGGGCACGACCGACTCCTCGGCGAGGCTGGGAATGATTACCTCGATGGTGGCGTCGGTGACGATCAGCTCGATGGCGGTGAGGGCGACGACAGCCTGCACGGTGATGCCAAACTGCCCGGTGCCCGGGAAGCCGGAGGCATGGACACCCTGTCCGGTGGTCCCGGCCACGACTGGCTCGAGGGCGGCTACGGCACAGACATAATCGAAGGTGGCGACGGCAACGATGAACTCCACGGGGACTACCTCGACGACCCGCTGACCGGGGACGCCGATCTGCTCGATGGCGGGTCCGGCGACGACCTCATTCTCGGCGGGGCGGGCAATGACATCATCATTGGCGGGACCGGTATCGACCGTGTCGACGCCGGGTATGGCGACGACAGAATCTGGGCCGGCGCCGGTACCGACACCGTTCTAGGCGATGCCGGCGACGACCTGATTCACGGTGAAGGGGGCGACGACTACCTGCTCGGCGGCGACGGCCATGACAGCATTGATGGCGGAGCCGATCACGACCGCATTGAAGGGCAGGCAGGGAACGACCACCTCCTCGGCGGTAGTGGCGATGACCTCATGCTGGGAGGCTATGGCGACGACCACCTCGCTGGTGAAGACGGACAGGACCTACTCGACGGTGGTTTCGGTGCGGACCGGCTCGAGGGCGGCGCCGGTAACGATCACCTGCAATCCGGGGCGGGTGACGACTGGCTCGACGGTGGTGCGGGCGATGACGCCATCCTCGGCCAGGAGGGCAACGACGAACTGTACGGCGGCACGGGCAACGACAACATGGCCGGCGGTAGCGGCAACGACCTGCTTCTCGGCGAGGTCGGCAACGACCAGCTCTGGGGACAAGAAGATGACGATCACCTCGACGGCGGCCTCGGTGATGACATCCTCGCTGGTGGGACCGGGCTCGACACTCTTGTTGGCGGGAGTGGCGACGACGGTCTCTATGGAGAAGAAGGCGACGACGTACTTGACGGTGGCGAAAACAATGATCTGCTGGCCGGAGGGAATGGCAACGACAGCCTAAACGGTGGTCTTGGAAACGACACACTTCACGGCGAAAGTGGGCAGGATTTACTGCGTGGTGGCCCGGGAAGCGACACCCTACTTGGAGGCTACGGCAATGACGGCTATCTCTTTGAGGCCGGAGACGAACAGGTCCGGATCATCGATCAGGGCGACACCCTGGGTGACACTCTCACCATGGGAGACAATCTGGCACCTGACGACTTTCTCATCGGTCGCAATGGAGACGACCTCGTCCTCCAGCACCTGGACGACAACGATCGCATCACGGTCGCGAACTGGTTCACCAGCACCTACAACCGTCTTGCCACAATCAGCTTCGCCGACGGCACATCCTGGACACCGGGCGAACTGACAGGCGCCGAGACAACCGTAATGGGAAGCCACGACGATGACGTGTTGATCGGTGACATGCGTGACGAGACTCTGGCCGGTCTCAGCGGCGCTGACCTGCTCGACGGCATGGGTGGCGACGACACGATCCTGGGCGGCGCCGGTGACGACACCCTTAAAGGTGGTAACGGCAACGATCTGCTTAGTGGTGGCGAAGGGAGTGACCGCTTTTTGTTTGCCGTCGGCGACGGCATCGATCAATTGATAGATGCCGAGTCGATCGACGGCCTTGATTTCTCGACAGGGATCACACCAGAAACACTCGGTTTCGAGGTCAACTGGGACACAACGGGGCATCATCTCGCACTGCTGTACGGGGCGAGCGATCGAATAGATATCGCCAATGGGCTGGAACTTGACGAACTTCAGGTCAGATTTGATGAAACCGGTGAGTCATACGTGCTGAACGACCTGCTTCAGACCTCGGTGGAACAGATTGGCCCTCTGGTCCATACGGTTGCCGCGGGTACCGGTATCGTGGAAGGCACTTCCCATGCCGACCGAATCATCGGGTCTGCTTTGGCCGACACCTTGTTGGGCGCTGCCGGAAACGACCTTATCGAGGGCGGGGATGGTAACGACATCATCGAAGGAGGCACCGGTGACGACCAGTTGGCAGGAGGCAGCGGTGAGGATGTTTATCGTTACGATCGTGGTCAGGGGCACGACTTCATTACCGAGGTATCGCGTACTGAAGTGACCGTGATCGAACTTGGGGCAGGACTCGCCGAGGCCGACCTGCTATGGCATCGTGATGGCGATCATCTCACCCTCGAAATAGCCGACTCTGGTGAAACCATGAGCTACCTCGACTGGTGGGATCGACGCGAGGTGGCGCCACTCGAAGTACGTTTCGCCAATGGCAGCAGCCTCAGTGAAGACGACCTCAATACGAAAATCAAAACCGGTAGTGAAGGCAATGACACGCTCCGTAGCAATCCCAAACCTGACCGGCTGCAAGGACTCGGCGGCGATGACACTCTGCTAGGGAAGGGCGGTGACGATGTCTTGGTTGGCGGCAGCGGGAACGACACCCTCGTCGGTGGAGACGGCAGCGACACCTACCTCTTCAGCGCAGGTTGGGGAATGGATCGTATCGAGGAACCCGCGGACGATCCGCTCTCAGTCGATACCGTGGCCTTCGGCTCAGGCATGGATCCACTCGACCTCGGTTTCACACGAGACGGCGATGATCTCCTTGTTCAGCAGACACTGACCGGTGATCAGTTACACGTCAACGGCTGGTACACCGAGGGCGGGGCATCGATTGAATCCTTCCGCACCAGCGATGGAGCCACACTGGCTGGTGACGATGTCAACCGATTGATCGACAGCATGGCAAGCTTTTCCGCAACTACCGGTCTCGACTGGTCAGATGCAGTAACTCAGCAACCCGAGGAGGTGCGCACCCTCCTCGCCAGTTGCTGGGAAATGCCGTCCGGGACAGCCTGAGTGTCAGCTCGCAGCCGCCAGCGCCTGATCAATATCTTCAATAATGTCATCGATGTGTTCGAGACCGATCGAAAGCCGCACCAGGTCCGCGCTGACACCGGAGGCTTCGAGTTCGGCCGGCGACAGCTGGCGATGAGTGGTCGAGGCCGGATGGCAGGCGAGCGACTTGGCATCGCCGATGTTGACCAGACGGGTAATAAGTTGCAGGGCGTCGATGAATTTGGTGCCAGCTTCGATGCCGCCCTTGATGCCAAAACTGAGGATGCTCGACGCCTTCCCGCCCATGTACTTGTCGATGCGCGGCCGGTAGGGGCTGTCGGCGAGGCCGGCGTAACGCACCCACTCGACAACGGAGAGGCTGGCCAGATGCTCGGCCACGACCTGCGCGTTATCGCACAAGCGGTCCATACGAACCGGGAGGGTTTCGAGCCCCTGCAGTACCAAGAAGCTGTTGAACGGTGAAATGGCCGCGCCCATGTTGCGCAACGGGACGACGCGAGCCCGACCGATGTAGGCCGCGGCACCGAGCGCCTCAGTGTAGACCACCCCGTGGTAGGAGACATCGGGCTCGTTGAGGCGGCGGAATCGCTCCTTGTTGGCCACCCAGTCGAATTTTCCCGAATCGACCAACACACCGCCGATGGTCGTGCCGTGGCCACCGATGTACTTGGTCAGCGAGTTGACGACGATGTCGGCACCCCACTCGAACGGTCGGCATAGGTAGGGCGTCGGCACGGTGTTGTCGACGATCAGTGGGACGCCGTGATCGTGCGCAACCTTGGCCAGCGACTCGATGTCGATAACGTTACCGGCCGGGTTGCCGATGGACTCGCAAAAAACCGCCTTGGTGCGTTCATCGATATTTGCCGCGACAGCATCGAGATCGTCGGGATCGACAAAACGCGCCTCGATGCCGATTTGCGGCAGCGTATGCGCGAACAGATTGTAGGTGCCACCATAGAGCTGGGCCGCGGAGACAAAGTTGTCACCGGCCTCGGCAATGGTCAACAGGGAATAGGTCGTGGCCGCCTGTCCCGAGGCGAGTGCCAGCGCACCGATACCGCCCTCCATGGCGGCGATGCGCTGTTCCAGTACCGCCGTGGTCGGATTCATGATGCGGGTGTAGATGTTGCCTTCGACTTTGAGATCGAACAGGTCGGCACCGTGCTGGGTGTCGTCGAAGGCATAGGAGGTGGTCTGGTAGATCGGCACCGCGACGGCTTTGGTGGTCGGTTCAGGGCCGTAACCGGCGTGAATTGCCATGGTCTCTATTTTCATCGTTTATATCTCCCTAGATGGTGTTGCGTTGTTATGTCCCGAACTGGAACAGGCCCTGCGCTTCATTGCCGGGTCACTTAAGGTTGATTGGAATCTTGTCGAATTGACGGGCACGCAGCAGGTGACTTAGTTCCGCTGCGACGCTTCAAGTGCCTGGTCGATATCCCAAAGGATGTCGTCCAGCGTCTCGAGCCCGATCGACAACCGGACCATGTCAGGCCCGACGCCAGCGGCGACCTGTTGCTCTTCCGTCATCTGGCGGTGGGTAGTGGAAGCGGGATGGATCACCAGTGTCTTGGCGTCACCGACGTTGGCCAGGTGACTGAGAAACTGCAGCGACTCGATAAAGCGGATGCCGGCGGCCATGCCGCCCTTGATCCCGAAGCAGAAAATAGAAGACGCCCCCTTCGGCAGGTACTTGTTGGCCAGGCCGTGGTACGGGCTGTCCGGGAGGCCGGCGTACTGCACCCAGCTGACCAGTGGATGATCGCGCAGGTGCTCGGCGACGGCCTGGGCGTTGGCGACGTGGCGGTCCATGCGCAACGGCAGGGTCTCGACTCCCTGCAGCAACTGGAAGGCGTTGAACGGACTCATGGCCGGGCCGTAGGTACGCAACGTCTCCACGCGGCACTTCATGGTGAAGCCGAAGTCGCCGAAGGTCTCGTGGAAGATGACCCCGTGATAGCCCAGAGACGGCTCGGTCATCCCCGGGAAGTTGCCGTTGCCCCAGTCGAAATCGCCCTTCTCGACGACCAGACCGCCCATAGTCGTGCCGTGACCGCCAAGGAACTTGGTCGCCGAGTGGACGACGATGTCGGCACCGAAGTCGAACGGCCGGCAAAGGTAGGGCGTGGCGAAGGTGTTGTCGACGACGAACGGCAGCCCGGCGTCGTGGGCGATGGCGGCGATCGCCTCGAGATCGAGTACGTTCCCGACCGGGTTGCCGATGGTCTCACCGTAGACCAGTTTGGTCTTGTCGGTGATCGCGCGGCGGAAGTTTTCGGGGTCGTCGGGGTCGACGAATACTGTATCGATGCCGAGCTTGCGGAAGCTGACGTCGAACTGAGAGTAGGTCCCGCCGTAGAGGGTGCGTGCGGCGACCAGCTGGTCACCCGTCTCCAGTAGCGTCAGCAGCGCCACCATCTGTGCCGACATGCCCGACGCTGTCGCCACCGCGGCGCTCCCGCCCTCGAGTGCCGCCACCCGCTCTTCGAGCGCGGCGTTGGTCGGGTTCGTCAAACGCGTGTAGATGTTGCCGAAGGTCTGCAGGTTGAACAGGCTGGCGGCGTGGTCGGTGTCGTTGAAGACGTAGGAGGTGGTCTGGTAGATCGGTACCGCACGCGCACCGGTGGCCGGGTCGGGCACCTGGCCGGCGTGCAGGCAGAGAGTTTCGAATCCGTAATCATGATCGGCCACGCCGCTGTCCTCAGTTGAATATTTGCATCGGCCGTCGCGCCGTGATCACACGGGTATTGACGCCGATGAAGTTGAGTCCGCCGAAGATTCTCGCGTGCTCGATCTTCATGCAACGGTCCATGACCACCTCGAGGCCGGCGCGGCGTGCGGTCTCTGCAGCTTCCTGATTTATCACGCCGAGCTGCATCCAGACCACCTTCGCACCAATGGCGATGGCCTCGTCGACGACCGGTGGCACGTCATCGGGTCGACGGAAAATATCGACGACATCGACCTGATCCGGGACCGACTTCAGGTCGGGATAACAGCGTTCGCCGAGCACCTCTTCATAGTTGGGGTTGACCGGGATCACCCGGTAACCGTGTTCCTTCAGGTATTTCGCGGCGAAGTTGCTCGGCCGGTGCCAATTGGCCGACAGGCCGACTACGGCGACGGTACGGAGGTCATGCAGGATGCGGCGCAGCGTCGGGATATCTGTGCGGTCTGTCACTCGGGGAGGGCTTCCTTGTCCTTGGCCAGTTCACGGTCACGCAGTTCGTTGCGGCGCACCTTGCCGGTGGTGGTCAAAGGCAGGGCGTCGATGTACTCGATTGCGCGCGGGTATTCGTAGGCGGCGAGTTGCTGCTTGACCTGGCGCTTGATGTCGCCGGTCAGGTCGTCATCGGGCGTCACCCCCGTGGCCAGTACGATGAAGGCCTTGATGATCTGGCCACGCAGCTCATCGGGCACGCCGATCACCGCGGCCTGGGCTACGGCCGGATGGCGGATCAGGCAGTCCTCGATCTCGCCGGGACCGATGCGATAGCCGGCGCTGGAGATGACATCGTCCTGGCGACCGACAAACCAGAGATAACCGTCGGCGTCGCGGTAGCCGACATCACCCGTAAGGAACCACTCGCCGCGGATTTTCGCCTGCGTCGCCGCCTCGTTCTCCCAATAGCCGAGGAACTGCACCGGGTCACCGGTACGCGCGGCCAGCTCGCCGCACTCGCCGTCGGGCAGCGGGCGCCCCTGCTCATCGATGACGTCGACCCAATGACCGGCGAATGGTTTGCCCATGGAGCCCAGCTTCACCGGCATGATGGCCGAACAGTTGCCGACCAGGTAGTTGAACTCGGTCTGACCCCACATCTCGTTGACAGTGATGCCGAGCGCCTTCTCGGCCCACTCGACGACCCGTTCGCCGACGCTTTCTCCGGCCGACATCACCGCCTTGAGCCCTACTCCGCGCGAAGCGATGTCTGGCACCTGCATCAGCATTTTCATCGCCGTCGGCGGGATGAAGGCGTTGCGCACACCGTGTCGCGCCAACAGGTCGACGATCCGCTCCGGGTCAAAGCGGCCCTGGCCGTCGAAGCCGAGTACCGGCTTGCCGTAGTGCAGCGTTGGCAGCAAGGCATCGAGCAGGCCGCCGGTCCAGGCCCAGTCGGCCGGGGTCCAGAACAGGCCGCCGTGCTGGCCGAAGAAGTTCTGCGACAACTCGAAACCGGGCAGGTTGCCGAGCAGGCAGCGGTGGGCGTTCAGCGAACCCTTGGGCGGACCGGTGGTACCCGAGGTGTAGATCAGCATGGCCGGATCGTCGGCCGCGGTGTCGACCGCCGGCGACGAGTCAGACCCCTTGGCAAGCAGGTCCCAGAACGGCCCCGCGCCCGGTTCGCCGCAGATGATGACCTGCTCGAGTTCAGGCAGGCTATCGCGCATGGCCTCGACCTGGGCGCCACGGCTGGCATCTGTGATCACCACGCGTGCACGGCTGTTGCCGAGCCGGTACTCGAGTGCCTCGGGCCCGAACAGCACCGACAGCGGTAAAGCCACCGCGCCGATCTTGTAGGCGGCGATGTGGGCGATGGCGGTCTCCGCCCGCTGCGCCAGGATGATGGCGACCCGGTCTCCACGCACGACACCAAGTCCGCGCAGCGCGTGGCCGAACCGGTTGGAGTGCTCGCGCAAGTCACCGAAAGTGTGGCGGGTAATGCCTCCGCGATGGTCCTCGCAGATCAGTGCGAGGGCGTCGGCAGGTTGCCGGTCACAGACATCGATACCGATGTTGTAGCGATCGGGAATCGACCACTTGAAGCGGTCATGGATCGCGTTGAAGTCGCGGACGCTGTCGTCGAGCATGGGCATCGGGAGCGCATCCTTGTCTGTCCGGGCACCGCCCCGGGCGGGCGTCGGCCTAGCCTATGCCAGCCTCCCGTCGAGTGGCAACAGGATCGCCGTCAACGCCCCGCATCCATCAGGGCATCATGAACAGTGCGCCAGCATTCCAGCTTGGCGGCGAAGTCGAGCGCGGCGTGCGCCGGGCTGGTCGAAGGCAGTTGATGGTAGGTCAGCGACCGTCCCTGTGCCGGATCGTCCGGCAACACCAGGCGCCGGTAGAGGTCGCGCGCCGTGCCACCGTTGAAACAGACCGTGTGCAACTGCGGGCAGGCGCGGAACAGGGCGGCGAAGTCGTTGGGCTCGACACTGTCGCGCTCAATTGCCGCATCCAGGCTGCCCGGGCGGTGACAGCGGTGGGCCACATCCCAGAGCGCGATCCCGGCCGCGCCGAGGCGCTTCAGCCGCGCAGCGTAGTCGAGCTCACGCCCGGCCCCGACCAGGGCGCCCATGATCTCCCAGAAGGCGTTGCGCGGATGGGCGTAGTACTCGGTTGCGGCGAGCGAAGCCTGACCCGGCATCGACCCCAGCACCAGGACCCGGGCCGTGGCCGGAGCTACCCAGGGAAAGCCCTCGCTTTTCGCTACGCCATCCACGGACGGCTTCGATCCCACCGGGCGAGGCCCATCGCGAGAAGCCATTCGAACCGTGGCGCCGCTCGGCGCTCAGCCGGTGCCGGTCGAGCCGAACGTGCCATCTTCGAGTTCGGCAGCCAGGGCGTCGAGCGTCAGCGGCGGACTGAACAGGTAGCCTTGGGCGAAGTCGCAGCCGAGCAGTTCCAGCATCTCGGCCTGGGCGGCCTCTTCCACCCCCTCACTGATCACGCGGATATCGAGGCTGTGCGCCATGGCAATGATGGCACCGATCATGGCCGCGGCACTGGTCTCGGGCACGATGCCGGCGAGGTAGGCGCTCTGGATCTTGACCGCGTCGGGCGCCAGCCGCTTGAGGTTGCCGAGCGAAGTGAGGCCGGTGCCGAAGTCATCGAGCATCAGCCTCACGCCCAGGGTCTTGAGCTGTTCCAGTTCACTCCATACCTCGGTACGGTCGTCGACGATCAGTTTCTCGGTGATGTCGAGAGCGATCATCTCCGGCGCCAGTTCGTGTTGTGCTATCGCCTTCTCGATCAGCGGGGTGAAGTTGCTGCGGAACTGCCGAGGCGAGACATTGATGCAGATGTACTCGAGCCTTGCGTCGACCTTGCGCATCTGGGAATAAGCGGCGCAGGCGTGGTCGATGATCCACCCTCCGAGATCCTCGATCAGCTGGGTGTCCTCGGCCAGTGCGATCACCTCGGCGGGAGAGACACGCCCATGCTCCTTGTCTTCCCAGCGCAGCAGTGCCTCGATCGCGACCGGCTGCTCCGGCTTCAGGCGCATGACCGGCTGGAACTCCAGCCGCAGCAGGTCCTCGTCGATGGCCGTGCGCAGCGCCGCGGAAAGTCGATGGCGCGACTGCAACTCCTCGTTCATCTCCTCGGTGTAGAACTTGAAATCGTTCCGGCCACCTTCCTTGACGTGGTACATGACGTTGTCGGCGTTGTTCATCAGCGTGGCGATGTCATGACCGTCGTCCGGGCAGATGGTGATGCCGAGGCTGCCCGATATCGCCTCCTTGTGCCCCTCCAGGTCAAACGGCCGCGACAGTTCAGCGAGGATCTTTCTGGCCACAATCTCGGCATCGAGCACCGTGCTGATTTCGGAGAGCAGGACGATGAACTCGTCACCACCGAAGCGGGCCACGGTGTCAGCCTTGCGCACGCATGAGGTAAGGCGCATCGCGACCCCCTTGAGCAACTGGTCGCCGGCGGCATGGCCGAGGGAATCGTTGATCCACTTGAAGCGGTCGAGGTCGATGAACATCAGCGCCAGGCGCTGATCTTTGCGCAGCGCGTTCTCGATGGCACGACCGAAGCGGTCCTGGAACAGCTTGCGGTTGGGCAGGTTGGTCAGGGTATCGTAGTTGGCTTGGTACTGGATGACGCGGTCGGCCTTTTTGCGCTCGGTGATGTCGTGCAGAGTGCCGGAGAGGCCGGTCACTCGGTCGCTGTCGTCGAGCACCGTGTGGAGGGTGATCTCGACCCAGCGAATCTCGTTGCCGCGACCAAGCAGGCGCAGTTCGACCCCTTGCTCCTGGGGCTGGCCGTCAAGGCCGGCGCGGAGCAGTTCGCGAGCCAATGGCCTGTCTTCGGCATGGACGTAGTCCTCGAAATTCTTGCCCAGGCTCTCAACCGGCTTGAAGCCGCTGATCTGTGTCCACGCCGGGTTGATCAGTTTCAACTGACCGCGGGCATCGACCTGGAGCAGCACCTCGCGTACCGAATTGAACACCGCCTCGTAGCGCGCGTTGGCGCGCTGCAGCGCGGCACTCGCGCCATCGACCTGGCGCCGCAGCATCACCGGCTGCCAGAGCAGAACGAAGACCAGGTAGGCCAGCAACCCACTGATGACAAACACTATGACCAGGTGGAGGAAGAAGTACGGCGGCACGATCCATCGATGCAGAGGTGCGATGCGCAGTTCCCAGTTGCCGTCCGGCATCCCGACCACGATACCGACGCTCTGCCCGGGTTCGAACGGCTGTGGATCACCTGCGCTCGGGCGGGCACCGTCGATCGCCAGCTGGTAGCGGTAACCGCCTTCCCGGAGCCGGTCGAGGCCCGACTCATGCACCAGCTGGCGCAGCTCGAGCAGCACCGAGGCAAAGCCCCAGAACAGGTCGTCGCCGTCTTCGTCGACAAGATAGATCGGTTGCCGACCAATCACCGCCACCTCGCCGTTATCCAGGGTCAGTGGCGTGCTTACCACCAGGCGCTTTTGGAGCATCGCCTGGTGTGCGGCGGCAACGCCGTAGCGGCTCTCGACCACACGCTGTCCCAGCATGGATTGGTAGTTCGTCAGGGGATGGATGTGCGTGACGATGCCGTCAGGTGCGAGCTCGATGGCACTGACGACACTGACGCTGCGCAACAGGTCTGCGGAGTGGCTGTCGAAATCCTCGATCTGGCCACCGTGGTGGCGAATGTATGATTCCATCGACTCGGCCACGGCGAGGGCACGGCTGATCTGGCGTTCAAGAGTGGAAACGTAGCGAACCAGGAGCGTCTGCGCCTCCTGTCGACGATCCTCGAACCAGTCCTCACGCTCGATGTGCAGCAGGTAGAGACCGCCGGCGAGGGACAACAGAAGGGCGAGTCCGGAGTGGATCAGCGGACGCAGCAACGGCGATTCAGACATGGCACGTCATCTGGTCAGTCGGCTTACCTGCCTCTCGGGGCGCATCCATTGCGCCCGCTGCATCCCAGCCAAGGCCAGGCGCAAGCCAAGCCTTGATAATTATCCAATTATCGTAGCTTAAACCATCCCGCAAGCCGCATGCGACCGGTACTGGCGCATCACCCCTGCACCGCGGGTGATGTCGGCCCCGCTGCGCGCAGGCGGTGATGCATCCGGTATCCGAGCAGCAGAGCCAACAACCCTGCATAGACCAGCGGCTCGCGCAGGTCGGCCTTGACCGCCCAGAGGAAATGGATCGTGGCCGTGATGCCGGCGACATAGATCAGGCGATGCAGCAACGTCCAGCGCCGTGCGAGGCGGCGCTGCCAGCCGCGCGTCGAGGTCACCGCCAGCGGTAACAGCAGCAGGAAAGTGGTGAAGCCGAGGGTCATGAACGGCTTCTCGACCACATCAGCGAGGATCTCTTCCCAACGAAAAAAGAGGTCGAGAACAACGTAATTCAACAGATGCAGGCTGGCATAAAAGAAGGCATAGAGCCCGAGCATGCGCCGGAACTTGCCCAACTCAGGAACTCGCAGCAACCGGCGCAGCGGGGTTATGGCAAGGGTCAGCAGAAGGAAACGCAACGCCCAGCGCCCGGTTTCCTTGGCCAGGGCCTCGATCGGGTTGGCACCCAACCCCCCGGCGATGGCGGCCCAGGTGAGCCACGCCACCGGCAGCAGGCAGGCGACGAACAGCACCACCTTTAAACGATGCATCAGGGCCGGTCAGAAATGTTTGTGCAGGTCCATACCCGCGTACAGGCCCGCCACCTGCTCGCCGTAACCGTTGAATGGCAACGTGTCGCGGCGCAGGAAATCACCGATGCGGCGCTCGCTGCGCTGGCTCCAGCGCGGGTGGGGCACGTCAGGATTGACGTTGGAGTAGAAGCCGTACTCGCGCGGGGCCTGGATGTTCCATGCCGTGCGCGGCACCTCTTCGGTCAGGGTGATACGGACGATCGACTTGGCGCTCTTGAAGCCGTATTTCCACGGCACCACCAGCCGCAGCGGCGCCCCATTCTGCGCCGGCAGCACCTTGTCGTAGAGCCCGGCCGCGAGCAGGGTCAGCGGGTGCATGGCCTCGTCGAGGCGCAGCCCTTCGCTGTAGGGCCAGTCGAGGATGGAGAGGCGCTGGCCGGGCAGGTTCTTCGGGTCGAGGATGCTAGTGAAGGCGACGTACTTCGCTCGTGAGGTGGGCGCGAAACGTTCGAGCAGGTCAGCGAGCGGAAAACCGATCCACGGGATCACCATCGACCACGCCTCGACACAGCGCAGGCGGTAGATGCGCTGTTCGAGAGCGTGCGGGGCGAGCAATTCGTCCAGCGACAGGGTGGCAGGACGCTCGACCTCACCGTCGACGGTCACGCTCCACGGCTCGGTCTTGAGCAGGTGGGCATTGCGCACCGGGTCGAGCTTGTCCGTGCCCAGCTCGTAGAAGTTGTTGTAGGTGGTGACCGCGTCGTAATCGGTCAGCTCTTCGTCGGTACTGAACGGCCCCTTGGCCACGTCGCCGAGTCGGGCCTCGGCTCGCCCACTGGTGGGCCATGTCGCCAGGGCCGCACCGGCCCCGAGCCAGGCCAGGTCGCGGATGAACTCACGCCGGCGCCGGTAGAGCGGTTCGGGGGTGATCTCCGACGGGGCGATGTCCGCAGGCCGCTTGATCAGCATGGTGCACTCCTGTGGCCAGGAACGTTACGCCCTACCGGGTGTGGACCGTGCCCGTAACCCAATCGTTCCGGCTGCTGTGCAGCACGACCTGGTCGCCGGGCACGACCGCCGGAGTTGTCCCGCCATGCGCCAGGCCGGCACTGACCGCGCGCATGCGTTGGCTCAAAGGCACCACTTCGCGACCCATGCGGTCCTGGTAGATCGCCGTGTAGGCGAGCACGCGCTGCAGGTAGTTGCGGGTCTCGTGGAACGGCACGTTCTCAATCCAGATATCGGCTTCGACGCTCCCGGTGTCGGGCAGCCAGCGTCGTACACGGTGGGGGCCGGCGTTGTAGGCCGCGATGGCCAGTACCTGGTGATCACCGAGATCGTCGAGCAGCTTGCGCAGGTAGTGGGTGCCGAATCGTGCGTTCAGTTTCGGATCGAGCAGGCGCCACTTGTCCTTCAGCGAGGTGTTGAGATCGCTGGCGATGTGACGCCCGGTAGCCGGCATGATCTGCATCAGTCCGAGCGCCCCGGCCGACGAGCGGGCACGGGCGTTGAACGCGCTCTCCTGGCGCGCCATGGCGAAGACCCAGGCCGGGTCGAGATTTTGGGCACGCGCCTGCGAGGCCAGTTCGGTGCGGTAAGCGAACGGGAAACGGATCTCCATGTCGTCGAAATAGCGCGCCGCGCCAAGAGCGAAAATGGCACGGTCGTACCAGCCCCAGTGGTAGGCGAGCCGTCCGGCCAGGCGCAACTCTTCGGCCGGACGGTCGGCAAGAGCATCGCGCCACTCGCGGCGCGCATCGACCGTCAGCCCGGCGAAATAGAGTTCACGCGCGCGGACGATTCCCGGCTCGGCCTCGAACGCGGCCGTCTGCGCCGGCTCGGCCGGTACCGGAACGTGGCTGATGCGGTACTGGCGCCCGAGGCGGTCGGCGGCGAGGAATTCGTAGTAGCCGCGACCTGTACTGAGCTCAGCGTAGGCCGCCTGGGCCTCGGCAGGGTGTCCGGTGGCCTCCAGGGCGCGGGCGCGCCAGTAACGCCAGCGCTCGTCCGACAACTCTTCCGGCGGCATGCGCTCGATCCAGGCCAGGGCCTCATCCCAGCGGCCGAGGCGGAGTGCAACACGCGCACCCCAGCCACGCACGCGCTCGTCCTGCCAGGCTGTCGGCAACGCCGCGAGACGGTCCAGCGCCAGTGGATCGGCATCAAAGCCGTATTCGAGGGCGATCTTGCGCTCGACGGCCCGGCGCTGGTCGTCGGCGAAGTCGTGGCGGCCCTCCAGCCGGGCCCAGGCCGTCGCCGCGGCGGGAGCGTCGTAGCCAGCCAGGCGGCTGACTCCGTAGACCATGATCTTGCGCTCGATGTGACCGTCCTTGCGCAGCGCCCGCAACTCGAGACCCTTCCTGGGGTCGCGCCGCATGCGTAGCCAGAGATCAAGCCGGTCACGATCGGCGGTATCGAGGAACCGTCCGAGGTAGGTCGCCAGGCTCACCTGGCCACGACGAACCGCCAATTCGATTCGTGCCCAGGTCAGTTCCGGAGTCAGCTGCCCCGCCGCACGCCAGGCATCGAACAGTGGATCACAGGCACGCGGCTGGGAGCGTCCCACCAGCCAGAGCTTGCGCGCACCGATCCAGGCCTCGTCCGGATTTCCGGTCCGCCGCAGGGCGTCGTAATAGCGGCAGCTGGCGCTGGTACCGAACTCGGGACGGTAGGCGACCAGGTACTCGCGCCAGCGCCCTTCGCTGGCCAGCCGTTCGAGCCACTTGCGGCGCAGCCGTTTCGCCAGTGGCGTCTGTTCGAGATCGTCGAGGGCGGCCGAAACGGCATCCGGCGAGAGCCCGCTGATCTGCCGTTCGAGCGACCAGTAGATCAGGTAGGGATGCAGGGGGTAGTCACGCAGGCGCGCCTCGAGGGTACGGTATCTCGTGCCTTTGCCGGCGAGGAGGGCCTTGCGCGCCTCGAGGAACTGCTTGCGCTCGGCGCTCAGCAACTGGTCGTCGTTGGCCTGAAGGGACAGCAGCGGCTGCCACGCCAGCACTACGACGAGGCCCATGTAGACGAGGCGTGACAGCCGGGAGCGCCGCACCGCGGTCATTCCCGTCGCGCCTGATCGGAGCGCACCCCACGCTCCGGTCCATTTGGCAGCAGCGGGTCGTCGTCGTCCATCAGGATGCGGTTGGCCGGCCCTTCGAGGTCGTCGTACTGGCCACTGCGGGTGGCCCAGAAAAAGACTCCGACCATGACCAGGCCGAGCAGGATCATCACCGGTATCAAAAAGTAGATCACCTCCATCGGGCGACCTCCGCCTGTTCGGTAGCAGGTTCCATGGAAGGTGTCCGACCCGGCGCCGGCGTCTCTGCATCCGGGAACAGCCGGCGCAGGCGTGCGGCATTGCCGATCACCGCGAGCGAGCTGAGCGGCATCGTCAGTGCGGCCAGCAGCGGAGTGACCAAGCCGAGCATTGCCAGCGGAACCATGACGACATTGTAGGCAATGGACAGCGCGATATTCTGGCGCACGGTGCGCAACGTCGCCGTCGCCAGCCGTCGTGCCTCGACCAGCTGCCCCAGGCGGTCACGACCGAGCACGATCCCGGCACACTCGACCGAGACGTCGGTGCCGCTGCCGAGGGCCACTCCGACGTCGGCCTGAGCCAGTGCCGGGGCGTCGTTGACGCCGTCGCCGACCATCACCACCCGCCGACCATCGGCCTGAAGCCGCGCAACCGCCTCGGCCTTGTCCTCGGGTAACACCTCGGCGATCACGGATTCCAGACCGATGTCGGCCGCGACCGCCGCCGCCACCCGCTGACGGTCGCCGCTGAGCAGGGTCATGCCGACACCGGCGGCGCGCAGCGTGGCGACGACCTCGGCCGCATCTGACCGCAGGCGGTCGGCCAGGGCGATTACGCCGACGACGTGGCCGTCAACACTGACCACGACCACAGTCCTGCCACGCGCCTCGTGAGCCTCGAGGGCCGCGTCCGCCGGCTCGCCGGACAACGCGCCCTCGGTCGCCACCCAGGCTGGGCTGCCTATGCACCAGGTCCGACCGTCGACCGTCCCCGCGATCCCGCGCCCGGGGCGGGCACGGAAGTTCTCAATCCGGATCTCGCCGGAAACCGGACCGGCCTTTTCGGCATGGGCGACAATCGCCGCGCCGATACCGTGTTCCGAGCGACGCTCCAGCGCCGCGACCACGGCCAGCGCCTGACCGGGGTCGATGTCGAACCAGCTGCCGTCGACCACCTGCAGCTGCCCCTCGGTCAGGGTACCGGTCTTGTCGAACACCACATGGTCGGCGACGGCGAGCGCCTCCAGCGCCACCCCGGTCTTGACCAGGATGCCGTGACGGGCGCCGGTACCGGCAGCCACGGCGATAGCCATCGGCGTCGCCAGTCCGAAGGCGCATGGGCAGGTAACGATCAGTACCGCCACCGAGGCCATCAACGCCGGCTCCAGGCCGTGACCGAACCAGGCGACGAAAGTTATCGCGGCCAACCCGAGCGTGATGCTGACGAACCAGGGCACGATGCGGTCGGCAAGACGCTGCACCGGGGCGCGGCAACCCTGCGCGGCCTCGACCAGGCGGGCGATCCGCCCCAGCGCGGTATCGGCGAGCGTCTGCTCGACTGCCAGGAGCACCGCTCCGTCGAGATTCTGCGTTCCGGCGAACAGGCGTTCCCCCGGCCCACGCGCCTTCGGTTCCGTCTCGCCGCTCAGCAATGACTCGTCGACCGCGGTCTCACCCTCGACGACGGTGCCATCGACCGGCACCTGTTCGCCGGGACGCACCAGCACCTCGCTTCCGACACGCAACGAACGTACGGAGACAATCCGTTCGCCTCCTGCCTCGACCAGGGTCGCGACCCGGGGCTGCAGTTCCATCAGGCGGTGCGTGGCCGACATGGCCTGGCGCCGCGACAACCCTTCGAGATGGCGTCCGACCAGGATTACGAACAGGAAATTGACCACGGTATCGAAGTAGACCCCGGCCTCCGGACCCCCGGCGAGCATGGCCCAGGTCGAGTAACCGTAGGTGGCGACAGCGCCGAGAGCGATCGGCAGATCCATGGTCGGGTGGCCGTGGCGCAAACCGGCCCAGGCACCGCGCAGGAACGGCCAGCCGGCGTAGAGCAGGGTCGGCGTCGCCAACACCCAGCCGGTCCAGTGCAGCAACCCGCGATGTTCACCCTGGTCGGCCCCGGAGTAGAGGGCGATCGAGATCCAGAGCAGGTTCATCATGGCGAAGCCGGCGAATGCGAGGCGGTAGAGCTGGCGCCGCTGCGCCTCTTGCAGACGGCCCTCGACCGCCTCCGGATCGTACGGCACCGCCGCGTAGCCGATCGCGGCCAGGGCCTCGAGAATCTGTGACAGGGCAGCCCGGTCCGGATCCCAGCGCACGCTCAGCCGGCGTGCGGCGAGGTTGACCTGCGCCACGGCGATACCCGGCGTGTGCCCGAGGTGTCGTTCGATCAGCCAGACGCAGGCAGCGCAATGGATCCCCTCAACCAACAGCTCCGCCTCGAGCAGGTCGCCTTCGTGCCTGACGAACTCGGCCTGCACATCGGCGAGATCGAAGATCGCCGGGTCCTCGGCCGGTACCGGGGGCGGCGCCAGGAGCAGGTCAGTCGGCGTGCGGTCGTAGAAACCCTCGAGCCCCGCGGCGTGGATGGCACTGCAAACGGCACGGCAGCCGGGACAACAAAATTGTTGGCCATTACCAGCGATTTCGCCCGCCACCGCCACACCTTCGGGCGCGGGCAGGCCGCAGTGGAAACAGGTCGGTTCGGTTATGGGCACGGACATCGGGCAGGACGGGTCGGACGACCGCGTCGGGGGCGTCAGTCGCCGCGAACGCCGATGCGGCGCGCCAGATCGTAGACCCGGTCACCCGACTCGACCTGGACGATCAGGTCCCAGATCCCGGGCAACGGGAAGACCACCTCGGCACCGACCACCCCGGGGGCTTCCGTAGCCAGTGGCAGGTCGAAATCGGCCTTTGCATCGGCCGGGCGGTAGAGGTACAGGCGTGCGCGCTCGGCCTGTACCGGCAGCCCCCGCTCGTCGATGGCTGCCACGCGCAGGCTTACCGGTACGCCGCGAACGACGGGCTGGGGCAGGTCGAGGCGCACCTCCCACCCTTCGGGCTGGGCCAGTTTCCGGGCGGCACGGGTCTCGGCGTAGGTACGACCCCGCTCGTAGTAATCCTCGACCACCAGGCCCGGGTTGGTGGTCACGGCGAGCAGCACCATGGTCACGTTGGCCAGCACGACGACAATGACCAGGGCTATCCAGCCGATCACCCAGGGATTGCGCCAGGGCGAATTGGGGTCGTGGCGAGGGGCCGTGGCGGCATCCATTCGCGCTCTCCTCGAGGGGTCTCTCTTACCGTCGTCCATTCTGTCACCGGAAGGCTGGTCGTGTCGTGACCCGCGTCAGCCCGGGCCGACGAAAACGCTCTCGACCGCCTGGGTGATGGTGGGGTCGTCCACCGAGACGACTTCGAACACGACCGGGCTGTAGGCCTCTTGCAGGCGGTCGTCCGGAACCCGCGCGAAGACCACCACCGAGGCCACCCGCCCCGCGGGAATCGCGACCGGCTCCTCGGCCCCGGTCAGCTCGATACCCGGGAGGCCGCTGACACTGACGGCGATGCGCAGCTCCTCACCGGTTTTGTTGAGCAGCTTGAGGGTGTACCTGTTCTGGATTGAGCCATCGCGCTGCTGCACGAACAACGGCTGGCGCTCGTGCAGAACGTTCAGTTCCAGAGTCGACAGGTTGCCAAGGCCGTAGACGATGCCGGCCAGCGCGAGGGTCATGACCACCGCGTAGATCGCCACCCTAGGTCGCTTCCAGACGGCCGGCTGCGGTTCGCCCTGGGATTCGTCCAGTGACGAATAGCGGATTAGTCCGCGCGGACGATCGACCTTGTCCATGACCGCGTCGCAGGCGTCGATGCACAACGCGCAGGTGATACAGCCTTCCTGCTGGCCTTCACGGATATCGATACCGGTCGGGCAGACCGCGACACACTGCTTGCAGTCGATGCAGTCACCCAGGCCATCCACAGTGTCCTTGCGCGCGCGGCCACGCGGCTCGCCACGCTTGATGTCGTAGGTCGGCAGGATGGTCTCACTGTCGTACATCACCCCCTGCAAGCGGGCGTACGGGCAGAGCCAGAAGCAGACCTGTTCGCGCATGTGGCCGGCGAAGACGTAAGTGAAGGCGGTGTAGACCGCGATGGTGGCGTAGGCCACCGGCGCCAGCTCGGCCCGAAACAGCTGCCCCCACATCGCCCAACCATCGGTGAACCAGGCGACGAAACTGGCCCCGGTCAACGCGCCGATCAGGATCCAGACCAGGTGCTTGGGCAACTTGGTGCGAAGTTTCACAGTCCACGGCGCCGCATCGAGCTTGCGCCGCGCCTGCGGTGATCCCTCGAACTTCTCTTCGATCAAGGTGAACAGATCGGTCCAGACGGTCTGGAAGCAGAAGTAGCCACACCAGACACGACCGGCCGTAGCCGTCACCACCGCCAGCAGGATGGCGAAAAAGAGCAGCAGCAACGACAGCATCCAGAAGTCCTGCGGCAGCACGGTGACGCCGAAGATGTGGTACTGGCGATCGGGGATATCGAACAGCACGGCCTGGCGACCGTCCCAGCGCAGGTAGGGTCCGAAAAAGAAAATCAGCCAGACCGAACTGCTCCACCATTTCAGGGTACGAAAACGCCCGCCCACGCGCTTGGTGTGGATCGTCTCCTTGCCGGTGTTGACATGCCAGTGACCCGCCTCCTCGTAGAGGGCGTCCAGATGCTGGTCGATCGCCTGGTCGGTCTGTGGGTCTGCCACTTGGTTACGCTCTTTGCGAAGTGCCTGGAGTTGGACCACCTGGATGCACGACCGATCCCTGCCCATGGGAGCAGGAAGTGGCATTGGCATTTTACCAGTTACTGAAAAACCGGGACCGAAAAAGAGGCGGCCGCGCGCCCTCTTGGGCAACCGTCACGATGTATGGTGACGTTCCGCGTCGCGCCGGATCAGGCGATCCACCTCAACCGTCAGATGACCCGGAACCATCAGCGCTCCAAGCACGCTGGCGATCGATCCGATGGCTACGGCATCCATGTCCGGGACATCCCTGGTCCATTCGGTCACCGAACCGGGCGGCCCCGGACCGGTGTTCAGTAACTACTGGCCGCCGCCCAGACGGTGGACGTAGACGGCAAGCTTCTTGATCTCGGTCGGGTCCAGGACGGCACCGAAAGCGGGCATCTCTGCGTTTCGCGTCTCCGGGTCGGAGGGGTCGTTGACGCCGTGGGTGATGGTGTGCCGGATCGCCTCGGGCGTGCCGGCGAAGCGCCAGATCTTGTCGGTCAGGTCGGGCGCGCCAATCATCTGATTGCCTTTGCCGTCCATGCCGTGGCAGGCGAAACAGGCCGCCTTGCCGGTGAACAGGGTCTTGCCGGCCTCGTGCTCACGACCGTCGGCGAGGCCGGCAACGTAGGTCGTAAGGTCATCGATCTCCTCGGCGGTGAAGCGGGCTCCGTGGGCCGGCATGATGCCGCGGCGACCGTTGGTGACGGTCTCGATGATCTTCTCGACGGCACCGCCGTAGAGCCAGTCGTCGTCGGCCAGCACCGGGTAGCCCGGATTGCCCTGGCCACCGGCACCGTGACAGGGTGCGCAGCGGTCGCCGAACAGGACCTTGGCCGAGGCGTCGGTGTAATTAGCGAGTTCGCGGTCGGTCAGGATCGCGCCGGCATCGAGTTCGGCGATCTTGGCCTCGAACGGCCCGCGAATGGCGTCGAGTTCGGCGACACTTTCCTCGTATTCGCCGATCGAGGTCCAACCGAGCACACCCTTGGTGTGGCTGCTGACCAGCGGCACCATCGGGTAGAGGATTCCGTAGATGACCACGAAGATCCAGCTGGCGTGGAAGGCGATGGTCCACCAGCGCGGCGGCGGGTTGGTCAACTCACGCAGGTTTTCATCCCAGACGTGGCCAGTATCCGGGGCGTCGTACGGATTGGTTTTGTCGGTCATCGCTTGTCTCCGGACTCGAAAGGCTCATCACCCTCGAACGGGATGAAACGCTGGGCCTCGAGGCGATCGCGATTTTTCGGCCTGAGGGCGTAGAAGTAGATGCCGATCATCAGCAGGAAGACCACCACAGTCAGGATCGTGCCGACCCAGTCCTGCGGTGTCATCGCCGCCCAGTCGGTAGCGAAATAGTCGCTGAAACTACTCACGGTAGTCCCTGCCCTCGCGGAAGCTGATCATGGTGCCAAGCAACTGCAGGTAGGCGACCACGGCGTCCATCTCGGTCTTGCCCTCGACCAAGGCCGGGGCCGCTTCGATGTCGGCATCGGTGTAGGGCACCTGCAGCAGACGCATGGCGCGCATCCGTGTCTGCATACCGGCCCCGTCGACGCTGGCCTCGTCGAACCACGGGTAGCGCGGCATCACCGACTCCGGCACCAACGCACGCGGGTCGCGCAGGTGCTGGCGGTGCCATTCGTCGGAGTACTTGCCACCGACCCGGGCCAGGTCAGGACCGGTGCGCTTGGAGCCCCACTGGAACGGATGGTCGTACTTGGACTCCACCGCCAGCGAGTAGTGACCATAGCGTTCCCGCTCGTCACGGAATGGGCGGATCATCTGCGAGTGACAGAGGTAGCAACCCTCGCGCTGGTAGACGTCACGGCCGGCCAGTTCGAGCGCACTGTAGGGCCGTACGCCGTCCCCGGCCTTCCAGTCCGCCAGGGTCTGACCATCGCCACGCTGCCACAACACCTCGGGGAACTTGGCACTGCCGTCCGGGTTGCGCACCTTGTCCTCGAAAGTCGAGTCGAGGTAGAAAAGCGGCACGATTTCGACAATACCGCCGACCGACACCACCAACGCCGTCATCAGCGTCAGTGCCAGGATGTTCTTCTCCAGCAACTGCTGGAACTTGCCCGATTGCGGAGTCTCGGTTGCCATGTCGTAACCCTCCTCAGGCGCCGGCCGGCGCGGTGCCGGTCTCGCCGAGCCGCCCGTCGGCGGTCGCCTTGCGTACCGTCATGACGACGTTGTAAAGCATGATGATCGCGCCGGTCACCACCAAGGCCCCGCCGACCACGCGCATGGCGTAGTAGGGGTGCATCGCCTCGACCGACTCGGCGAAGGTGTAGGCCAGCGTGCCGTAGTCGTCGTAGGCCCGCCACATCAGGCCCTGCATGATCCCGGAGACCCACATGGCGACGATGTAGATGCAGGTGCCGATGGTGGTCAGCCAGAAATGGGTGTTGACCAGCCGGGTGGAGTACATCTCGGTGTTCCAGAGCCGTGTCACCATGTGGTAGAGCGCGCCGACCGCCACCATCAGCACCCAGCCCAGCGCCCCGGAGTGGACGTGGCCGATGGTCCAGTCGGTGTAGTGCGACAGGGCGTTGACTGTCTTCAGCGACATCACCGGGCCCTCGAAGGTCGACATCGCGTAGAAGGCGAGCGAGGCGATCATGAAACGCAGCACGTAGTCGGTGCGCAACTTATCCCAGGCCCCGGAGAGGGTCATCATGCCGTTGATCGCCCCGCCCCACGACGGGATGATCATCGCCAGCGAGATCCCCGCGCCGAGCGATCCGGTCCAGTCCGGGAGTGCCGTGTAGTGCAGGTGGTGGGCTCCAAGCCAGACGTAGCCAAACATCAGCGCCCAGAAGTGAATCACCGACAGCCGGTAAGAGTAGACCGGCCGGTTGGCCTGCTTCGGCACGAAGTAGTACATGATGCCGAGGAAGCCTGCAGTCAGGTAGAAACCGACCGCGTTGTGGCCCCACCACCACTGGATCATCGCATCCTGTACGCCGGCAAAGACCGAGTAGGACTTGAACAGTGACACCGGGACGGCCAGTGAATTGACCACGTGCAGGTAGGTGATCATCACCAGCATGCCGAGGAAGAACCAGTTCGACACGTAGATGTGCGGTGTCTTCCGGTTGGCGATGGTCATGACGAAGTTGAACAGGTAGCTGAGCCAGACCACGGCGATCAGGATATCGACCGGCCACTCGAGTTCGGCGTACTCCTTGGCCTGGGTCAGGCCCAGCGGCAGCGTGATCACCGCCAGCACGATCACCAGGTTCCAGCCCCAGAAGGTGAACCAGGCCATCTTCGTGCTCCACAGCGCGGTACCGCAGGTTCGCTGTACGCTGTAGAACGAGGCCGCCATCAGCGTGCAGCCACCGAAGGCGAAGATCACCGCATTGGTGTGCAGCGGCCGCAGGCGCCCGAAGCTGAGGTAGGGACTGTCGAGATTCAGGGCCGGCCAGGCCAGCTCGGCGGCGATGTAGACGCCGACCAACGTCCCGACGACGAGGTAGACGACGGCCATGAGCGAAAACCAGCGCACGACGTCGAAGTCGTAGGTTCTCTCGCTTTGTTGGTAGTCCAAAGGGTGGCTCCTCGGTCAGGTTGCGGGCACGTGTATCGCACGCCCCTGGGCGGACCTGCAAGGGTGACTGACGACAGCGGTTCGATCCACTGAAGGTGTGGGTTGTGCATCCATGCTGACGTGAAATATAGCCTTTTCGTACGGAATTGCCATTTGACCCAGGTCAATTATTGCGGTGCACCATTGCATCTGATTGCCTTTGGGTCCGGCCAGGATGCCGTACATTTCCCAGCAAGGTAGAATGATCGGCTTTGACATTGGACAAGGCGTCCCGCGAGGCGCCATGGAAGGATGAGTACAATTATGAGCGATACCACCCTGTTCACTTCCGAGTCGGTCTCCGAGGGCCACCCGGACAAGATGGCCGACCAGATCTCCGACGCGGTACTCGACGCCATCCTGCGCCTCGATCCCAACCCGGGCAGCGCACGCGTCGCTTGCGAGACCATGATCAAGACCGGCGCCGTCATCCTCGCCGGCGAGATCAGCACCGAGGCCTGGGTCGACCTCGATGAACTGGTGCGTGAAGTGGTCTGCGACATCGGCTACACCAGTTCTGATGTCGGCTTCGACGGCTCCACCTGCGCGGTGATGTCTCTGCTAGGCAAGCAGTCCAGCGACATCGCCCAGGGCGTCGACCGACTCAGCGCGGAAGACCAGGGCGCTGGCGACCAGGGATTGATGTTCGGCTACGCCACCGACGAGACCGACGTGCTGATGCCGGCACCGATCACCTACGCTCACCGCCTGGTGGAGCGCCAGTCGGAAATGCGCAAGCAGCACGTGTTGCCGTGGCTGCGGCCCGATGCCAAGAGCCAGGTCACTTTCCGCTACGACGACGACCGCATCGCAGGGATCGACGCCGTGGTGCTCTCCACCCAGCACGACCCGGACATCGACCCGGCCCACCTGCACGAGGCGGTGATGGAGAACATCATCCTGCCGGTGCTGCCCGCCGAGTGGCTGCATGCCGACACCACCTACCACATCAACCCGACCGGCTCGTTTGTCATCGGTGGCCCGGTCGGCGACTGCGGTCTTACCGGCCGCAAGATCATCGTCGACACCTACGGCGGCATGGCGCGCCACGGCGGTGGGGCCTTCTCCGGCAAGGACCCGTCCAAGGTCGACCGCTCGGCCGCGTACGCAGGCCGCTACGTGGCCAAGAACATCGTCGCCGCCGGTCTCGCCTCGCGCTGTGAGATCCAGGTCTCCTACGCCATCGGCGTCGCTGAACCGACCTCGATCAGCATCGAGACATTCGGTACAGCCAAGGTCGACGAAGAGCGGATCGCCCAGTTGGTGCGCGAACATTTCGACCTGCGCCCCTGGGGCATCCTGCAGATGCTCGACCTGATCAAGCCGATCTACCGCAAGACCGCCGCCTACGGTCACTTCGGCCGCGAGGAACCGGAGTTCGGCTGGGAGCGGACCGACCGGGCCGAGGCGCTGCGCGATGCCGCCGGCCTCTGATTATTCAGGCCGGCTTTCACCACAAGCGAGGCCCCTGATGCTTCAACTGCCCTACTCTCCCCCATGTGCCACTCCTGGCCGTGATACTCACTGGCGCCTTACTCACCGGCTGCCAGACGGCCCCGAGCCAGTCGTCGAAGGCCGAGCAGCAGGTCAGCTCGCCAGATAATGACCCGGCTGCTGCGCAAGAACGACTGCTTCAAGTGC
>CAXMPC010000154.1:0-2462 GCA_964195335.1 uncultured Gammaproteobacteria bacterium | reverse complement strand
CCATTTGCAGCAACTCCCGCTCGCCTACCATGCCAGCCGGCGCACAGGCGACACGGTCTCGCGGGTGCGCGAGCTCGACGGCATCCGCCAGTTCATGACCTCGTCCACCCTGACGACCGTGCTCGACCTCACCTTCTCCGGATTGTTCATCGCCCTGATGTGGTACTACAGCCCGGCGCTGACCCTGGTCGTGATCGCCACGCTGCCCTGCTATGTCCTGCTCTCCTGGCTGGTGACGCCAGCACTCCGGGCACGTCTTGCCGAACGTTTCGAGCGCGGCGCAGACAACCACGCCTTCCTTGTCGAGACGCTCTCCGGCATCGAGACACTCAAGGGGATGGCCGTCGGGCCGCAGCTGCAGCGGCGCTGGGAGGAGCAACTCGCCGGCCATGTCCAGGCATCGTTCCGCTCCGGACACCTTGGAAACCTCGCCGGCCAGTGCGCGGGCCTGGTCAACAAGATCGGCACGATAATGATCATCTGGCTCGGAGCACGACTGGTGATCGACGGTCAGCTCAGCGTCGGTCAGTTGATCGCCTTCAATATGCTTGCGATGCGGGTCAGCGGCCCAATTCTGCGGATCGTGCAGCTGTGGCAGGAGTTTCAGCAGGCCGGCCTGTCGCTACGTCGGCTCGGCGACCTGATGAACGCACCCCGGGAGCCCGGTCACGACGCCAACCGCCTGCACCCTCCAAAGCTGCGTGGCGAGGTGTCATTCGATCAGGTCTCTTTTCGCTACCGACCGGATGGGCCCGATGTTCTTGATGGGCTGACCCTGCGCATAGAACCTGGAGAGGTGATCGGCATTGTCGGCCGTTCAGGCTCGGGCAAGAGCACTCTGGCGCGACTGCTGTTACGCCTCTACGCCCCCACCGCCGGTCGTATCCGGATTGATGGCCTCGATCTCTCCGTCGTCGACCCGGAGTGGTTGCGGGGGCGTATCGGCGTCGTCTCCCAGGAGGCACGGCTGTTTAATCGCTCGGTTCGAGAGAATATCGCCCTGGCCAGGCCGTCACTTCCAATCGAGCACGTGATCAGGGCGGCACGGCTCGCGGGCGCACATGATTTCATCGGTGAGCTTCAGGACGGCTACGAGACCCGTGTCGGTGAGCAGGGCGTCTGCCTCTCAGGCGGCCAACGCCAGCGCATCGCCATTGCGCGTGCGCTCTGCACCAACCCCGATCTACTTATCCTCGACGAGGCCACCAGTGCACTCGACTACGAATCGGAACGGCTCGTGCGTGCGAACCTGAGTGCCATCTGTCGTGACCGGACCGTGCTCATCATCGCCCACCGCCTTTCGGCGCTGCGCGAGGCCGACCGTATCCTGGTACTCGAGGAAGGGCGTGTGGTCGAGCAGGGAGATCATCACCAGTTACTTGGCGCCGGCGGCCACTACGCCAGGTTGCATGCCTGCCAGGCGGCGATATGAAAACCCTGATGACCCCGGTCAAGCCACGGGCTCAACAACGTCGCATGCCGGAGCAGGCCTTCCTGCCAGCCGCTCTCGAAGTGCAGGCCACGCCACCCTCGCCCCTTGGCCGGAAGCTGCTCTGGTCGATTCTGCTGCTGCTCGTCAGCGTGATCGCATGGAGTTTCTGGGCGCGAATCGACATTGTCGCAAGTGCGCCGGGGAAGGTGGTGCCCGGAGGGCGGGTCAAGGTGATCCAGGCCTTCGAGTCCGGGGTCGTGTCGGTGCTCCACGTCACCGACGGCGACCATGTAGAGGAAGGCGACCTGTTGCTCGAACTCGACCCGACCGAGGCTGCCGCCCGCCTGCAGCAGATTGATGGCGAGATCGAGGCGACCAGGCAGCATCTGGAACGGATCACCAGGCTGAAACAACACATCGGAAGCGGCTCGAACACCACCGGGGCCACTGTCGAGCGAGGAAAACTCGGTGAAGCCCAGTACGCCCTCCTTGTGCACGAACTCCGCGAGCACGCTTCGCGACTCGCCCAGATCGCCGGCGAGCGCGAACAGCGCGAGGCAGAACTGCGTTCGGTCAAGGCCCGCACGGCTGCCCTGCGTGACGTCCTGGAACTGATCTCGCAGCGCGGTAACGCTGTGGAACAACTGGCCACTGTCGGGCACATCGCCACCGAGGTGTGGCTGAAGGTCGAGCAGGAGCGACGCGAATTGGAAGCGGAGTTGACCGCCCTCCATGGACAACAGGAGACTCTTCTCGCCACCATCTCCAGCCTGGACATAACGCGCGCCAGCTACCGTGCAAGCCGACTGCGCGAGGTGACTGACGACATGGCAAATACGATACGACAACTGGCCAGGCTGCATCACGATCAAACCGCGGCACGGCTGCACCTCGAGCGCCACCGTCTGCTGGCACCGGTCTCCGGACACGTACAACAACTGGCTCTGCACACGATCGGCGGGGTGGCGACACCGGCCCAGGAACTGCTTCGTATCGTCCCCGACGAGGATGAACTGGAGATCGAGGCAAG
>CAXMPC010000153.1:0-4008 GCA_964195335.1 uncultured Gammaproteobacteria bacterium | reverse complement strand
CCGCTCGACTTGCCGACCGGGATCAGTTCCACCATCGGCGGGATGAGCGCAAGCACCGCCGCCGACACCAGGCGGTCGTGCACGACGACATCGGCCTCCTGCAGGAGGCGGTGTGCCTTGACGGTGAGTAGATCCGGGTCGCCGGGACCGGCGCCAACGAGGAAAACCGTACCGGGATTATTCATAGAGGTCTCGTCCCTGAGATCGCGTTGGATTGTCCTTATCCATCCCCCCTGTTGCCGATGACAGGCACAGGAGGTGGACTCATCCTGCGCAGCCACCCGGTCAGAATCCTTGATGACCATCAAGGATCGGAGGTGCGTTGCGAAAAGTTTACGCGCCAGACGGGTGCGGTCTATGCGGAGTTCTACTTAAATTACTGTTATTCAGGCAGATCGACGCCATGGACATGACTTTTCGCAACGCAACATGACGTCATCTGAAGCAGGGTGGCGCTTGACGGCGAATCTGCCTTTCAACGCGCCAGGGCAACGGTCGAGACACCACCGATTGCAACGACACCGTCGTGAGCCACCCGTCACAATCCGGGGCACGGGATGACAAGTGGCAGCAGAATGTGCACCCGGGCGGTGCAAGTGGAAGCATCGTTGCCAGCAATTATTGCCGACACCTAACAATTTCAATCACTTGAGATCTGGCACGCCGCTTGTATGAACTTTTTCCTAAAGTTCCTAACTCGAGCGGGCGTCACCAACGATCTCATCAACCATGGAACAGCTGCCCACCGACATCCTGGCCCTGGGCACCGTCGTCTTCGCGCTTGGTCTGCGCCACGGGCTCGATGCCGACCACATTGCGGCCGTCGACGGGCTCACCCGAGCCAACAACGATGCGAATCCGCGGCTGGCGCGCTGGGCAGGCACCTGGTTTTCGCTCGGTCACGGCGTGGTGGTGACGCTGGTGGCCATCGCCATCGGCCTGTTCAGCGAGCGCTGGATCGTGCCGGGCTGGGTCGACAACTTCGGCACCGGCTTTTCCATCGTCGTCCTCTGCCTGCTCGGCGCCCTGAACCTGTACGGCATCCTGACCACGGCACCCGGAGAGACCGTCCGCCCGCTCGGTCTGCGCAGCGGCTGGCTGCTGCGACTGCTGACCGCACGCCACCCGTTCAGTGTCGTTCTACTGGGTGCACTGTTCGCGCTCTCCTTCGATACCCTGGCCCTGACCGCCACTTTCTCGGTCGCCGCTTCCGGTCTCGGTGGCTGGCAGGCCGCTGCCGCACTCGGTCTGCTGTTCATGGCCAGCATGGCACTGACCAACGGCATCAACAGCTTCTGGGTCGCCCGTCTGCTGAAACGCGCCGACCGACGCGCGCGGGTGGTCTCACGCTTCGTCGGGCTGATGATCGTCAAGCTGTCCTTCCTGGTCGCCCTGGTCGGCCTGCTGGTGCCGGCCACCAGCGGCTGGATCGATGACCACGCACTCTGGATCGGCCTCGCCATCCCGGGATTGATCCTGGCCAGCTTCCTGCTCGCGACCCGGCTCGCCGACGACCGGCGCGCAAGCGTGGTGAACTGACCCGGCCTGCCGCCACCCGGCGTTCCCGACGGTTACAATGGTCCGATGGATTCCCTACTGCATCTGCTCACCTGGTACCCGCTGTTCGCCGTACCGGCCGGCATAGGCTGGTTCGCGGTCTACGTCACCGGCGGCAAGAGCTTCGACCTGCAGGTCGGCGACAAGGCATTGATGATCGCCCCGTGGCTGGCGCTGAACCTCGCCAGCATGCTCTGGCCCGGGGACAAGACCTTGGCCAACCTGCTTGAGGTGACGGTGCTGGCCATCGCCGTGCCGCTGACCATGCTGCTGCGGGTGGTCCTCGGCCGCGTGGACGACCAGGTGCGCCTGGCCCGGCAGTTGGCAACCGGCGTCAGCATCCTCGCCGTACTGCTGTGGCTGCTGGTGCCGGTCATTCCCATCGGTGGACCCACGCTCGGGATCCGGTGACCGACGCCCCTGACCAGGCGGCCGACCGGCCGAGTTACCGCTCCGACCTGATCGAGGCCCGCGTCGACGTACTGATGGAGACGGCGCGCACGGCAGGCTGGCCGGTGCGTCACTGGTGTTGCCGTCATGACCTGCGCGGCCGCATCGCGGGCCAGGCGTGGCCAGTTGACGGCCTGCTCCGCTTCAACCCGGTCCTCGGTGCCGAGAACTGGGACGACTTCCTGCACAACACCGTCGCCCACGAGGTGGCTCACCTGCTCGCCTGCTGGCGCGAAGGCGGCGCAGCGCTCGGTCACGGGCCGGCCTGGCGCGAGGCCATGGCACTGTTCGGCTGCGAACCGCGCCGCTGCCACGGCTACGACACCCGTAACAGCGAGGTGTGGCGCCAGCGTCGCTGGCCCTACCGTTGCAGTTGCCCCGAACCGCACCAGTTGACCACCACCCGCCACAACCGCGTGCAGCGCAGGCGCTGGACCTACCACTGCCGAGCCTGCGGGGAGCTGCTCGAGTACGCCAGCTGAACGGAGCGGGCCCTACTTCGGTTCCCGTAGCGCCAGCACCTGCCGCATCAGTTCCGGATCGTCCCATTCACGGCCACCGATCGCCTGGTAGGCGACCCGCCCTTGCGGGTCGACGATGAAGGTCGATGGCAGGCCGCGCACCGGCCACTGGCCGACGACCGTACCGTCGCGGTCGAGCAGCAGCGGAAACTCGACCGGGTAGTTGGCGGTAAACGGAAAGATCGTCTCCTCATCCTCGCCGACATTGATCGCCACCATGGCCACGCCCTGGTCACGGAACGTGAGCCAGGCACGCTGCATCGACGGCAGTTCGTCTCGACACGGCGGACACCAGGTGGCCCAGAAGTTGACGATCACCGGGCGGCCTCGCAGTTCGGCCAGGCGATACGTGACGCCGTCCATGTCGACCAGGGTGAAACCGGGTGCTTCGGGTCGCGGCAGGAGCGGCGTGAGCGTCTGCTGCGGTGTCGCCGCACCGGCCAGCAGTGGCAGTGCCGCGACGAGCAGCAGCAGGACGCCTCTACGGTAGTGCGGCAGCATCAACGATCCTCGGCACAACGCAGATCGTCGATTGTCGCGTCCTGCAATTCGGCACCACTGTGCCATACCGCCTGAAGGTCGAATGTCGCGCCGGCCGGCACCGCGAGTGTCAGCATGCCCATGTTCCAGTCACCTGGCTGAAACTGTTGCGATGCCGGGAACAGCGCCCAGCGGAAAGCGATTCGTGGTCCCTGGCCGACACTCAGGCGACCCCATTCCTGATCCCAGTCACTTGCTGTCCGCGGGATGCCAATCGTCGTATCCGCGCTGATGACTCGCCACTCATCCAGCGCGATATCCATCGGCGTGGTGGCCTGCGCTTCGTTACGGACGATCATCTGGAATACGCAGTGACGCGCCACCCGCTCGCTCTGCTCGGCGCTGAAACCACGCCCCTGGAAGAAGGCGCGCACCTGGTCCGGTAACAGCTGGTTCAGCGTGATGGTGGCACTTTCGTCTCGCCACACCCAGGAAACCAGGCCTGATGTTGCCTCAGTGCTGGTTGAAACCTCTGCGGCCATACCCATGGGGGCCATCAAGCTGAAAAGAAGTCCCGACCAACATCGTCTGCGGCCGATGCGCCAGGGCGAAAAAAATGAAGGTGGCCGCATGACGTTCAAAATTGGTGGGCTGGTTGACAACGCGCCTGGCAAGACAGACGCAACGGTAGCGTAGCCACATCATGCCCCTTCACCCCGATCGGAGGATGAAGCACGCCATTACTTGCCATAAAGGGTTTCGATAAACGGGCATTCGGGCACGGTCCCTCCAGAGCAGGTGGCGGCCATGCCACTGAGCGCCTTTTCCATGGCGCGTAGCGACTTCAACCGCAAGCGTACTTCCGCCAGGTGGCGGACGACCACCTCCCGGACTTCCTCGCAGGTGAAGTGACCACCGTCGACCAGGGTCAGTAACTCGCGGATCTCGTCGACGGTGAAACCGAGTTCGCGACAGCGGCGGATGAACGTCAGCCGCTTGA
>CAXMPC010000152.1:0-3521 GCA_964195335.1 uncultured Gammaproteobacteria bacterium | reverse complement strand
CTCGATCTTTAGAGCCACGACCTGCTGGAAGTTGATCACCACGCCGAGCAGCAGGACGCCCAGGATCAGTGAGTTGAATCCCCAGTTGGCGAAGAACGCGGCCTCGAGGGAGGGGTAGAGGACGGCGCAGACGCCGCCCACAACGGCCAGCGTGACGGCCATCCAGAACAGGGAGTGACGCGGGTTGAACATTGCCTCGAATCCATGCGTGGCCGCCGAATACTTGTTGTAGCACACCTGCAAGGTGCCATCCTTACCCCTGTTGGCGGATTGGCAGTGGCCGGTTCAGACCTGGATGGGATGGGCCGTGTTGCTGGTAAGGGTTCGGTCGCGGCATTTCCGGTCGCCGGGGTTAGAATGCCGCGTTCCCGCGACCCCAGGACCTTTTTCACGTGCAGCAGTGGTTTCTTCCCGTCGGCCTGCTCCTGGCGATGGCATTCTCTTTGACCGTGCCGGCACCTGGCACCGCGCTCAACGACACCGGGCTGGTACTTGCGCTGGTGCCGCTGATCTTCCTGGTCAACGGTTACCAGACGCGGGTCGACATGCGCTCACTGCGCCGGCGTTTCCTCGGGGTGCTGGGGGTCGGCGTGGTCATCGGCCTGCTGTTGAGCCCGTTCATCGGTCTCGGCACGGCGGTGCTGCTCGGCCTGCCGGCCTCGGCGGCGCTCGGACTGGTGGTGATGGCGAGCATGCCGCCGACGCTGTCGTCGGGGGTGGTCATGACCGAGAACGCCGGCGGCCAGACCCTGTGGGCGATGCTGCTGACCATCCTGCTCAACCTGATCGGCATCTTCACCATCCCGTTCGTGCTCAGCCTGACGCTGGCTACGGGGGCCGAAGTGGCGGTCTCGCCGTGGCCGCTGTTGCTGCGGCTGCTCATCGTGGTGCTGCTACCGTTCGTGCTGGGTGGGCTGCTGCGACGGCTGTTGGTGCGCAAGGCACCGGCCTGGGTCCGTTACATCCCGTCAAGTTGCATCATCGCGACGGTGTGGATGTCGATGTCCGCATCGAGCGGAACATTGCTCGAGCTGACCGCGGGCGCCTTCGCCCTGATCGTCATCGGCTCGCTGCTGGTGCACGGCACGCTGCTGCTGTTATGTGCCGCCAGCGGACGTGGCCTGCGCCTGGCCGCGGGCGAGCGCATCGCCTTGCTGCTGGTGGTGTCGCAGAAAACATTGCCGGTGGCGATAGGCGTGCTGACCGCGCTCAACGTGCCAATCGCCGGCGCGCTGGTGGTCTGCATCGTCTTCCACTTCCTGCAACTGGTGCTCGACTCGGTGATCGTGGCCAGGTTGCGCCGGCCGGTGAGAACGTAGCGGCGTCGACGGTCTAGGGCAGGCGCGAGGGCAGGGCCTCGGTGAGCTTGGCGGCCATGCCGCGCAGCAACTGCTCGGTGCTCTCCCAGTCGATGCAGGCGTCGGTTATGGAGACGCCGTAGCGCAGGTCGGCCGGGTTGGACGTCATCTTCTGGTTGCCGGGCCCCAGGTTGCTCTCGAGCATGATGCCGACGATGGACCGGTTGCCCTCGACGATCTGGTTGGCAATGTTCTCGGCCACCAGCGGCTGCAACTCGTGGTTCTTGTGCGAGTTGGCATGGCTGCAGTCGACGATGATGCTCTGGTTCATCCCCGCCTTCTCCAGCGCCTGCTCGGTCAGGGTAACGCTGACCGAGTCGTAGTTGGGCTCGCGCCCACCACGCAGAATGATGTGACCGTAACGGTTGCCCTTGGTCTCGACCACGGCCACCTGTCCGGACGGGCTGATACCGAGGAAGCTGTGCGGCGCCGCCGCCGATTGCAGCGCGTTGATCGCCACCTCCAGGTTGCCATCGGTGCCGTTCTTGAAACCGATCGGCGTCGACAGACCGCTCGACATCTCGCGGTGGGTCTGCGATTCGGTCGTTCGCGCACCGATCGCGGCCCAGGAGAAGAGGTCGGCGAGGTACTGTGGGCTGATCGGATCGAGCGCCTCGGTCCCGGTCGGCAGGCCGAGTTCGGCGAGCCAGACTAGCAGTTCGCGACCCTTGGCGAGCCCCTCCTCGATGGCGAAGGAGTCGTCGAGGTGCGGGTCGTTGATGAATCCCTTCCAGCCGACGGTGGTGCGCGGTTTTTCGAAGTAGACGCGCATGACGATGTAGAGCGATTCACCGAGTTCGTCGTGCAGCCGCTTGAGACGGGTCGCGTACTCCTTGGCCGCATCGACATCGTGGATGGAGCAGGGACCGGCAACGACCAGCAGGCGTGGGTCCCGGCGGTCAAGTATCGCCTTGATGGCGTCACGGCCGGACTCGACGGTGACGGCGGCCTGTTCGTTGGCCGGAATCTGCTCGTGCAGGGCCTCGGGAGACACCAGCACGCGAAATGCAGCGATGTTGAGGTCTTCGAGCTTGTGGGTAGTCATATTCATCGGTTCGACGCGGTGCTGTGCGACCGCGCTCCCTGTACCGGGCGGCAGGTGGCCTCCCCGAACGTTGGTCGTTGGTTGTAATCCGCTAGCGGTGCGCACGCGGCGTTCGGCATGGCGGCAAAGCCATGCGCCTGCCAGGCCCCCTCGGGCGTGACTGGCGAAAGCATAAGTTCTCTATTATACCTGCCATCAACCGGGCCGTGGAGGGTCGGTTCATCCGGTCATGAAAGGTCGGTGATTAGCAGGTTTTTCCACTTTTGACCACGGTTGCGGGATCGCTTGTCAGGCCGTAAGTTGAGTCGTGAGGAATCAGCCAGGACACACCGACCACCAGCATGCACGCCGTCGTTGACGATTCAGCGCTACTTGCCAGGCTCGCGCCGCGCCATCGGCTCGATCGCCTGATGCGCGAGTACGAGCGCAACTTCGAGCGGCTGCAGTTCCTGGTGCCGGACCTGCGCCTGTTTCGGGGTAGCCTGGTGTCCCGCGCCGATGAGGTTCCCGACCTCCATCTCGAGGTGCTCGACCAGTCGGCCTACACCACCACCATGGTGTTGACCTACGCACTGGAGATCGACGGCACCCGTCAGCCCGAGCCCGAGGTGCAGGTGCGGGTCTACCACGATGCACGCATGGCCGAGGTGCTGGCGGTACGTGAGCCCGGCCCGAGCGGTCGTTCCGGCTGGTGCTCCCTGCGCCACTCGGCGATGTCACGCAAATGGCGCTTCAACCGCTTTCTCGGCAAGTGGATCGCCTACTGCCTGCAGCAAGGCCACGGCGAGTTCGAACGGGTGGCGACGGCCAGCGGCTGAACCGGCTCACCGAACCAGCGTCGAAGGATCAGACGTGAAATTCTACGATTACACTCCCGCACCGAGTCCGCGCCGGGTCCGCATTTTTCTCGCCGAAAAAGGCCTGGAGATCGAGGCCGTGCAGGTCAACCTGGCCGAGGGTGAGGAGTATGCCGAGCCGTTTCTTTCGCTCAACCCGCGTTGTGTCGTGCCGCTGCTCGAGCTTGATGACGGTAGTTGCATCGGCGAGGCGGCGGTGATCTGTCGCTACCTCGACGAACTGCACCCGGAGCCGCCACTCCTCGGAACCACGCCGGAAGA
>CAXMPC010000151.1:0-2047 GCA_964195335.1 uncultured Gammaproteobacteria bacterium | reverse complement strand
GACGAGGTCGATACCGCCGACGCGGTCGACGCCATGCTCGAGAGTTGCAACAGCCAGCTCTCCGGACACACACCACAGGCCGGGCTGCTTTTCTGCGGCACCGAGTACGAGCGCGAGAGCCTACTTGACCGGGTTATGACGACATGGCCAGGTCTGCAACTGATCGGCTGCACCACCGATGGCGAAATGTCGAGTAGCCTTGGATTCACCGAGGACGCCATTACCCTGGCACTGTTCTGCTCCGATGAGGTCGAGTTTGCCGCCGGAGTCGGACATGTGGCGGGAGCCGAACCCGAAACGGCGGCCATCGAAGCGGTCACCATGGCCAGGGGGAAACTCGAGTCTCCTGCCAAGCTGGCCATCACATTGCCAGATGGCCTCACCGCAGATGCGCGGCGGACGTTGCAGGCCTTGAACGGAATTCTTGGCCACGGCGTTCCGGTGATCGGCGGCATGTCCGCCGACCGGGTCGGCGGCTCCAAGGACTGGTACACAAGCTACCAGTTCTGCGGCCGGGAGGTGCTGTCTGATTCGGTACCGGTGCTGCTGTTTGCAGGCAACCTGCTCTACTCCCTCGGCGTCGAGAGCGGCTGGAGCCCGATCGGTAAGCGCATGCGCGTGACCCGGGCCGAGGGCTCGGAACTCCACGAACTCGACGGCCGCCCGGCGCTGGAACTCTACCGCCACTATCTGGGCGACCTTGTCGAGGACCTCTCCGGCCTGCGTGCCTACCCGCTGGCGGTCTACGAGCGCGGCAGCGAGCGCTACTACTTGCGCGTTGCCAGCAAGGCTGACCCGGAGACCGGCAGTATCAGGTTCCTCGCCGACATCCCCGAAGGGGCCGAGGTGCAGATCACCCAGGCAATCCGCGACGAGATCATCAACGGCGTGCAGCGTTCGGTCGACAACGCCGTCGGCGGCTACCCGGGCAAGGTGCCCGAGGCGGCGATGCTTTTCTCCTGCACCGGACGCAAGATTGCCCTCGGCACCCGCACCCGCGAGGAGATCAGCCTTGCGCGCGAGGCGTTGCCCCTGCCGGTGCCGGTCTGCGGTTTCTATACTTTCGGTGAGATCGGTCCACTGTCGAGCCACACCGGTGCCCGCTACCACAACACCACGTTCGTCACGCTGCTGCTCGGCACGCACTGATGACGGATCGCCCCGGCACGACCGCGGATGCCGGCGATGATGCCAAGCGTTTACGCAAACTGGAGCGCTCGCTGAACCGCGCCGAGGAACGGCTGGTTGACTACGAGCGGGTGGTCGACCAGACCCAGCACCTTCTCAACACCCGAATCCACGAAATCGAGGAAGCCCGTACCGCACTGCATGCCCGCACCGGCGAACTGGAAGAGAGCGAGACCCGATTTCGCCAGCTGACCGAGGCCGCATTCGAGGCGATCCTGATCTGCGAAGGGACCGTGGTCCTCGACTGCAACGACGCCGCAACCGAGCTCTACGGCCACGCGAAAGAAGACCTGGTCGGCAGTTCGATCCTGGAACTGGTCGAGCCGGAGGCGTTCGAGGCGATGGACCAACAGCTGGCTCACCCGGCCGACGCGCCGTTCGAGTCACGCCATCTCCGGCGAGATGGCACGGTGGTCCCGGTCGAGGCGCGGGTCCGCGAGATGACCTTTCGTGGCTCCGAGGCGCTGGTGCTGGCGGTGCGCGACATCACCGAGTACAAGGCGATGGAGGCACGGCTTCGCCACCTCGCCAGCACCGATCCCCTGACCGGGGTGTCGAACCGCAGGCACTTCCTCGAGCAGGGCCGGGCCGAGTTCTCGCGGTCCAACCGCTACAGTTACTCGCTGTCGGTGATGATGCTCGACGTCGATCATTTCAAGCGCGTCAACGACACCTACGGTCACGATATTGGCGACCAGGCACTGAAAGCGCTGACGGAGACCTGCAACTCGGCGTTGCGGACCAGTGACCTGCTCGGTCGTCTGGGTGGCGAGGAGTTCGCGCTGTTGTTGCCATCGACAGCGCTGCCCGGTGGCCTGATCCTGGCCGAAAGGATTCGTGCCCAGGTCGAGCAGATGAA
>CAXMPC010000150.1:0-10649 GCA_964195335.1 uncultured Gammaproteobacteria bacterium | reverse complement strand
AGCGAATGCGCGCCGGGCCCTTCGAGGCATGGCCCGGTGTCAGCGGCTCGCCATTCCGATCGAACAGCATCGCCGCCATCCCCACCGCCGCGCTCGATCCGCCCCACAGTGCGGCGTCTCCCGCGGTCCCCGCGCTTGATTAGGGTCCGGGTCCCCATTTCTGGATCACGCGTAAATTCACGCGATCCGAAATTTCCTTCGCCAACATGTCAGGAGACTGGCACGTCCACCTCTCCCCCTGCCAAACGGCATAGGCCCGTCGGTCCGATATCCGATGGACCAGAGGCCGCCAATGCGCTAGCGTGCAAAAATTAGGCGGCCTAATGGGCCAAGATAATAGCCCCAGACACGGTCGTGTGACGGGAGAACGAAAATGAGACCCCTGATCGCCCTGGCCCTGGCCCTGGCGGTTCCCGCCCTCGCCGGCGCCCCTGCGCCGGCGCAGGGGACGGGGCCGCTGCAACCCATCGATGTCAAACCCGCGCTGGCGGACCTCGGCAAGCGCATGTTCTACGACACCCGGCTGTCCGGCGACACCACGCTCGCCTGCGCCAGTTGCCACCAGCCTGACAAGGCGTGGACCGACGGCGAGCCGCTGTCGACGGCCTATTCCGGGGCCGGGCATTTCCGCAACACGCCGACCCTGGCCAATGTCGGTTACCGCGGGGCCTGGATGCATGACGGGCGGCTGGGGACCAATCTCAACGACGTCGCGCGCGAGATGATCACCGAGACCTACCTGATGAACATGGACATGCGCATCATGCAGGAGCGCCTGAAGCAGGATCCTGTCTACCTCGAGATGTTCAAGAAGGCCGGTTACGGCGAGCCCTCCAACGGCAGCGTCCGCAAGGCGATCCCCGAGTACCTGAAAACCCTGACCTCGCGCGACGCCCCGTATGACGGCGGCAAAATGTCCGCCTCGGCGAAGAATGGCTTCGAAATCTTCAAGGGCAAGGGCGGTTGTGCCCAGTGCCACACCGGGCCGCTGTTCTCCGACGGCACGCCCCACAACACCGGGGTCCCGGAAAACTTCGACGCGTTCCTCGACCCGCAGCGGCACCAGGCGTTTCTCGCCTACGCGCTGTTCATGGGTGTTGAGAACCTCTACAACCTCAAGCGCGACCCGGGCGCCCACGTGCGTACGCACAAGGCCGACGGCTCCGACATGGGCAAATTCATGACCCCGTCGCTGCGCGAGCTCACCTCCACCGCGCCATATATGCACAACGGCATGCTCGCCAACCTCGGCGACGTGGTCGAGTTCTACAACCAGGGCGGCGGACCGGACTCCCACAAGAGCCCGATGATCAAGCCGCTGAGCCTATCCGCCCAGGAGAAGGCCGACCTGGTGGCTTTCCTCGAAGCGCTCTCCGGCGCGCCGTTGACCGGCCCCGAGTTCGTCTGGCAGGAAGCTTATCCGGACGAGTACCCGGTGATCGAAAACTGGCGCCAGGCGCGTAACTGAGCAACGGAGGCTGACATGAAAGCGCGAAATACATTCCGCTCCTCGGCGCTGGCTGCCGCCATCGCCTTCTCGCTGGCCGCCGCGGGCAACGCCCAGGCCGCCGGCAAGACCCCACCACCGCTTGCCCCGCTCGGCGACCCGCCGGTCCCGGCGGACAACAAGCAGAGCGACGCCAAGGTCGAACTCGGCAAGCTGCTGTTCTTTGATCCGCGGATCGGTGGCGACGCCTCGATCTCATGCTCGAGCTGCCACGACCCGGAACAGGGCTGGGCCTGGGCCGAGGACTTCTCACGCGGCTATCCCGGCACGGTTCACTGGCGCAACAGCCAGACCATCATCAACTCCGCCTACCTCGGCAAGCTGTTCTGGGCCGGTTCGGCCGCTTCGCTCGAAAAGCAGGCGCGCTCCGCGGCTCGCGGCGGCGTCGCCGGCAATGGCGAGAGCGACCTGATGGAAACGCGCATGGCGCTGATCCCTGAATACCGCAAGCGGTTCCGCGAGGTATTCGGTGACGAGTATCCGCTGATCGGCAACGCCTGGCGGGCGATCGCCGCATTCGAACGCACCCTGGTGCAGAAGGACACACCGATCGACCGTTACCTGCAGGGTGACAAGGCGGCGCTGACCGACCAGCAGAAGCAGGGTATGGAACTGTTCAACGGCAAGGCCAACTGCATCGCCTGCCACAACGGCGCCCTGGCCACCGACCAGAAGTACCACAACATCGGCGTCCCGTACGCCCGGCGCTGGGAAGAGGACGGCCTCGCCCAGATCACGTTCCGCTTCGAGCAGTACGCCAAGGGTTCCACCGAGGCGATGTACCGCGAGATCAAGGACGACGCCGGCTTTTACTACCGGACCAAAAACAAGTGGGACAAGGGCAAGTTCCGTACGCCGTCGCTGCGCTACGTCATGTACACCGCACCGTACATGCACAACGGCGCGTTCTACACCCTCGAAGAGGTCATCGACTTCTACGACAAGGGTGGTGTTGACGCAGAGGATCGGACCACCGACTTCCCCGACAACAAGTCGGCACTGATCAAGCCGCTCGGCCTGAGCGACGATGAGAAGGCGGCCCTGATGGCCTTCCTCGAAGCCTTCTCGGGTGACGAGATCACCATCGAGAAGCCGGAACTGCCCGACTACGCACCCCTGTTTACCGAACAAGAACTCAAGGAGGCGAAGAAATGACGACGCCAACCAACCAACGCGACGATTCCGCGAAGGCCCACGGCAAGTGCATGCTCAACCGCCGCCAGTTCCTGATGGCCGGCAGCGCCGCTGCCGTCACGGCGAGCACCGTTTCGATTTCGCTGTTCCCGGGCACCGCCCAGGCGGTGCAGACCAAGGCCAGCGTGCTCGGCTACCCACGCCAGTTGATCGGCCACCTGAGCAAGCTCAAGGACCACACGCCGGTTGATTTCAACTACCCGGATGACGGACCGAACAGCCAGGCGATGCTGATCAAGATGGGCGGCGTCAAGGCCGGTGGTGGCATCGGCCCGGACCGTGACGTGGTCGCCTTCAGCTACCTCTGCACCCACCAGGGCGGTCCGATGCAGGGGCAGTACAAGGCGGTCGACGACCAGCGTGTGCTCGGTCAGTGCCCACTGCACCTGTCGCTCTACGATCTGCGCCGGCACGGCATCATCGTGTCCGGCCAGGCCTACCAGAGCCTGCCGCAGGTGCTGCTCGAACTCGACGGCGACGAGATCTACGCCGTTGGCGTGATGGGCCTGTTGTACGGACGCAACGAGAACCTGATGAATTCGTAGGAGGCGCACGATGGCTACCAATTACTACCTTCCCGAGGACAGCGTACCGCTGCCCCCCAAGCATGCCGACGTGCTGACCACCTGCTGCGACTACTGCATCGTCGCCTGCAGTTACAAGGTCTTCCGCTGGCCACTCGGCTCCGGTAACGGCGGCACCAAGGCGGCAGAAAATGCGTTCGGCATCGACTTTCCGAGCGGCATTCTGCAGGCCTGGGTGGCCCCGGCCCAGCACAACGTGGTCATGCACGACGGCAACCCGCACAACATCGTGATCATTCCCGACAAGGATGCCAAGGTCGTCAACAAATCTGGCGATTCCAGCATGCGCGGTGGCCTTATCGCGGCCAAGTGCTACAACCCGAAGACCCCGACGCGGGATCGCATGACCACACCCCTGGTGCGGATCAACGGCACCCTGCAACCGGTCAGCTGGGAGTTCGCGCTGGACATCGCCGCCGAAGTCGGTCGGCATGTCATCGCCAAGCACGGCACCAACGCCTACTCGGTGAAGACCTACTCCTACCAGTACGTCGAGAACACCTACGCGATCTCGAAGTACGCCCGCCGGCACGTCAACACCGCGGCGTTCACGTTTCACGACACCCCGTCCGACGTCACTTCGACGCCGGGTTTCCGCGACGCCGGGTTCGACAACTTCGGTCCCAGCTACGACGATTGGGGCGCGGCCGACACGCTGATGGTCTGCGGTACCGACCCGTACGAAACCAAGACCATCATCTACACCCAGTTCATCAAGCCCGGCATGGACCGTGGCATGAAGACGGTCTGGCTCAATCCCCGTGAAACGGCCGGCATCGCCTACGCCAAGAAACGGGGCGGCCTGCACATCCAGCTCTACCCCGGCACCGACAACCTGGTCGTCGGCGCCATCGCCCGGGTGATCCTGGAGAAAGGGTGGGAAGACAAGGAGTGGATCAAAAAGTGGGTCAACAACGGCTGGGAGTCCAGTTCCGGTTTCGGCCAGGGCACCCGCAACACGCCGTGGCAGTGGCGCACCACCTGGGGCAAGTTCCAGACCAAGGGCTTCGAAGACTACAAGAAGTGGGTCCTGGCACAGAAGGATTTCGATCCCGACAACGCGGCCAAGATCGCCGGCATCCCGGTCGAGCAAATCTACACCGCCGCCGAGTACCTGGCCAAGCCGAACAAGGACGGCACCCGGCCGAAGACCTCGATCGGCATCGAGAAGGGCTTCTACTGGTCCAACAACACCGGCAACACCATCGCCATTTCGTCCCTGGCGACCATCTGTGGCGCCGGCGGCCGGCCGGGCCAGGTGGTCGGACGCTTCGGCGGTCACCAGCGTGGTGGCACCGGTGGCGGCAAGTACCCGCGCAACAAGTCACCGGAGAAGGTTCCCGGTCGGCGCCGGCGGGCACTCGACACCGACCGGTGGCTCTACTCGGGCAACACCCGCTTCGCTCACGTCATCGGCACGACCTGGATCCAGTCGATGACCGGTTCGCAAGGACTGTTCAACAAGTTCCGTGAACTGGTCACCCTGAACCCGCACCAGGTGCGCTCGTTCGACAAGCAGGAGATCATCGATACGCTGAAGCAGCGGACGGACTCCGGCGGTACGGTGGTGATCAACCAGGACATCTACCTGCGCGATCCGATCGGCGCCCGCTTCGCCGACGTGGTCTTCCCGGCTGCCACTTGGGGCGAGGAGGACTTCATCCGCGCCAACGGCGAACGCCGCCTGCGGCTCTACCAGAAGTTCTACGATGCCCCGGGCGACGCCAAGCCGGACTGGTGGATCATCGCCCAGATGGCCAAGCGCATGGGCTACGACGGCTTCGACTGGAAGAACTCCAACGAAGTCGCCGAGGAGTCGTCACGTTTCAGCCGCGGCAACCGCAAGGCCTACCACATGATCAAGGTGGCCGCGCACGCCGAGGGCAAGACGCTGCACCAGAAACTCGCCGAACTGGGGACCGAGGGCATCCAGGGGCCGACGTTCTACAACCAGGAAACCGGCGAACTGACAGGCACCAAGCGGCTTCACGACACCACGTTGAGCAAGGAGGACCTCGCCAGGATGGGCCTGGCCGACGGCGCCCAGGGCGTCAACATGGTCAACAAGAAGATGACCCACTTCAACAGCCAGACCGGCAAGGTCAACATCGAGAAGCATCCGTGGAGCCTGTTCTCGGACTTCTACGAGTGGCTGCTGCCGAAGGGTGACGAGTTGCGCTTCACCAACGGCCGGATCAACGAGATCTGGCAGTCGGGCTTCGACGACGTCGAGCGCCGCCCGTACGTCACCCAGCGCTGGCCGGAGAACTGGGTCGAGATTCACCCCGACGACGCCAAGAAACGGGGCATCGAGTCGGGTGACCAGGTCATGCTCTACAGTGAACGCGTTGCCGCCCAGAAGAACACCATCCTCGGTGTTCACGGCAACGACTTCCAGTTCTCGGAGCTGATGAAGAACGGTCAAATCGAGCTGACCAAAGGCGCCGTCACCGCGGTGGCCATCGTCACCCCACACGTCAAGAAGGGCTTGATGTTCGGCAACATGATCGACATGCGCCAACCAACCAATGCCCTGCAGCCACGGGTCGTCGACTGGATCAGCGGCAACTACAATTACAAGATGGGCGTCGCCAAGGTGAAAAAAATCGGCGAGTCAGCCTACAAGAAGGACTTCCGCAGCATGTCCTTTGCGCCGCGCAATATCGTCTGACCTCTCACACCACGCGTGACCAGCGGGTGACCGGAAACGGCCACCCGCTTTCTTTTTTGCGGATACAAAGTCATGGAGCAGACGCCCCCTTCGGCAGTCACTGGTCCATTCCGGGCCGAACCTCAGCCTGGCGAGCACCTCTTTGCAGATCGGGCTCAGTCGGACAGTTACCTCATTAATGGATCGGTATCAGTCCGACAAACACCTCTTCGTAGGTCGAGTTTCAGTCCGACAAACACCTCTTTGTAGGTCGGACTTCAGTCCGACAAACACCTCTTTAGTAGGTCGAACTTCAGTCCGACAAACACCTCTTTGTAGGTCGGACTTCAGTCCGACATGTCGGGCTAAAGCCTGACCCACAGAAGAGGCACTCAGGCCATGACAAAGACCATACTCGTGCAATCGGCGTCGCCACACTCTCCCGAGGTGCCCGCAGGGCCAGTTACCGGGTTCTGACGCGACGCCGTTCCACCGGTTGTCTTACGTTGTACTACGAACCTGTTTATTCGGTTCGTCACGAATCAGCGACCGTCATTGTCAGGAGAGTCTACTCACTGCTCGACGAACGCCCGCTCGACCACGTAGTGCCCGGGTACCCCGAGATGGGGCGAGATCTCGAAACCGCGATCGTCGAGCAGCGCCGAGGTCTCGTCGAGCATCGCCGTGCTGCCGCAGATCATCACCCGGTCGTGTTCCGGATCGAGTTGCGGCAGGTCGAGATCGGCCGCCAGCTGTCCGCTGGTGATCAGGTCGGTGATGCGCCCCCGGTTGCGGTAGGGCTCGCGCGTGACCGTCGGGTAGTAGATCAGTTTCTCCCGCACCTCTTCGCCGAAGTACTCGTGGTCTGGCAACTCGTGATACAGGAAGTCCCCGTAGGCCAGTTCGCTGACCTGGCGCACCCCGTGCACCAGCACCACCTTCTCGAAACGCTCGTAGACCTCCGGGTCCTGGACGATGCTCAGAAACGGGGCGAGACCGGTACCGGTGGCCAGCAGGTAGAGATTCTTGCCCGGCAGCAGGTCGTGGACCAGGAGCGTGCCGGTCGGCTTGCGGCTGACCAGGATCGGATCGCCCTCGCGGATGTGCTGCAGGCGCGACGTAAGCCTGCCGTCGGGCACCTTGATACTGAAGAATTCCAGGTGCTCGGCGTGGTTCGGGCTGACGATACTGTAGGCACGCAGCAGCGGACGTCCCTCGACCTCCATGCCGATCATGACGAAATGACCGTTCTCGAAGCGGAGGCTGTCCGAGCGGGTGGTCTTGAAGCTGAAGAGGGAGTCGTTCCAGTGACGTACGTCGAGGACGCGTTCGGTTTCCAGATTGGCCATGGGTCTCTTTCAATTGCGATTTGTCATGTTTGCGGGCGCAGACGGTACCACCCGCCGCCGTGGGCGGCAAGACCATTTGGGTCTATCGATAGAATCTTATAAACGCCATAAATTTTAGGTATTTAGCTTACACAACCGGCCTCGGCCCACGAATCGCCAAACTGCAGTTCGGCACGACCGAACCAAGCCGGTACCAGTATCAGGTCGGTTGACGGCGCCATTATTCCGCACTGCACCATCCGCTGGGTTATGATGCACCCACGGTGAATGGCCCACTGGCCCGCCGTGGTGCCTGGGAAGCACCATAAAGGGGAGTCCCGTCATGCCGCACACCCCTCGGGTGGCCCGTCAACGAACCGTTTTTGTGCTGGCCCTGCTGCTCGCCCTGACGATCGTCGGCGCGACGGCCTACCGGGTAGACAGCCTGCTCCGCGCTGGCAGCGTCGAAACCAACCAGGCCTACCTCAAGGTCGCGGTCGAGGACCGCCACGTGGTCATCGAGCAGTTTCTCGACGGGCGGCTCAACATGCTCAAAGTGCTGGCCCGGTCGGCACATGCCGAAGACCTCTACGGCCCGCGCCAGGTGCAGACCGTGCTGACAGAACTATCCACCACCTATGCCGATTACCTGTCATTCTCGGCCTACACGCGCGATGGCGAGCTCATCAACCTTGCCGGCGAGGATACTATCGACACCGCGGACGTCACCTCCCAGGAGTGGTTCAGCACCACCTTGTCTCACGGTGAGTACGTCAGCCCGCTCTATCTCGGCCCGCGTGAGATCCCGACCCTGGCGATGGCGGTTCTGGCCGTCAACCCGACTGGCACCCACGTAGTACGCGCGACCCTGAACCTGGGCACGCTCAACGCCCATCTCAGCGAAATGGTCGCCGGCGAAACCGGGGGCAGTTACCTGGTCGACCCGGTCACTGGCAGCTACCTCTCTCGCCCCTATTACGGCGCCGAGCCACTGCTGGAGAGCAGCCCACGCTTCAACTGGGGCAAGAAACATTTCCACGTCGATTACGAGGAGCACGGCATCGAGGAGGTTGACGCCACGGTCGCCACCCGTGCCGACGGCACCAAGGTGATCGAGGCCCACTGCTGCACTCGCGAAGGCAACTGGCTGGTGGTGGTCGAGCGCGAACTCGAAGAGGTCCTGTCCCAGGACCAGGCCATCCGGCAACGATTGGGGATCACCATGGCGATCGCGCTGGCACTGCTGACAACCGTCATCGGTATCGCGTTGCGCCTGGGCCGGCGCTAGGATTCGACGGGTGGCGAATTCTCTCCAGGCACGTATCTTCCGGGCTCTGCTCGGTGTGGCCTTCGTCACCCTGCTGGTGGGTATCGTCGCCGCGATCAGCCTGCACTTCCTGTCGCAGAAGATCGACCGCATCAGCACCTCGACCTGGCCGGCCACCGACGCCATCCTTGAACTCAGTCTCGCCCTGCACAAGAGCAATCTCGGCCTCGAACGTTTCATCGACGGCGACCTCGACCAGGCCAGGGCGATCATTAGCAACGCCCGTGAACGCACGGAGCGTGAACTGGGACGGCTGGCGACGACCGACGTCATCGCGACCGGCACCATGCAGGAAGTCCAGAAACTCGTCTACCGAACGGTCGTCGAACAGGACCGCCTGATCGGACTGCGCGAGATCGACGAACTCACCGCACGTCAGCTGGTCCGCTCGTGGGAGAACGTTGGCCAGCTGTTCGCACCGCTGACCCAGCAACTTGCCGACGACCGCGGGGTTTCGGCCGACCTGCTCAGTTCAATGGTCGAACTGCACCACCTGCTGTCGCTGGCCAACACCGACCACGCCGAACCGGTAACTGCGCGCATCGTCGACCTGATCGACTGGATCGAGGACCTGCCCTCCTACAGCCATTACCGCGAGGAAGTCGCTCCCTACCTGATCGAGGCCGAACGACACGCCACTCTCAGCGAGGAGCATGACGACAACGCCCGCCAGATGGCTACGCTGCGGACCTCCATCGACATGCTGGCGACCCAACTCGACCGGCGGCTGGCCCGACTCGAGGCACAGATGCGCAAGGAGATGCTCGACACCAGCACCAGCGCCCTGGCCCAGACCGCCAACACCCAGACCATGCTGCTGCTGGCCATCGTGCTGGCCACGGCGCTCGCGATCATCTTCTCGCGCTACCTCTCCCGTGCCATCGGCCAACCGCTGCAGCGCTTCGGCGAGGCGGTCAGCGCATTCGGCCGCGACCGCAGTTTCCGTGTCGACCTGCGTACCGGCGACGAATTGCAGACCCTGGCCGAGACGTTCAACACCATGGCCGCGAGTCTCGATTCGACCACCGTGACCCGTGACTACCTGGACGACATCATCACCTCGATGCTCGACGGCCTGTTCGTGGTCAGCAGCGACGGGAACATCCTGCTCGCCAACCTGGCGGCCAGGCAGTTGACCGGCCTTGAACAGGACGAAATCGAGGGTCAGTCATTTATAGAACTGCTGACCCCGAAAGCCCATCAACGCTGGATCGACAGCGGTCACACCCGCCTGGCTGCTGGCGAACTTGAGCTCACTGGCTCCAAAGACACCCCGGTTCCGGTGCTCTTCTCGCGCGCCCGGATGGGCGGCGATCACGGCGAGCGCGGCAACAGCGTGGTCGTTCTGCGCGACATCCGCCGTCGCAAGAAGGAAGAGGCCACGCTGCGCCAGGCCAAGGAAGAGGCCGTGCTTGGCGAACGGACCAAAAGCGAATTCCTGGCCAACATCAGCCACGAAATTCGTACCCCGCTGAACGGGGTGATCGGCATGTTGCAATTGCTGCTCGAGTCGCATCAGGACAGAGAACAACGCGAATACACCCAGGTGGCCCACCAGTCGGCCGAGATGCTGCTGCGATTGCTAAACGACCTTCTCGACCTGACCCGGCTGAATGCCGGCAAGATGCCGATCGACAAGACGCCGTTCAGCGTCGCCCCGGTCGTCGAAGAGGTGATCGACCTGTTCACGCCCGAAGCGAGCGCCAAGGGACTCGACCTCGCCTGCCACGTCGCGTCCAGTGTGCCATCGCAGGTAACCGGCGACCCGGCGAGGCTGCGACAGGTGCTGATCAACCTGGTCGGCAACGCAATCAAGTTCACTCAGGAAGGTGAGGTGAGTGTCACCGCCAGGAACGGGGTAAATGGAGGGATCGATTTCCTGGTCCGGGATACCGGGATCGGCATCGACCCGGAGATCGGCGACCGGTTGTTCGAGATCTTCCGCCAGGCCGACGGCTCCGCCTCGCGCCGCTTCGGCGGCAGCGGCCTCGGACTGACGATCGTACGCCAGCTCTGCTCCCTGATGGGAGGCCGCGTCAGTTACCGCAGCAAACCCGGT
>CAXMPC010000149.1:0-6275 GCA_964195335.1 uncultured Gammaproteobacteria bacterium | reverse complement strand
GGCATCGAGTCGATGCCGTACTGCTTCTGCATCAGCTTGTTGACGAAGCGCCAGCCGATGGTGGTGTCGTGGACCTCGTTGGCGCGGCTGAACGCGGCCGTTGCCTTGGGCATCACGAACGGCGCCCGCGACATGCTCTCGACGCCACCGGCGACGGTGAGTCCCGCCTCACCGGCCTTGATCATCCGCGCCGCGATGCCGACCGCGTCCATGCCCGAGCCACAGAGCCGGTTAACGGTGGCACCGGGAACGTCGACCGGCAGGCCGGCCAGCAGCGTCGCCATGCGGGCGACGTTGCGGTTGTCCTCACCGGCCTGGTTGGCACAGCCGTAGGTGACGTCATCGACGGCGGACCAGTCGAGTTCCGGGTGGCGTTCGATCAGCGCCTTCAGCGGCAGCGCCGCGAGGTCGTCGGTGCGTACGCCTGAGAGGCCGCCGCCGTAGCGCCCGATCGGTGTGCGCACGGCGTCGCAGATGTAGGCTTCGGTCATGGTCGTGCTCCGTCTCGCCGGACTGTTGCACCGGCACTTGATAATGTAGGTCGGACTTCAGTCCGACGCGGCCTGATGTCGGGCTGAAGCCCGGCCTAAAGAGGGCACGCCACCGGGTCGGCAGCGTTTGCCGACGTCGCGATCACTCCGGTTCCACGGTCTGCCACTGCCCGTCCGGCCCGAGGCACTCGCTGCCGCCGTTGCGGTAGAAACTCTCCGCGCTGGAATCGCGCAGCACCGCCAACATCTTCGGCAGTGGTTTGCCCTCGGCCTCGAGCCGGGCGATGACCCGCGCCGGTCCGAGGGTGTCGAGCAGTTCGAACGGTCCCTGCTGCCAATTGAAGCCCCAGCGCATGGCGCGGTCGACACCGACAATGGTGTCGGAGATCTCCGGCACCAGGTCGGCGGCATAGCAGAGTGTGCCGCCCATCAGGTCCCAGGCGAAGCGTCCCTCCGGCGTGTCGGCGAACAGCAGTTCACCGGCATCGCTTTGCGCCGCGACGACAGGCGCCGCGTCGGCTACGCGCCAGTCACCGGCGACCAGGTCGTAGACCTCCTTGAGCTTGCTGCCGTCGTCGCGCTTGGTGACGCGGTAGAAGCCACCGCCGCTCTTGCGTCCGAGCTGGCCGCGCTCGAGCATCGCCTGTTCGGTCGGCGGGAAGGCAGCGCAGGCCAGCCCGGCGTCGCCGGCCGGCAGGTTGGCCGCCAGGTTCTTGCCGACCAGGTCCATGACATCGAGACCGATCAGGTCGACCAGGCCGTAGAGACCGGTGGCCGGCAGCCCGACCGGGGCCGACATCAGGGCGTCGACGGTCTCCATCGACAGGCCGCCTTCGATCGCGGCGCGCGCCTTGTGCAGGCCGGAGAGGATCCAGTAGCAGCCGATGCGGTTGCCGATAAAGTTGACCGTGTCCTTGGCCAGCACCACGCCCTTGCCGAGGGTGTCGGCACTGTAGGCACGCAGCGCGGCCAGTGCGTCCGCATCTGTCTCCTCACCGGGCACCAACTCGAGCAGGCGCATCACCTTGACCGGGTTGAAGAAATGGGTCACGGCGACGTCGCGGCGGAACCCCTCCGGCATGCCGTTGGCGATGTCACGTAGCGGGATGCCCGAGGTGTTGGTGGTGATGATCGAGCCCTTCTTGCGGGCCGTCTCGACGCGGTTGAACAGGGCCTGCTTGATCGTCAGGTCCTCGATCACCGCCTCGCAGATCCAGTCGCAGTCGGCCAGCACCGAGAGATCATCGAGGCTGCCAGCACTGATCCGTTCCAGCGCGGCGGGATCGTCGAGCATCGGCGATCGTCCCTCGGTCATCCGTCCGATCACCTGGGCGACGCGCTCGGCGTCGAGGTCGAGCAGGTGGACGCGGCTGCCAGCCTGCGCACAGGCCGCGGCAATGCCGGCCCCCATGGTCCCGGCGCCGAGCACGGCGACGGTGTCGATCGATCTCTGCATGGTTTCTCCGTCGGGTAGGTGGCCCTGACCGGGCCTAGTTGACGTTTACGTAAACTGGAAACAATATCGGGACGAGAGGCCGAATGCAAGCCGGCCCCCGCCGTTTCCAAGCGGGCGGGGAAGCCGGTATGGTTTGCTCCTCCGCCCTCATTCAAGCCACCGGAATCCAGCGCATGCCCGGACCGAAATACCTGAAATTCGACACCCTGAGCCTGCACGCAGGCCAGCAGCCCGACACGGCCACGGGAGCCCGGGCGACGCCGATCTACCAGACCGCGTCCTACGTCTTCAAGGACACCGACCATGCCGCGGCGCTGTTCAATATCGAGCGTACCGGTCACGTCTACTCGCGCATCTCGAATCCTACCGTCGCGGTGCTCGAAGAACGCATCGCCGCGCTCGAAGGCGGACTCGGCGCCATCGCCGCGGCCAGCGGCCAGGCGGTACTGCACCTCGCCATCGCGACGCTGATGGGGGCCGGCGGCCACATCGTCGCCTCGCGTTCGCTCTACGGCGGCAGTCACAACCTGCTCGCCTACACGCTGCCGCGCTTCGGTATCGACACCACCTTCGTCGACCCGCGCGATCCTGAGGCGTTCCGCGCCGCCATTCGCCCCGAGACCCGGCTGGTCTTCGGCGAGATTCTCGGCAATCCCGGCAACGACGTCCTCGACATCCCGGCCGTCGCCGCCGTCGCCCACGACGCCGGGCTCCCGCTGCTGGTCGACGCCACCTTCGCCACCCCCTACCTCTGCCGTCCGCTCGATCACGGCGCAGACATCGTCATGCACTCGGCGACCAAGTTCCTCGGCGGCCACGGCGTCGCCATCGGCGGCGTGCTGGTCGACAGCGGTCGCTTCGACTGGGAAGGCAGCGGGAAATTCCCCGAACTGACCGAGCCCTACGCCGGCTTCCATGGCCTCGATTTCGCAGAGGAGTACGGCCCGGCGGCGTTCCTGATGCGCGCGCGCAAGGAAGGCATCCGCGATTTCGGCGCCTGTATGAGCCCGACCACGGCCTTCCACCTACTGCAGGGAGTCGAGACCCTCGGCCTGCGCATGCAGCGCCACGTCGACAACACCCGAAAGCTGGTCGAATTTCTCGCCGCTAGCGAGGCGGTCACGAAGATCAACTACCCGGAACGACCCGACCATCCCGACCACGTGCTGTCACAGCGGATGATGCCAAAGGGGTGTGGCGCGGTGTTCAGCTTCGAGCTCAACGGCGGTCGTGCTGCCGGGATGCGTTTCATCGAGAGTCTCAAGCTCTTCTCGCACCTGGCCAACGTCGGCGACGCCAAGTCGCTGGTGATCCACCCGGCGAGTACCACCCACAGCCGCATGGACGCCGAGGCACTGACCGCAGCCGGCATCTCCGAGGGTCTGGTGCGACTTTCGGTCGGACTCGAGGACCCCGACGACCTGCTCGATGACCTCGGCAAGGCTCTCTACCGGTCGCAGAAGTGATGACCCGGGAGACCAGATGCATGTCTTCTGTAGGTCGGGCTTCAGCCCGACAGCAAACTTTATGTCGGGCTGAAGCCCGACCTACAAAGAACAACCGACACAAGGGCAACGCGCCATGCAACTGACCGTCAACGGCCACCGCGTCCTCGCCTCCACTGGCGGGCGCCCGTTCGATCCGACCCACCCGGCGCTGGTCTTCATCCACGGTTCGGCCATGGACCACACCATGTGGGCGCTGCCGGCACGTCACTTCGCACGCCATGGTCGCGGCGTGCTCGCCGTCGACCTGCCCGGCCACGGCCGCTCGGAAGGCGACCCGCTGGCGAGCGTCGAGGAAGTCGCCGACTGGATCGTCGCCCTGCTCGACGCCGCCGGTGTCGAACGCGCCGCGCTGGTCGGTCACAGCATGGGTTCGCTGGTCGCGCTCGACTGCGCCGCGCGTCATCCGGACCGGATCGAGCGCATCGCCGTGCTCGGCACCGCGCTGCCGATGGCCGTTGCCGAGCCGTTGCTCGCCGCTGCGGCCGCCAACGACCACGCCGCCATCGACGGCCTGATGATCTGGGGTCACAGCCTCGCCGGCCAGCTCGGCGGTGGTGGCACACCCGGCATCCATGTCCTGGCCGAGGCAACGAAGCTGATGGAATGCGCCGCCCCCGGCGTCCTGCACACCGACCTCAACGCCTGCAACAGCTACGGTGAGCCGCTGGATAAGCTGGATGCCATCCTCTGTCCGACGTTGCTGTTGCTCGGGGAGCAGGACATGCTGACGCCACGACGGGCCACCAAGGCGGTTGCCGAACGGATCAGCGACGTCCGTAGCGTGGTGATACCGGGCTGTGGCCACATGATGACCGCCGAGCAGCCCGACGCGGTGCTCGATGCGTTGAGGGGGTTTTTGCTCTGAGCCGGGTCGGGATGTCGGACTGAAGTCCGACCTACAGAAACCGCAGTCGCTTCAGCCTTAGTGCTCTTTTCATGTCGGACTGAAGTCCGACCTACAGAGACCTCAGTCGCTTCAGCTTTGGCGATCTTTTCGTGTCGGACTGAAGTCCGACCTACATCCGTGCGTTCGACCTGCTCTTTGTAGGTCGGGCTTCAGCCCGACAGCGGATCCAGCCAAATCGCATCCCAGAACGGGTAATCGCCGACCTTTTGAACCAGTCCGCTCCGGACCGGGTTCCCGATGATGTAACGCGCCATGACCCGACGGTCCTCATCGACTCGCAATGCGCGGTCGTGAAAGTTCGGCTGCCACAACGACTCCGATCCCTCATGCAACCTGTTCCGCATACGAGCTGAGCCGCCCTTGAACCGGCGCATGACCTCGGACAGCGAAACATCCTCTTGCAGCAAAACCAGACCGTGGAAATGGTCGGGCATGAGCACCCAGGCGAGCCATTCACAGACACCATCACGTTCGAGATTACTCAAGGCGTCTATGACCGGTCGGGCCGTCCCGATGTCGATGAATACCGGCCGCCTTCCGGATACTACCGTCGTGACCATGTACGCCTGCCCGGGCGCGCTCCAGCGTCCCTTACGAAGATCGTTGTAGGACATTCCTTGTCCTCGTTGTTCTTGTCGGGCTGAAGCCCGACCTACATCCGTGCGTTTGTTCTGTATTTTGTAGGTCGGACTTCAGTCCGACACGGACCCATCCTCCAGTGCCTTCGCTCGCTCGCGCAGCACGAACTTCTGGATCTTGCCGGTCGAGGTCTTCGGCAACTCACCGAAGACCACCGTCCTCGGCGCCTTGAAGCTGGCCAGGTGGTCACGGCACCAGGCGATGATGTCGGCCTCGCTGACCTGCTCCGCCCCCGGCTTGAGCGTGACGAAGGCGCACGGCGTCTCGCCCCAGTGGTCATCGGGTCGAGCGACCACGGCCGCCTCCATCACCTGCGGGTGCTGGTAGAGGGCGCTCTCGATCTCGAGGCTGGAGACATTCTCGCCACCGGTGATGATGATGTCCTTGGAGCGGTCGCGTACCTCGATGTAGCCATCCGGGTGCATTACGGCGAGGTCGCCGGTGTGGAACCAGCCATCGCGGAACGCCTCGGCGGTGGCGGCCGGATTTTTCAGGTAACCCTTCATCACCGTGTTGCCGCGCAGGCAGAGTTCACCGAGGTGCTCACCGTCGGCCGGGACGTCCACGCCCGTGACCATGTCGACGATGCGCAACCCGGCGAGTGTCGTGTAGCGAACTCCCTGGCGCGCCATCATCTCGGCCTTGCCGGCGAGGTCTAGATCGTCCCACGGGTCTTGCCACGCACAATGGGTCGCCGGACCGAAGGACTCGGTCAGGCCGTAGGCGTGGATGACGGAGAAGCCCATGCGCTCCATCGCCGCGATCACCGCGCTCGGCGGCGCGGCGCCACCGGTCATGACCCTGACCGTCTGCGTGAAACGGACCTTCATCGCGTCCGGCGCATGGACCAGGAGGTTCAGCACGATTGGCGCGCCGCACATGCGGTTGACTCCGTGCTCGGCGATCAACGGGAAGATCCGCGCCGGGTCGACGTGACGCAGGCAGACGTGGGTTGCGGCCGCCGCCGTCACCGCCCAGGTGTAGGTCCAGCCGTTGCAGTGGAACATCGGCAGCGTCCACAGGTAGACGCTGTCGCGATCGAGGGCGAACGCCTGGACGTTGCCCATGGCGTTCAGGAAGGCGCCGCGATGATGGTAAACCACGCCTTTCGGGTTACCCGTGGTGCCCGAGGTGTAGTTCAGCGACAGTCCCTGCCACTCGTCCTGGGGCCAGATGCCGGCGAATGCGGGATCGCCCGTTTCCAAGAAGGCCTCGTACTCGACCGTGCCGAGTCGGGTGGTGTCGGTCGCTTCCGGGTGCGCGACGTCGATGAC
>CAXMPC010000148.1:0-5037 GCA_964195335.1 uncultured Gammaproteobacteria bacterium | reverse complement strand
CGCGCCATCGCCGATCACCGCCGCGATCCGGCGCCCGCTCTGCTGTTTCTGCGCGGCCACCGCCATGCCCAGCGCGGCACTGATGGAGGTACTCGAATGGCCGGCGCCGAAGGCATCGTAGGGGCTCTCGGCGCGCTTGAGGAAGCCGGAGAGCCCGTCGCGCTTGCGCAGGGTCTCCATTCGATTACGCCTTCCGGTCAACACCTTGTGGCCGTAGGCCTGGTGGCCGACGTCCCAGAGGATGCGATCCTCGGGCGTCTGGTAAACATAGTGCAGCGCGATCGTCAGTTCGACCGTGCCGAGGCTCGAGGCTAGGTGACCGCCGGTCTTGCCTACGCTCTCGATCAGGAATCCGCGCAGTTCCTCGGCAACCTGCTGGAGTTTTGATTCCGGCAGGTCGCGCAGGTCGCGCGGGATATCGATTGCGCTGAGCAGGGGGAAACTCGATTCGGAGGTCATCGTCTGGAGGTGCTGTCGTGGACCGGGAATGATGCGTGCTGGGGGCGGTCGGTGCAAGCCGAGGCGGGTGTACGGGATTTCGAGGTGATCTCGAAGCTCGTTCGTGTCTCTCCCTGTCAGGCCGGGCTTCAGCCCAGCAGGGCCGATGTCGGACTGAAGTCCGACCTACGAAAAAAGGGGTCGGTGTCATTTTCGCTCTCACAATAATGACTCCGACCCCTTTTTCGGATGCTAGCCGAGGCGGGTGTATGGGGTCTCGAGGTGATTTCGAAGGTCGTGTGGGTTGCACTCTGTAGGTCGGGCTTCAGCCCGACGGGGCCGATGTCGGACTGAAGTCCGACCTACAAATATATAGAGGCTCCAGGGTAGCTCGGGTACGCAGGACAGGCGTGCCATGCCTTGGCGAGGTTCGCCTAGTGGCTGCGTTCGACGATATAGCTGGCCAGTTGTCGCAGTGGCTCGGCCCTGTCGTCGAGGCCATCGAGGCTGGCCGTGGCATCGGCACAGAGCTCTGCTGCGAGGCGCTTGGACTCGTCCAGGCCGAGCAGCGCGGGGTAGGTAGGCTTCTCCTGGGCGGCGTCGGAGCCCTGTGGCTTGCCCAAGGTGGCCGTGTCGCCCTCGATATCGAGGATATCGTCACGAATCTGGAACGCCAGGCCGATGCACTTGGCGTAGTGGTCAAGTCCGTCGGCGACGGCGTCGCCCACCCCATCTGCACAGTGCACTGCCAGCTGGACGCTGGCGCGGATCAGTGCCCCGGTCTTGTGGATGTGCATGTTCTCGAGTTCGGCCAGGTCGAGTTGCCGACCGACTCCGGCGAGGTCGATCGCCTGACCGCCGGCCATGCCGCGCGAGCCACTGGCCAGGGCCAGGGTCTCGACCATACGCAACCTTGCCGCAGGGCCGCAGGGGATGGTTTTGTCGTGGCTGAGGACGTAGAAGGCGAGCGTCTGTAGCGCGTCGCCGACCAGCAGCGCGGTCGCCTCGTCGTAGGCGCAGTGGCAGGTCGGGCGGCCTCGGCGCAGATCATCGTCGTCCATCGCCGGCAGGTCGTCGTGCACCAGTGAATAGGCGTGGATCAGCTCCACCGCGCAGGCCGGTCCGTCGAGTTCAGCGGTGGTCAGGCCGAGTGCCTGGCCGGTGCCGTAGACCATGATGGGGCGGACCCGTTTGCCGCCAGCCAGCGCGGCGTAGCGCATCGCCTCGTGTAGCCGGGGCGGCGGGGTGCCGGCATCGGGCAGCCAGCGGTCAAGCGTGTGCTCGACCCGCTCGCGACTGAGGCGCACCAGTTCGGCGAGGGCGTCATCCATCGGTCGGCGGGTCCAGCGGCTCAAGAGTTTCGTCATCGCCAGTGCCGGTCAGCTTGCGCACCTTCTGCTCGGCCTGGGCCAGTTCGCGCTGGCACAGCCTGGTCAGCTCGATACCACGTTCGAACGCCTTCAGCGACGCCTCGAGCGGCAGTTCGCCCTGCTCGAGATCGGCAACCAGTTTTTCGAGTTCGGCGAGTGCCTTCTCGAAGTCGACTGCGGGCCTTTTCGCCATCGTGACGCCTCCTTGAATCAGGAATATCAATGAGGTGCGGACGGCTCCTCGCCGCTGCGCGGGGCCACGTTACCGCGCTCGTCTTGACCGGTCAACGTAACCGTTTAACCTGCCGGATCGACGCGCTAGACTAGCGCCCACTTCGCGAGGACCCGCACCCGATATGCCCTGGATCATTCCGCCGCTACTGGCCCTGTGGCTCCTGCTGCCAATGGCGACGTCGGCCCAGGTGCCGGTAGAGTCGGACCCCGGTATAGAGGACGACCTGCGCGGTCTCAAATATCACTGGGATAATCCCTGGGAGGAAGGGACGTTCGAATTCCCACCTTTCCCCGAGGATGACGACGGCCTGTTGCCGGTGCCCGGACAGGCACCGTCGTCGGGTCTCAGTGTGCTGATCGATCCCGCCTCGATCCAGATCGGCGAGGACAAGGTCAGCCGTTACACGGTGGTGCTGACCTCCCGGCGGGGGGCGCGCAACGTGATCCTCGAAGGACTGCACTGCAACCAGGTGCGTCACCGGGTCTACGCCTACGGTGATGGGCGCGGCGGGTTCGGCAAGCTGCAGCCGGAACGCTGGGATGCTGTTCAGAAGCAGTCGGGTACCTATTCTTACCGTTACGTCCTGGTCCGCACCATCATCTGCGACCAGTACAACCAGCCACGCACTCCCGACGAGGTGGTCTCGCGGCTGCGTTATCCGAAGACGTCCAACGACCAGTTGGAGTACTGACCCGGGCCTCATAGCCCGGCGACGAGGAACAGATGGCCAGCCGTTACGACGCCGCCGATATCGAAGTCCTGTCGGGTCTCGACCCGGTGCGCAAGCGCCCGGGCATGTACACCGACATCGCCCGGCCCAACCACCTCGCCCAGGAGGTGATCGACAACAGCGTCGACGAGGCGCTGGCCGGGCATGCCAAGCTGATCGAGGTGATGCTCTACGACGACGGCTCGCTGTCGGTGCGTGACGACGGTCGCGGCATGCCGGTCGACATTCACCCGGAAGAGGGCATTCCGGGGGTCGAGCTGATCCTGACCCGGCTGCACGCCGGCGGCAAGTTTTCCGACAAGAGCTACCGCTTCTCCGGTGGTCTGCACGGGGTCGGTGTCTCGGTGGTCAACGCCCTGTCCAAACACATCGAGGTGTGGGTGCGGCGCGGCGGCAAGGAGTACAACATCGCCTACGCCCACGGCGAGAAGGTCAGCGACCTCGAGGAGATCGGCTCCGTCGGTCGCGCCAATACCGGCACCACGGTGCGCTTCTGGCCCGATCCCGCCTATTTCGACTCGCCGCGTTTCTCGGTGCCGCGACTGCGCCATGTCCTGCGCGCCAAGGCGGTGCTCTGCCCCGGGCTGACCGTTCGTTTTAATGACGAGAGCAGCGATGGGCATGATGAGTGGTGCTACGAGGATGGTCTGCGCGACTACCTGGCCGACGCCATCGGCGAGGCAGATATGCTACCGGCCGAACCGTTCAGCGGCAGCCTGGCCGGCCAGCGCGAACAGGTCGACTGGGCACTTGGCTGGCTCCCCGAGGGGGGCGAGCCGGTCACCGAGAGCTATGTCAACCTGATCCCGACACCGCTCGGCGGCACCCACGTCAACGGTCTGCGCACCGGGTTGACCGAGGCGGTTCGCGAGTTCTGCGAGTTCCGCAAGCTGTTGCCGCGCGGGGTCAAGCTTAGCCCCGACGACGTTTGGGACCGGCTCAGCTACGTCCTGTCGGTGAAGATGCACGACCCCCAGTTCGCCGGCCAGGCCAAGGAGCGGCTAGGCTCGCGCGAGTGCGCCGCCTTCGTCACCGGGGTGGTCAAGGACGCCTTCAGCCTCTGGCTCAACCAGCACACCGAAGCGGCCGAGGCGATCGCCGAACTGGCCATCGCCAATGCCGGTCGCCGGTTGCGTGCCGGCAAGAAGGTGGCACGCAAAAAGGTGACCGCCGGACCGGCGCTGCCCGGCAAGCTGGCCGACTGCTCCAGCCAGGATTCGGAGCGGACCGAACTGTTCCTGGTCGAGGGCGACTCGGCCGGTGGCTCGGCCAAGCAGGCGCGCGATCGCGAGTTCCAGGCCGTGATGCCGCTGCGCGGCAAGATACTCAATACCTGGGAGGTCGACTCGACCGCAGTGCTCGGCTCCCAGGAGGTGCACGACATCGCCATCGCCATCGGCGTCGACCCCGGCTCGGCCGATCTCTCCGGGCTGCGCTACGGCAAGGTCTGCATCCTCGCCGATGCCGACTCCGACGGCGCCCACATCGCGACCCTGCTCTGCGCCCTGTTCGTGCGTCACTTCCGACCGCTGGTCGAAGCCGGTCACGTCTACGCGGCCAAGCCGCCGCTCTACCGCATCGATGTCGGCAAGGCGGTCGACTATGCCCTCGACGACGCTGAGCGCGACGGCATCCTCGACCGCATCGCCGCGGAGAAGCGCAAGGGCAAGGTGCAGGTGACCCGCTTCAAGGGGCTTGGCGAGATGAATCCGCTGCAGCTGCGCGAGACCGCGATCGCCCCCGACACACGCCGCCTGACCCGGCTGACCGTGGTCCCCGGTGACGCCACCGACGGGGTCTTGGACATGCTTCTGGCCAAGCGCCGTTCGGCCGATCGACGCGCCTGGCTGGAGAAGAAAGGGGACCTGGCAAGGCTGTAGCCGGTTTGCGACAGGCAACGTCCGGGTTTTGCGCTCAGGCATGTCGCCGGTTTTCCACAGAAGCTGTGGATAACCTTGTGGACACACTCGGTATACAGGGTCCGAGTACGTGTATTAACGGACCCGCCTTTAAATTGTAAAATAATTGTACAGTGGATTAGCGATTAAATATTTCAACGAGTTGAGAGCACTTCATTCTTTCTGACATGATAAAAGACGTTTACACCTATGACCGGGCAACGCTCATTAGAACTTGTGCATAAACTCGACTTCGAAGGTCGGTCGTTCTATCCGGGTACAGAGTTTCCAGCACCTCTCAAATCCGGGGATCTGTCGCATAAATGCCACGATTTCGAAGCGCTTAATCGTCGATGAGTCGCAAGG
>CAXMPC010000147.1:0-4817 GCA_964195335.1 uncultured Gammaproteobacteria bacterium | reverse complement strand
GTGGGCGGCGTCTGCGCCGTCCTCTACCCCTCCCTCGAGGCCGCGTTCTTCGCCAACTGGGGATTCAACTCACTGATCCTGGGCGTCCTGCTGCTCGGCGTGGTGATCAACTTCCAGCAGGTCGTGGCTCTAAAGATCGAGATCGAGTGGGTCAAGCTGTTCCGCACCGGTCAGACCGGTATCTCGCTGGCCGTCGAACCGCGCCTGCTGCGACCCCTGGCGAGCCACCTCAGCGGGCGGATGAAGGACCGCTTCCGGCTGTCGTCTCACGCACTGCGCACCATCCTTGACGGCATCCGCTCGCGCCTCGACGAGTCGCGCGAGATCTCCCGCTACATGGTCGGCCTGCTGATCTTCCTCGGCCTGCTCGGCACTTTCTGGGGCCTGCTCGGGACCATCGCTTCAGTGGCGACGGTCATCGCCGGACTCGAGGTGACCGCACAGGATGTCGGCACCATGTTCGACGAGCTCAAGGCCGGCCTCGCCGGGCCGCTCTCCGGCATGGGCACGGCGTTCAGCTCGTCGCTGTTCGGCCTCGGCGGCTCGCTGGTGCTCGGTTTTCTCGACATCCTCGCCGGTCATGCCCAGAACCGATTCTTCAACGGCCTCGAAGAGTGGCTGTCTGGTGTCACCCAGCTGATCGACGAGCCAGGTATGAGCGCTATTGAATCAGAACAAGAGCACACCGAAGTGCCATTGGTCGAGACGCCGATCTACAACGATCGCTTCGAACTGGTTGCCGCCGAGATTCGCGAGACCCGCGAGCTGCTGCAGGAAATCCTGCGCAAGCATGACGGTGACGGCAACTAGGGGCTGACGACCGTGTCCACCATCGCGCGCCGCAGCCGGCGCACCATCGACATCTGGCCGGGTTACGTCGATGCCCTGGCCGCCATGCTGATGGTGCTGATCTTCGTGCTGCTGGTGTTCGTCGTCGCCCAGGCGATGCTGTCGCGTACCGTCTCGATGCAGGATCTTCAACTCGCCATGCTGCACCGCGAGATCGCCGAATTGACTCGCCAGCTAGGCCTCGCCGACGAGGAGAACGAGGCGCTACAGAGCAAGACCAATGCACTGTCGGCGCTGATCTCCGAGCTGATGGGCGAAAAGCTCGATCTCAACGCCAAGCTCGACGAGTTGGCCTCCGCCAACAGCGGCCTCGAGGCCCAGCTCGTTGCCCGCGACCAGCTGGTGGCCACGCTGCAGCAGGATCTTGGCGGGCTGCGCGCGGCGCGAGCTGCTCTGGAGGCTCAGACCGCCTCGCTGGACGAGGCGTTGGCCGGCAGCCGCGATGAGAGTGCCGCGCTTGCCAGTCGCCTGCAGCAGACGGAAGACACGTTGGCGCAACGTGGCGTGGAACTCGACGAGGAGCGGTTGATCTCGGCCGCGGCCCGCGCCGAGTTGGCACTACTCAACAGACAGGTGCTCGAACTGCGACGCCGGCTCGAGGAGATCGCCATCGCCCTGGCCGCCGCCGAGGCGGTCAAGCAGGAACAGTCGGCCGAGATCGAGGGCCTCGGCAAACGGCTGAACATCGCGCTGGCGCGCGAGGTCAACCGGCTCAGCCGTTACCAGTCGGAGTTCTTCGGCCGTCTGCGCGAGGTCCTCGGCGAGAGTCCGGACATCCGCGTTGTCGGGGACCGCTTCGTCTTCTCCTCGGAACTGCTGTTCGCCTCGGGCACCGCCGATCTCGGTGAGCAGGGCCGCCAGCAGCTGATCCAGTTGGCCGCGACGCTGCGCGATCTGGCCAGGCGCATACCCGACGATCTCGACTGGGTGCTGCGCGTCGACGGCCACACCGACCGGGTGCCAATTCGTAACGCGCGCTACGCGTCGAACTGGGAGCTGTCGACCGCCCGCGCGGTGTCGGTGGTGCGATTCCTGATCGACCAGCAGATACCGCCACGTCGGCTGGTCGCTGCAGGCTTCGGCGAAAACCACCCGCTCGATCCCGGCAACACGCCTCAGGCACTCGCCCGCAACCGGCGCATCGAACTTAAGCTGACCTCGCGCTGAAAGCGCGTCTCAAGGTCCAGCGCCCTACCAGGTGACGATCTTTCCCGCGTCGAAGACCGTACCGGAACCGGCTGTACGGTAGTGGACGAAGATGTTGTCAGCCGGGAGACCGGTCAGCCGGGCCAGGCTTGTGGCGACACACGTGATCATCTTTTCGATGGCCTCGGCCGTGGAAAAATCCGGTGCCAGCAGATTGACCAGCAGCGGGTGTGACCCGTTCGGCTGGCAGTCGGCGACCTGCCCGGCCACGGCATAGTGACCCGGTTCAAAGTAACTTCAGGTGGCCGTGACGTGGTTCGGGTCGATACCGGTCGCGGCAGCGAAATCAGCCGTCAGCCCTGAAAGGACAACCGCCACGTCGATCGGCTCGACCAACGGCAGAGAGCGGACGTGGATGAACGGCACCTTGGACCTGCCGGTAGCGAAGACTGTCGCGAAAAGCTCAGCCGCCACCCTTGCTGGCGATCTTCGCCCAGGAGTCGCGCAACGCGACGGTGCGGTTGAACACCGGCCGCCCCGGTGCATGGTCGTGACGGTCAGCACAGAAATAGCCGGTACGTTCGAACTGGAAGCGCTCACCCGGGGCCGCCTCGGCCAGTGCCGGCTCGACGATGGCCTGCACCGTCGTCATTGAGTCGTGATTGAGCACCTGCAACCAGTCGTCTTCCCCTTCGGGGTTCGGCACACAGAACAGGCGGTCGTAGAGGCGCACCTCGGCAGAGATACCGTGGCCCGCCGAGACCCAGTGAACCACCCCTTTCACCTTGCGGTCCTCGGGATTGCGACCGAGGGTCTCGGGATCGTAGCTGCAGCGCAGCTCGGTGATTTCACCGCTTTCATCCTTGATTACCTCGTCACAACGGATGACGTAGGCGTTGCGCAACCGCACCTCGCCACCGGTGATCAGGCGCTTGAATTTCTTCGGCGCCTCTTCCATGAAATCGGCCCGCTCGATCCACAGTTCACGGTCGAACGGCACCGGCCGCTCGCCCATGCCCGGCTCCTGGGAGTGGTTGGGCACTTCGAATTCTTCCTCGTGGTCATCCGGGTAGTTGGTGATGACCACCTTCAACGGATCGAGCACGGCGAGTCGGCGCGGAGCGTGGGCCTCGAGATCCTCGCGGATGCAGCCTTCGAGGATCTGCAGCTCGACCCGGCTGTCGGCCTTGGTCACGCCGATGCGTTCGCAGAAATTACGGATCGACACCGGGGTGTAACCGCGCCGGCGCAGGCCGGCGAGGGTCGGCATGCGCGGGTCATCCCACCTATCGACGTGGCCGCCTTCGACCAGCTCGGTCAACTTGCGCTTGCTCAGCACCGTGTATTCGAGATTGAGGCGCGCGAACTCGATCTGCTGCGGGTGACACGCGGTCTCGAGGCTGTCGAGAAACCAGTCGTACAGCGGGCGGTGATCCTCGAACTCCAGCGTGCAGAGCGAATGGGTGACGCCCTCGAGCGCGTCCGACAGGCAGTGGGTAAAGTCGTACATCGGGTAGATGCGCCACTCGCCTCCGGTCTGGTGGTGAACCACGCCGTGTCGGATGCGGTAGATGGTCGGATCGCGCAGGTTGATGTTCGGCGATGCCATGTCAATCCTGGCTCGCAGCACCTTGGCGCCATCCTCGAACTCGCCGGTACGCATGCGTGCGAACTGGTCAAGATTCTCCTCGATGCTGCGCTCGCGGTAAGGACTGTCGCGCCCGGGTTCGGTCAACGTGCCGCGGTAGTTGCGTATGTCGTCAGCTGAGAGATCGCAGACGTAAGCCTTGCCGCGACGGATCAGCTCGACGGCGAAGTCGTGAAGCGCCTCGAAATAGTCGGACGCGAAGTACATCCGCTCTTCCCAGTCGAAGCCGAGCCAGCGCACGTCCTCTTCGATGGCGCGGACGAATTCGATGTTCTCCTTGTGCGGATTGGTATCGTCAAAGCGCAGGTTGCACTGGCCGTCGTAATCCTCGGCGATGCCGAAGTTCAGGCAGATCGACTTGGCGTGACCGATGTGCAGGTAGCCGTTGGGTTCGGGTGGGAAGCGGGTCTGGACAGACTCGTGCTTGCCGGCGGCCAGGTCGGCTTCGACCACCTGGCGGATGAAGTTGCTCTTCCTGGGAGTGTCGCTGTCGCTCATGCGCTGCCATTGGCCCTTATTGTGGGTCGGACTTCAGTCCGACTACTGAATGCTTAGGGATTGTCGGACTGAAGTCCGACCTACCGGCAAGCCAAAATCACTCCGCGTTCTCTGTCTGCTCACGAATGAACTCGATCGCCCGGTCGATACGTCGCAAGCAGGTATCACGCCCGACCAGGTGCAGCGTAACGTCGATGCCGGGTGTCGCGGCACGTCCGGAGATGGCGACGCGCAGCGGTTGAGCCACCTTGCCCATGCCAACCTCCAACGCCTGGGCGACGCCTTCGACCAGGGCGTGCAGCGCCTCCGGAGTCCATGGCTCGAGGGTTTCGAGACCTGCGCGGGCACGCTCGAGTGGTTCTATTGCAGCGGTCTTGAAGTGCTTCTTCGCCGCCTTGTCATCGTAATCGGCTGGGTCGCGGTAGAAAAAGGCGCTGATCGCAGCCAGTTCGACCAGCGTCTTCGCCCGCCCCTGCTGGGCACGCACCACCTCGACCAGGTCGGGACCGTCGGAGGGGTCGATGCCGAGTTGACCGAGATGCCAGCTCGTCTCGCGTGCCAGGTGGGCCGGATCGCCCTCGGTGATGTAGTGCTGGTTCAGCCACAGCAGCTTGTCGGTATTGAAGGTCGAGGCCGACTTGTTGACCCCCTCGAGATCGAACAGGGTGACCATTTC
>CAXMPC010000146.1:0-14266 GCA_964195335.1 uncultured Gammaproteobacteria bacterium | reverse complement strand
TGCCACTCCTGGCCGTGATACTCACTGGCGCCTTACTCACCGGCTGCCAGACGGCCCCGAGCCAGTCGTCGAAGGCCGAGCAGCAGGTCAGCTCGCCAGATAATGACCCGGCTGCTGCGCAAGAACGACTGCTTCAAGTGCCATACCGTCGATCGCGACAAGGACGGCCCATCGTGGAGATCGGTCGCCGAAAAATACCGCGGCAAACCCGATGCCGAGGAGCAGCTATTCAAGCACCTGACTTCCAGCCCGACGATCACCGTCAACGGCAGGGAGGAGGCGCACGTCTCGTTCAAGACCGACGACGCCCAGGAGAGATCATGAACAACTGATCGCCTGACTACCCACCATCGGCCTCTCGGTCAGAGAGGTGGTTCACCAATGATTTTTCGCCGGTTATAATCCCGGCCTGTCCGAGGAGCGCTGCAAGGCCGTCGCCCGTCGACGCCCCAGGCTCGGACCTAAACGGCGCTCACCGAACCCCGTGCCGGGCACGGGACGCCGGTGAGCGACGTCCCCCCGGCCACTCGTCAATGGAGCAACACCATGACCGCCGTGGCTGAACCCAAGAACCTACCCGACTTCCATGTCGCGGACCTTGCCCTTGCCGACTGGGGGCGCAAGGAGATCCGCATCGCCGAGACCGAGATGCCGGGCCTGATGGCCCTGCGCGAGGAGTTCGCCGACAGCAAGCCGCTGGCCGGGGCACGCATCGCCGGCTCGCTTCACATGACCATCCAGACCGCAGTGCTGATCGAGACCCTGGTCGCGCTCGGCGCCGAGGTGCGCTGGGCGTCGTGCAACATCTACTCAACCCAGGACCACGCCGCCGCAGCGATCGCCGACCTGGGCATCCCGGTGTTCGCCTTCAAGGGCGAATCGCTCGAAGAGTACTGGGAGTACACCCACCGTATCTTCGACTGGGGTGACGGCGAGCCGGCCAACATGATTCTTGACGACGGCGGTGACGCGACGCTGCTGCTGCACCTTGGCGCCCGCGCCGAACAGGACCCGCAGCTGGTCGCCGACCCCCAAAACGAGGAAGAGACAGCGCTGTTCGCGGCAATCCGCCAGCGCCTCGACAGCCAGCCTGGCTGGTACTCGAAGAGGCTCGCGGCGATCCGCGGCGTCACCGAGGAGACCACCACCGGGGTCCACCGCCTTTACCAGATGGCGGCCGACGGTACGCTGCCGTTTCCGGCGATCAACGTCAACGATTCGGTGACCAAGTCGAAGTTCGACAACCTCTACGGCTGCCGCGAGTCGCTGATGGACGGCATCAAGCGTGCCACCGACGTCATGATCGCCGGCAAGGTGTGCGTGGTGCTCGGTTACGGCGACGTCGGCAAGGGTTGCGCACAGGCCTTCCGCGGCCTCGGCGCAACGGTCTGGATCACCGAGATCGACCCGATCTGCGCGTTGCAGGCGTCGATGGAGGGCTACCGCGTGGTGAATATGGACGAAGTGGCCGGACTGGGTGACCTCTTCGTCACCACCACCGGCAACGTCGACGTCATCACCCACGACCACATGGCGGCGATGAAGGACCAGGCGATCGTCTGCAACATCGGCCACTTCGATTCCGAGATCGCCATCGCCTCGCTGCGCCAGTACACCTGGGAGAACATCAAGCCGCAGGTCGACCACGTCATCTTCCCTGACGGCAAGCGCATCATCGTTCTCGCCGAGGGCCGGCTGGTGAACCTCGGCTGCGCCACCGGCCACCCGAGTTTCGTCATGTCGGCGTCGTTCACCAACCAGGTGCTGGCGCAAATGGAGTTGCATAACCACCCGGAGCGCTACGGCAACGAGGTCTACGTGCTGTCCAAGTCGCTCGACGAGAAGGTCGCGCGGCTGCATTTGCAGCGCATCGGCGCCCGAATCACGATGCTGAGTCAGCAGCAGGCGGATTACATCGGTGTGCCGGTCGAGGGCCCGTACAAGCCCGACCACTACCGCTACTGAGCGGGGCGCCATGGAGTCACAACGCAACTTCGGCCGCAGCTTCAGCTTCGAGTTCTTCCCGCCGAAAACTGCCGAAGGCGTGGCCAATCTCGAGCGGGCGCGGACCCGGCTCGCCGCGCTCGGCCCCGAGTTCGTCTCGGTCACCTTCGGTGCCGGCGGCTCGACCCGCGAGGGGACGCTTGAGACGGTGCTCGCCAGCCAGGCCGCCGGCCTCACGGTAGCTCCGCATCTCTCCTGCATCGGCTCGACGCGGGAGAGCATCGATGAACTGCTGGCCACCTACCGCGAACACGGCATCAACCGCATCGTCGCCCTGCGCGGCGACCTCCCGTCGGGCATGGGCCAGGCCGGCGAGTTCCGCTACGCCAACGAGCTGGTCGCCTACATCCGCAAGACCACCGGCGACCACTTCACCATCGAGGTGGCCGCCTACCCCGAGTTCCACCCGCAGGCGCCATCGGCCAAGGCCGACCTCGACAACTTCAAACGCAAGGTCAAGGCGGGCGCCAACGGCGCGATCACCCAGTACTTCTACAACCCGGACGCCTACCTGCGCTTCGTCGGTAGCTGCGAACGGCTGGGACTGTCGCTACCGATCGTTCCCGGCGTCATGCCGATCACCAACCACACCCAGCTGGCGCGCTTTTCCGACATGTGCGGAGCCGAGATCCCGCGCTGGGTGCGCAAGCGGCTGGAGGGCTACGGGGACGATATCGCGGCCATCCGCGCGTTCGGCCTCGAGGTGACCGCAGACCTGTGCCGCCGGCTGCTCGATGCCGGCGCCCCGGGGCTGCACGTCTACACCATGAACCGTGCCGAGCCGACCGTGGCGCTGTGGGAGGCGCTCGGGCTGTCGGGCGCGGCCTGAGGTGACGCGATGTGCCTGGCCCTGATCGCGCGTGACGCACACTCCGACCTGGCACTGATCGTCGCCGCCAACCGCGACGAGTTTCACGACCGCGCCAGTGAGCCCGCCCACGTCTGGGACGACCCACCGGGGCTGCTCGCCGGGCGCGATGCCGTCGCCGGAGGCACCTGGCTCGGCGTCAACCGCCGCGGCCGTTTCGCCCTGGTGACCAACTTCCACGAACCGGGAGCCGGCCGCAGTGAGGCCCCGTCACGTGGGCAGCTGCCACTGGCTTTCCTGGCCGGCTCGGCGACCACTGATACCTACACCAAGGCCCTGGCAGCGACCACCCTCCGCTACAACGGCTTCAACCTGCTGCTCGGTGACCTCGATGGGGCGCTCTGCCTGTCGAACCGCGACTCCAAGCCGTTGCGCAAGATCACCGCAGGCGGGGTTCACGGTCTCGGCAACCGCCTGCTCGACAGCCGCGAGCCCAAACTCGACACGGCCCGCACCCGTTTCACCGCCTTGCTCGACCTGCCGCAGGCCGACATGGAGTCGGCCCTGTTCGAACTGCTCACCGACCGTGACACCCACGGCCCCGATGACAACAGCCCCGACCACCCGTGGCGCGATGCTCTGTCAGCGATCTTCGTTGCCGCTCCGGGCTACGGCACACGCTGCTCGACCCTGTTGCTGGCCACGCCAGACGGTCATCTGACCTTCGTCGAGCGGCGCTTCGATGCCAGTGGTCAAGCCATCGGCGAGACCCGCGAAGCCTGGCAAATCGAACTTGAGAATCCGCGTTGAACGCACCCTGGGACCACCCTGCCAACCGGGCCATGATCGAGCGTGACCTCGCCGTGCTCTGGCACCCGTGCACGCAGATGAAGGACCACGAGGCGTTGCCACCGATTCCGGTCCGACGCGGCGAGGGGGTCTGGCTTGAGGACTTTGCCGGCCACCGTTACCTCGACGCCGTGAGTTCATGGTGGGTCAACCTGTTCGGTCACGCCAATCCGCGCATCAACGACGCCGTCCGGAAGCAGCTCGACGCCCTCGAACATGTCATCCTGGCCGGGTTCGGCCACGAGCCGGCGGTCGCGCTCGCCGAACAGCTGCGCGCCCTCGTCCCGCCGGGACTGTCGCACTGCTTCTACGCCGACAACGGGTCGGCCGCGGTCGAGGCGGCCATGAAGATGAGCTTCCATTACTGGCGCAACCAGGGCCGTCCGGGCAAGCAGCGCTTCATCGCGCTGGAGAACAGCTACCACGGCGAGACCCTCGGCGCGCTCTCGGTCGGTGGCGTGCCGCTCTACCGTGAGACCTACGGACCACTGCTGCTCGACATCCTCACCGCGCCGTCGCCCGACGCCTTCACCCGGGAACCGGGCGAGAGCTGGGCCGAGTGCGCCGAGCGCCGCTTCACGGCGATGGAACAGCTACTGGAGCAACACCACGAAGAGGTGTGCGCGGTGATCGTCGAGCCGCTGGTGCAGTGCGCCGGCTCGATGCGCATGCACCACCCGGTCTACCTGAAGCGGTTGCGCGAGGCCTGCGACCGATACGAGGTCCACCTGATCGCCGACGAAATCGCTGTCGGTTTCGGCCGCACCGGGACCATGTTCGCCTGCGAGCAGGCGGGGATCCGTCCCGACTTCATGTGCCTGTCGAAGGGACTGACCGGTGGCTACCTGCCGTTGTCTGCCGTCATGACGACCGAGACGGTCTACCGGGCGTTCTATGACGACTACGTCAACCTGACGGCCTTCCTCCACTCGCACAGCTACACCGGCAACCCGCTCGCCTGCGCCGCCGCCCTGGCCACGCTGGAGATCTTCGCCCACGACGGCATCCTCGAGCGCAACCGAGTGCTGGCCCGGTTGATGGGCGAGGCATGCGCCGATCTCGCTGATCACCCGCACGTCGCCGAGGTCCGTCAGACCGGCATGATCCTGGCCATCGAGATGGTGCGCGACAAGGCGGCGCGCGAACCCTACCCGTGGCAGGAGCGGCGCGGCCGACGGGTCTACCGTCACGCGCTCGAGAACGGCGTCCTGCTGCGCCCACTCGGTGACGTCGTCTACCTGATGCCTCCGTACGTCATCACACCCGACCAGATCGAGCAGGTGGTTCGCGTCGCCGGCGAAGGTATCGACCTGGCCACGCAAGACTGAACCGACCCGTGCGCGTTCCCCGTATCTATCTGCCGACAGCTCTCGCCAGCGGTGACCAGGTGCTCCTGCCGGAGACGGCCGCGCGTCATCTGGTCCGAGTACTGCGACTCGGGCCGGGCGCGGCGGTACGACTGTTCAACGGCAGCGGCGGCGAACACGTGGCCGTGCTGGCCACGATCGAAAAACGTCGGGTCACAGCGCAGGTTGGAGCCTTTGACCCACGCGAGGCGGAACTGCCGTTCCGGGTCGTGCTGGCCCAGGCCGTGTCGCGTGGCGACCGCATGGACCTGACGCTGCAGAAGGCGGTCGAACTGGGTGTCGGCGCCATCGTGCCGCTGATCACCGCCCGCTCGGCACCGCTGCCATCGGGTGAGCGCCTCGAGCGTCGGGTGGCGCACTGGCGTGGCATCGTCGCCAGCGCCTGCGAACAGTGTGGCCGCAACCGCGTGCCAGATGTCCTGCCTCCGCTGCGCCTCGGGACCTGGCTAGAGGAGGCGCCGGCCGGGAACCGGCTGATGCTCGACCCGGAAGCCGGCTGCCCGCTCGGTCAGGCGTCGCTGGAGTATGGAACGGTGACGCTGCTGGTGGGCCCGGAAGGCGGGCTGGATGCGGACGAACTGGCCCAGGCACGACGCGCAGGATTTACCGGGATCGGTCTCGGCCCACGCATTCTACGAACTGAAACCGCTGCACTGGTCGCGCTGGCGCAGCTGGCGCTGCTGCACCCGGACAAGGAGTAGCCACAGGCCAGTCTTCCGGCCGTGGAATCAACCGGCGGGTTCCACCTGCGCCTCGACGGCGTCGAGATCGGGGATCGACGCCCGGCTTTCACCGAGCAGCAGGTCACACAGCGCGTACCCCCCCTCGCCAGGTACTGCCGTTGCCTTGAGCATGCCTTCGCCGACCGCCATCAGGTGCGGAATGCCGGCGGTAACCAGGCCGTAATACCCCAACTCTGCGTTCGATCCGAGACTGTTGAGGACGATCACCTGGGCGCCCGCCCCTGGAGGGCTCGCCGGTTCGCCTCGCAGCACTTCGTAGGCAACGACGGGCATCGCCAGACCACGCCACGGCAACGTCCCCAGCAGCCAGTCGTGCGCGCCATCCGCCGCAGGCGCGAGGTCGCGCAGGGTCACCACCTCGGCCACGGCCGCATTCGGCAGCAGCAGCATGCGCCCACCCTGCAACGGCACCACCAGGGCGCGGACCGGTCGGTCGACGGCCTCAGGCATCCGTGGCCTCCTCCACCGTGGTCAGCTCACGAATGTTCTCGAGCAACTCGACATCCTGGTAGGGCTTGCCGAGGAAGCGGTTGACGCCGATCTCGAACCCGCGCTGGCGATGCTTGTCGCCGGTACGCGAGGTAATCATGATGATCGGCAGCCCCTGCAGACGTTGGTCGCCACGTATGTGCTGGGCCAGTTCGAAGCCGTCCATGCGCGGCATCTCGATATCCAGCAGCATGACGTCTGGGTGCTCATCCTGCAGCACCTGCAGGGCGTCGACACCATCCTTGGCGGTGATGACGCGGAAGTCGTGGCGCTCGAGCAGGCGAGCCGTGACCCGGCGCACCGTGATCGAGTCATCGACGATCATCACTGTCGTCTGTCGTGGACCTTCGATGACCTCCGCGGTTGCCATCTCCCTGGTCGCGGCAGCCTCCTGCTGGGCACCCAAGCGGGCGAGGGCGTTGGTATCGAGGATCAGTGCCACCCGGCCGTCGACCAGGATGGTCGCCCCGAACAGGCCACGTACGGTACTGAGCTGCGGACCGACCGACTTGACAACGATCTCGCGACTGCCGACCAGACCATCGACGTGCAGCGCGATGCCCTGGTCACCGCTGCGCACGAGCAACACCGGGATCCGCTCCTGGCCTGCCTCGAGGGCCGGTGACGCGACACCGAGCAAGGCACCAAGGTGGCGCACCTGGTAATCGTTGCCGGCGTGAGTGTAATGCGGTTTTTCACCCGAATAGAAGGCCTGGAGTTCGTCGGCGCGCATGCGCACGATGCCCTCGATACTGGTCAGCGGAATCGCGAACAGTTCCTCACCGAGGGCAACCAGCAGGGCACGGTTGACCGCCAGCGTGAACGGCAGGCGGATGTAGAAGCTGGCGCCGAAGCCCTTCCTGGAATTGATCTCCACCGTTCCGCCGAGTTGCCGAGTCTCGCTGATGACGACGTCCATGCCGACGCCGCGGCCGGAGATCTGGGTCACCTGCTGCGCCGTGCTCATGCCCGACTCGAAGATGAACTGCAGCACGTCGTGTTCCGAGACCTCGGCGTCGGGGGCCAGAAGACCGCGGTCGACCGCCTTCTGCCGTACCTTGTCGACGTCGATCCCAGCACCATCGTCCTTGACCCGGAAAACGATGTCGGAGCCGTCACGGTCGACGGTCAGCGTCAGCTTGCCGGTCGGCTCCTTGTCGGCGGCCTTGCGCTCTTCAGGCGTTTCGATGCCGTGAGCGATGGCGTTGCGGATCAGGTGCTCGAGCGGCGCGACGATGCGGTCGACCACCGCGCCGTCGACCTCGCTCTGCTCGCCCTGGACCCAGAGCTCGACCTTCTTGCCCATCTCCTGCGCGGTCTGGCGGACGATGCGGCGCATACGTGGCACCAGGCGCGAGAAGGGCATCATCCGCGCCTGCATCAACCCCTGCTGCAGCTCGGTGTTGACGCGTGACTGCTGCAGCAGCAGCGTGTCGCTCTCACGTGTCAGGTCGTCGAGATACTCGCGAACGTTGGTCAGGTCATTGAGGCTTTCGAGCAGCGCGCGCGATGTCGTCTGCAGCGCCGAGTACTGGTCCATCTCGAGCGGATCGAAGTCCTCGATGGTGCGCCCCTCGGCCTCGAGTCGGGACTTGATCTGGGTGTCGGTCTCGATCTCCATCTGGCGCAGCTGGCCACGCAGGCGCACCACGGTCTGCTCGAACTCCCCGAGATTGAAGCGCAGTACGTTGTTCTGCTGTTCCAGGCGCGAACGGTAGATACTGGCCTCACCGGCCAGGTTGACCAGGTTGTTGAGCAGTTGTGCTGGCACGCGCACCTGCTCTTGCTGGGCGGCGCGAGGCGCCGCTGCGACCGGTGCCGGGGGCGGGGCCTCGGCCGTCTCCGCCGGTTTCGCCTCCGACCAAGTCTTCGGTGGCGGTACGGCGGGAGGCAGTTCGACATCTGGCACGGGCTCGAGCACCGGGGTCGGTGTCGGCTCACGCCCCTCGGCCAGCGCGGTCAGCGTCTCATTCAGCCCGGGGGCAAGAGTCAGCGGGCGGTCTTTACGGACGGCATCGAGCATCTGCGCCAGGCGGTCGACGGCGCCGTTGAGCGCCGTGAACATGGTCTCGGATGGCTCAAGCCGACCCTCGACCACGCCAGTCAGCATCGACTCGGAGGCGTGACTCAAGTCACCCATCGGGACGATGCCCACCATCCGCGCGCCGCCCTTGATCGTGTGCAGCTGACGTTGCAACAGTGCGATCGCCTCGCGGTCGCCGGTATTCTCCTGCCAGCGGTGCACCGTCGCCTCGGCTTCGTCCAGCAGCTCGCTCCCCTCTTCGAGGAAGATCTCCAGCAGGTCGGGATCGAGCGGTTCCTCGGGCGACCATGGCGCTTCATCAGCGGCAGTCTCGACCTGCACCGCAGGCGCAGGTTCGACGGCTTCTGGCTCGGCCGGCACCTGGTCGGCAACCGCCGGTTCCTCCCCCGTAGTCGACGGTGCCGGCAGATTTCCTTCGGCCAGGTCTCGAAGATCCTCAATCAGGGTCGGGGTGAGCGTAACCGGCTGCTGGTCGCGTACCGCCACAAGCATGCCGACCAGCCGATCGACAGTCTCGTTCAAGACATCGAACATGATGTCAGAAGGCTCCAGGCGCCCCTCGACCACGCCGGTCAGCAACGATTCGGAGGCGTGGCTCAGGTCACCCATGGGCACGATGCCCGCCATCCGTGCGCCACCCTTGAGGGTGTGCAGCTGGCGCTGCAACAGGGCAATCGCCTCGCGATCACCAACGTTCTCCTGCCAACGGTGCACCGTCGCCTCGGCCTCGTCCACCAGCTCGCTCCCCTCCTCGAGGAAGATCTCCAGCAGGTCAGGGTCGAGCGGCTCCTCTGGTGACCATTGCACCTCGGATGCGGCAGGCGATACCGGAGCCGCGGATTCGGGTGATGGCTCAGTGACCGTCTCCGGCAGTGCCGGTTCAGCCTCGGGAACGACCTCGGCCACGGATTCGGGTTCGAGCTCCTCTACAGCAGGGGTCACCTCGGCCCGGGACGCCTCGTCGATGCGAGCACGCAGACCGGTCACCAGCGTCGGGTCCGGTTCCGCCGGGCGCGACACGGCGAGATTGTCGAACATCACCGTCAGGCCACTCGCGGTCTCGCCCAGCAGGTCGAGTATCCAGCCCTCGGGACCGTAGCGGCCGCGGGTCAACAGCCCGGCGAAAGTATCGAGGAGTTCACACACCTCGGCGACCGAAGGTTGGCTGGCGGCGGCGGCCTGCCTGGCGAGTTCAGCGGCATCACGGGCCAACTGGTGAAGCGGTTCGCTGTCGGCCGATGCGGCAACCCAGCGGCTGACCCCGTCGTCAAGCTGGTCGATCAGGTCGGCCCCGGAGATCAGCAACTTGTTGGCCAATGCCGCTTCGTCGGGAGACGTAGGCTCGGCCGCGCGCTCCTCGTCCGGCAAGCCCGCGGCGCTGATCCGCTCGACCAGCCCGGAGGCGTCCGGGTAGTCGATAGAGACATCACCGAGGGCGCTCACGATCTGTTCGATCAGCCTGACCGCCTCATCCAGGTGCTCCACAGCGGTCGAATCGAGCGGCTGGCTGGATGCGAGCAGCGGCTTGCATCGCTCCTCGAGGAGCCCTGCCAGCGTGGCGACCGATTGTGCCTCGGACATCCCCGAACTGCCACGCAGGGTGTGCAATGCACGAACCGCCTCTTCGGGCGGCACCGAGCTCTCGCCGCTGCGCACCTGGTCGACGAAGGTCGCCAACGTGGCCAGGTGTACCTTTGCCTCGTTCTGGTAGATGGCATAGAGCTGGGGGTCGATACGTGGCGTGGGCGCCGGTTCAGCCGTGGCTTCTTCAGCCAACGGCTCCTCGGCTGGCGCCTCGATCTCGTCCGCTTCGATTGGGGTCTCGGCAGCCTCCGCTACGGCCTCCTCGACAACTTCCACGGCGTCCTCGGCTTGATCGGGAATCTCGGCCGCTTCGGCCTCGTCCGCAAGCTCTTCGGCAATGACTTCCTCGACCTCGTCCGCCGTCGGCTCGGCCACGGCCTCTTCCGCTATCTCGGTTTCGCTCGCTTCCTCGACCGTAACCGGTGTCTCGATCTCCACTGCCTCCTCGGCAGCAGAGGCTTCTTCAACCGGCTCTTCGGTCACGGGCGGCGCGACTGGCGTCGGCAGTGGCCGACCTTCGATCAGCGCCTCGGCGGAGCGCATCAGCACACCGACCTCGTCGCCCGGTGACGGCCCGCCTCGCAACTGGTCCACCAGCCCTGGTAGCAGGGTCACCACCCGACCGAGTGTCTCCAGCAACTCCGAATCCGCCGGGCGCGTCCCTTCGACCACCCGGTTGAGCAGGTTTTCGTAACCCCAGGCGAACTCGCCGATCAGCAGCGCGCCAACCAGCCGGCCACTCCCTTTCAAGGTGTGGAACGCCCGCTGGATGTCTCCCAGAAGGTCGTTGTCGGACGGGTTCGCGCACCATTGCGGTACCTGCTCGCCCAGCAAGGCCACCACCTCGTCCGCCTCCTCGAGGAAGATGTCCAGCGTCTCGGCGTCGTACTCCTCGCTCAGAACCGGGAACGGCAGCGTCTCGTCGATGGCCTCTGCCTCGGCGACCTCGGCGACCTCTGCCGCAGGCTCTTCGGCAACGACTTCCTCGACCTCGTCCGCCGTCGGCTCGGCCACGGCCTCTTCCGCTATCTCGGTTTCGCTCGCCTCCTCGACAGTAACCGGTGTCTCGATCTCCACTGCCTCTTCGGCAGCAGAGGCTTCTTCGATTGACTCTTCTTCGAGAGATGGCGCCGGCTCAGCCGATTCAGGCTCGAAACCGATGTCGATCGGCGCCTCGGCAGTGACCTGCTCTAGATCCTCTTCGAGGTCGAAGTCCAACACCGTCTCGAGGGACGATTCCTGCTCGATGTCGACAAAGGCGTCGTCCACCTCGTCAATTGCAGGCGGCATACCAACCAGGCCGGAGATGCGTTCCTCGGCCACCTCGAGGAAGCGGCCGGTGGCCTGGCCCTCCTGGTAGGCGTCGAGCGTCGATTCAATAGCGGTGATGGCGTCGGCCAGGCCTTCGAGCTGCTCTTCGTCGAGCGGTTCGTGGGTCGCCTGTTCGATCACTCCCGCCAGCTGGCCGAGCAGCAGGGCCGGTTGCTCGTGACCGAGCATGTGCACCCCTCCGGCCAGCTCGATCAGGCGCCGTGGCTGATCGGCGAGGGTGGCATTCTCACCCTCATCACTCGCCAGGGCGACGACCGCCTCACGCACCTGCTCCAGCTCCTGCAGCCCGACACGGATCATTTCGCGACCGTTCTGGCGTGTTTCCAGCTCGGTCATGCGTGGTTGAGCGACGCCACCCGGATTAGGGCCGATGGTCGGTACCGGCGCCAGCACATCGGTGACCCGCAGCGTACGCTGGCTCTCGTCCGCGAGCTCGAGCAGGAACGTGTTGACGTGCAACAGCACTTCGGCAACATCGACCACCCGCGGCTCGTCGGCCTCAAGTGAACCGTCGATCATCTCTGCGACCGAACTGCGCTGGGCACGTACCGCGTCGGCCAGGCCGTTGAGTCCCATCATGCCGAGGGTATCGGCCAGGCGCTTGAGGTTATCGCGCAACGGTTCGAGATCGCCCGGATTGACGTCGCTGCTGGCGCCGAAGATCTCGATGATGTCCCGGGCGCGGTTGAAATCTTCCTTCACCGCCTCAGCCACGCTGCGAAGCACCGCGGTATCCGGTCCGTGCAGCCGCCTACCGACCTCCTCGACCAGCTCGGCGCTGGGTACCAGGCCGGCCAGGCTGAAAGCCGCGTCGAGGGCCCTGGTCAACGTACCGACGTCAAGGGCCTGGGCGACGCGATAGAGGATCTCTCGTGTCAACGCCTCGGCTTCAGCCCCGTCATCGGACTCGCCGGCTTCGGCCAGTGCCTTGATCTGCCGATCCAGGGCGGTCAACAACCGCTTCGCCGCCGGATCGGCAGCGATGGCCCCGGCCCCAAGGCCCTCGAACAGGCCACCGGCAGACCACCAGAGACGAGCACTGGCCGGTCCTGTTGCCGCCTGGCGCAGCAGTTCGCACACCCTGAGCAGGACCCGGACGGCGTTTGGATCCTGCGCGTTGCGCAGCCAGGTCACCAGGGCCTTCTGGTAGGTAGGTCGTGCCTTGGCGGCCAGCGCCTGCAGCGGAGCCGAAGGGGCCTGCTCCGGCGCGGGCGGCAAGGCGTCGAGGGCGACGGTGAAGAAGGTCCCGGGGGCGAGCGGTGGCTCTCCACCAAGTTCACGGAGTTCGTTGAGCTCCGGCAACAGGGCCTGGGGCAGGTCATCGCCTCCGGACTGGATGTACTCGAGATAGGCGGGCAGCTGCAGCAGGCCGCGCATCAGCGCCTCGAAGATCGCCTCACTGCGTTCGACCTGGCCTTCCCGCACGGCGTCGAGCAGGCTGAGCATCTGCTCGGCATAGCGCACCGCGCCCTGCAACTCGACGAGCTGCAGCGTACCGATCACCTGGTGCAGCGCCTCGGCACAGGAGGCAAGCTCGTACTCGTCGCCGGTGTTCTCGACGAAGAACTCTAGCGACTGGACCGCCTGTTTCAGGGTCTCGTCAAGCTCGCTCTTGACCCAGTCCAGGGCCTGCGAACTCGGGCGTTCGGCATCCGTCATCTGTCAGGTCCTAGCCACGGCGCAGGGTTGATGGCACCAACTGGAGCCTGGTCAGGCCTGGATTTCTGGCAGCTTGAAGCCGGCCACCGAATCGCGGAGCTGCTCGGCCTGTTGGGCCAGCTTGCCGATCGAGTTGGCGGTTTCGTTGGTGCCGGCCGTGGTCTGGGTCGTGACCTCCCGAATGCTGTTCATGGTGCCGGCGACTTCGGCCGCGGTGGACGCCTCGCCACGCGCGGTATCGGCAATGCCCTGGATCAGCCCGTAGAGCTGGTTGGAGACATTCTCGATCTCCTCGAGTGCCTTGCCGGCGTCGGACGCCAGCTGGGCCCCGCTGACCACGTTGGCGGTACTGCGCTCCATCGACGTGACCGCCTCGTTGGTGTCGGCCTGGATGGTGTTGATCAACGCACCGATCTGCTTGGTGGCATCGGTCGAGCGCTCAGCGAGGCGCTGCACCTCGTCGGCCACCACGGCGAAACCGCGCCCGGCCTCGCCGGCCATCGCCGCCTGGATCGCCGCGTTCAACGCGAGGATGTTGGTCTGGTCGGCAATGTCGTCGATCAGCTCGATGATGGCGCCGATCTCTTGCGAGCTCTCGCCGAGACGCTTGATCCGCTTCGAGGTCTCCTGGATCTGCTCACGGATGGTGTCCATGCCGCTGATGCTGTTACGCACCACCTCACCGCCCTGGTGGGCGATGTCCACCGAGCGCTTCGCCACGTCAGCCGAGTTGCCCGCCTCGCTTGAGACCTGCTCCATCGACTGGGCCATGGCACCGATGCGGGTGCTCGCCTCGGTGATCTGGCCGGCCTGCTTCTGGCTCGCAAGCGCCAGTTCCAGGGTGGTCGCACGGCTTCTCTGGGCCGCCCCGGTGACATCTTGCGAGGTCTGGTTGATCGAGGTAACCAGGTTGCGCAGGGCATCGATGGCGTAGTTGACCGAGTCGGCGATGGCGCCGGTGATGTCTTCGGTGACGGTGGTGTGCGTCGACAGGTCACCATCGGCAAGATTGGTCATTTCATCCAGCAGGCGCAAGATTGCGCGCTGGTTGCGTTCGTTCTGCTCGCGCGATTCGGCCAGGCTGGACCGTGATTCCCGGGGAACAACCACGATCAGCATCAACAGCAGTATCAGCGCGACCAGGCCGAGGGCGTAGCCCGCCAGATTATAGATCTGGCTTGCCTCATCGTTGCGTCGAATCGCCCGAATCAAATCAGCCGAGGCGGTCAACAACGCCGGACTGAGGTCCTCGACCTTCAGCGCGGCTCCGTGGACCTTGAAAATCTGTGCCGAGTTATCCAGAATTTCACGTACGTTTTTACGCACTACCGAATACAGGTCGGCGAATTGAACCAGGTTGGCAATTGCTTTCGGGTTGCCTATCTTG
>CAXMPC010000145.1:0-3132 GCA_964195335.1 uncultured Gammaproteobacteria bacterium | reverse complement strand
CGTCACGGTCCCGAGCACCATGCCTTGTCCGGGCGGGCCAAGGACGCCGGATCGGCCGCCGTGCTGATCGCCATCTTCTTGGCAAGCGTGACCTGGCTTCTTGTATTGGTCGGCTGAGATGGTGGCGTTGCAGGCGTTGATATGGGACGTCGATGGCACCCTGGTCGATAACGAGGAACTTCACCGGCAAGCCTTCAATTCGGCGTTTTCTGCTGCCGGTCTCGACTGGCGCTGGGACGAGAGACGCTACCGGGATCTGCTCGCGGTGGCCGGAGGACGTGAGCGGATCGGACATTTCGCCCGCGCCGAGGAACCGGAACGAGCTGCAGCGGAAGGCTTCGAGGCCTTCGTCAGCGAACTCCATGCCGACAAGACACGCCGCTACGGCGACCTGCTCGATGCCGGGCTGGACTTGAGGCCGGGTGTCGCCCGGCTGATTGTCGAGGCGCGAACCGCCGGGTTGCCGCAGGCGATCGCTACCACCACCAGCCGGGTCAACGTCGAGCGGTTGCTGCTGCGGACCCTGGGGCGGGAGGCGCTGGGTTGGTTTTCCGTCATCGCCAGCGGTGAATCGGTGGCCGCGAAAAAACCGGCTCCGGACCTCTACCGTGTGGCACTCGACGGCCTGGGGTTGCCGAGCGCGGCCTGCCTGGCGATCGAGGACACCGCTGTCGGACTGCAAGCGGCGACGGCCGCCGATGTGCCGGCACTGGTCGTCGTCAGCCGTTACAGTAGCGGCGAGGCGTTCGGTGATGCGCTGGCCGTGGTCGACCGCCTCGGTGAACCCGATCAGCCGTGCCGGGCGCTGCGAGGCAGCCTCCACGGGCATGCCTGCGTCGACCTTGCCTTATTGAATATGTGGCACAAAGAAAATCTATTAAACAAATAGATAGGAAGTAAATGTAATGCAATACAAGACATTGATCGACGTGCCGACACTGGCCGCCAACCTGGGTCATCCCGACTGGGCGCTGTTCGACTGCCGTTTCAATCTGTTCAAGCCGGAAGCGGGCCGATTGGCCTACGGGGAGGGGCACATACCCGGTGCCCGCTTTGCCGATCTCAACGAGGACCTCTCAGGCCCGGTGACGTCGACGACCGGACGCCACCCGCTGCCCGACCCGGACGAGCTGGCCGAACGCCTCGGCGCGTGGGGAGTCGACCGCATGGTGCAGGTGGTGGTCTACGACGCCAATGACGGAGGCCTCGCATCGCGTCTCTGGTGGCTGCTGCGCTGGCTCGGCCACGAGGCGGTGGCGGTGCTCGACGGCGGCTACCGTAGCTGGACTGAATCAGCCGGGGCGGTTACGACCGCGCTGCCGGAACGCGCCCCGCGGCAGTTCACCGCCGAGCTGAAGCGGGACCTGGCCGTGCCGATCGAGTCACTGCTCTCGGGCAGCCATGGTCCCCTGGTCGATGCGCGCACCCCGGAACGTTTTCGTGGCGAGGCCGAGCCGATCGATCCGGTCGCCGGGCATATTCCCGGCGCACTGAACCTGCCGCTTCAGGGCAACCTCGACAGCCGCGGGCGTTACCTGCCGGCGTCCGAGTTGCACCAGAGGTACGTCGAGGCACTGGGTACGGCCGCGGCGGGGGAGGCGATCCACTACTGCGGTTCGGGGGTCAACGCCTGCCACAACGTGCTGGCGATGGAACACGCTGGCCTGCACGGCTCGCGTCTCTACGTCGGCTCGTGGAGCGAGTGGATCCGCGATCCGGCGCGGCCGATTGCGACCGGCTGATTCCTGTATCAGCTGCCGCCGAGGCAGGTGGCCAGCGAGTTGCCCAGGCCGCGCATCAGCCTGAAGTAGAGCTCGGGACCTGGAATCAGGCCGACACCGAGAGGATCGAGGTAGGCCATCGTGACGCCGGTCTCTTCGACCAGCCGTTCGACCTGCTGGGGCGGGAACTGCGGTTCGACGAACAGGCACTTCACGTCGCCATCCCGCAACAGCGCTTGCATTTCCGAGTAACGCCTGGCGCTGATCGGCCGGTCGGCCGACAGGGTGAAAGCACCGACCGGATTGAGGGCGTAACGCGCCTCGAAGTACTGGTAGGCGTCGTGGTAGACGAGGTAGGGGACGTCCGTGAACGGGGCGAGTTGTTCGCGCAACTCGGCATCCAGCGCCTGCAACCGCGTGATCAGGGCGTCGGCGTTCTCGCGGTAGTAGATGGCGTTGGGTGGATCGAGCGTGGACAGGTTGTTGGTGATCGAGTTGACCCAGACGATCGCGTTTTGCGGGTCCAGCCAGACGTGCGGGTCATTGACGTCATCGTGCTCGGCAGCGGTCTCGCCCTGCGTGACGGGGACCTCTTGAGTGCCTGACTGCCAGAGTCCGCCACGTCGCGGCGGCAGGAGGGTCATGTCCTCGAGCGTCCCGACCTTCAGCAGGTAGATGTGATTCGGCAGGTGGTTGATCATCTGCGGCAGGGAGGTCTCGACGGTCGGGTCGACCCAGATGATCAGCTGGGCGCGATAGAAGGCCTCGTTCTCTGACGGCCTGAGAATGTGACCGTGCGGGCTGGTCCCGCCCGGGAGCAGCAGCACCGGCGTGCCGGAGTCGCCCATGATGGCGCTCACCAGCGAGTGCAGAGGCGGGATGGTCGCCAGTACGTGGCGCTTTTCGGCCAGGTGCGGCGAATCTCGCAGGAAGACCACGGCGATCAGCATGATGCTGAGCACGACGGTGCCTGCGATGGCGGCGAACTTAAGGTTCGGCCCCTCGTCTTCGGGTGACGGATTGGGTTCTGAAGTATTCATGTTATGTTATAAAGTAACATAACCACCCCGGCTGGTGGCAAGTGCCCATGAGTGAACCGACCGTCATCTTCCCCAAACCCGAGCACGATCACGCCAGCTGCGTGGCCACCGCGCTGCATCGGGCCGAAGCACTCTGCCGTAAGCGGGGCGCGCGGCTGACACCGCAGCGGCGCCGGGTGCTGGAACTGGTCTGGGACAGTCACGAGCCGATCGGCGCCTACGCCATCCTCGACCTGATGGTGGACGGTGAGTCGCGGCCGGCACCGATCACGGTCTACCGCGCCCTCGATTTCCTCCAGGCGCACGGCCTGATCCACCGCGTGGCCAGTCTCAACGCATTCGTAGGCTGTGCCGAACCCGGCAGTGGCCAC
>CAXMPC010000144.1:0-18175 GCA_964195335.1 uncultured Gammaproteobacteria bacterium | reverse complement strand
CGGAACATGCGCAGCATGCGCTGGGTGACCGCGAAACCGCCCACGATGTTGATGCTGGTGATGAAGATGGCCAGCGTGGCCAGCAGCACCCCTGCCGTGCCCGGCGTGGACACTTGCATCAGCGCCCCGATGACGATGATGCTGCTGATGGCATTGGTGACGCTCATCAGCGGCGTATGCAGGGAATGGGAGACACCCCAGATCACCATGTAGCCGACGAAACAGGAGAGCACGAAGACCGTCAGGTGGCCCATGAAGTCGGGCGGGGCCACCAGGCCCAGGCCGAACAGACCGATTCCGGCCAGGACCAGGGGCACCAGGAACGCCAGCGGGTGGGCCGGCTCGGGTTCATCTCGTGACAGGTCCTTGACGGCCTCTTTATCGATGTCTTCGCTGGGTGCGAGAGAGATGCGCGGCGCCGGCGGGGGCCAGGTGATCTCGCCGTCCTTGACCACGGTGCAGCCACGGATGACCTCGTCCTCCATGTCGATGACGATCTCGCCATCTTTTTCCGGGCACATCTCCGCGACCAGGTGGCGCAGGTTGGTGGCGTAGAGCTGGCTGGACTGCGCTGCCAGGCGACTCGGCAGGTCGGTGTAACCGATCAGCGTCACTCCGTGCCGGACCACGACCCGGTTCTTCTCAGTGAGCTTGCAGTTGCCGCCGGCCTCGGCCGCGAGGTCGACAATCACGCTGCCGGGTTTCATGTTGGCCACCATGCGCTCGGTGATCAGTTCCGGGGCCGGCTTGCCGGGGATCAGGGCGGTGGTGATGATGATGTCCACGTCGACCGCCTGGGCGGCGAACAGGTCCATCTCCGCCTTGATGAACTCCGGGCTCATGGTCTTGGCGTAACCGCCCTCGCCGCTGCCGTCCTCGTCCTCGAACTCGAGCATCAGGAACTCGGCATTCAGGCTCTCGACCTGCTCCTTCACCTCGGGGCGGGTGTCGAACGCGCGCACGACCGCGCCCATGCTCTTGGCCGCGCCGATGGCGGCGAGCCCGGCGACGCCGGCGCCGATCACCAACACCTTGGCTGGTGGGATGCTCCCGGCCGCGGTCACCTGGCCGGTGAAGAACCGGCCGAAATGCTGTGCCGCCTCGACGACCGCACGGTAGCCCGCGATGTTGGCCATGGAACTCAAGGCGTCGAGTTTCTGTGCTCGAGAAATACGCGGCACCGCATCCATGGCGATGGCGGACACGCCATGCTCCGCCAGGCGCTCGAGCATGCGCGGGTTCTGGGTCGGGTAGATGAAGCTGATCAGCGTCTGCCCTTCCTTGAGCAGTTCGATGCCGTTGAAGCCGAGTTCCGGGTGTGGCTGTGGTGGCCGCACCTTCATGATGATGTCGGCGGTCCGCCAAAGCTCGCGCGGGTCCTCCACGAGCTGAACGCCCAGCTTGGCGTAAGCCTCGTCACTGAAGTTGGCCCGCGCGCCGGCGCCGGTTTCGATCACCAGCTCGAACCCCAGGTCGATCAGCTGCTCGGCGGAGTCGGGTGTCAACGCAACCCGCTTCTCACCTTCTTCGATCTCTTTCGGAATACCGATCAGCATGTTCAATACCTCGTCGTGGCGACCAGCGGATGTGCCAGTATGGCTGAACAGCTGGTACCGTCACCCATTCGCGAGGGTGGTTACACCACCCGATCCTGCACCTGTGCAGCGCACAATGAAACCTTGTGAGAATACCTCATTCAAGCAAAATTCTGTTATGTCATACATCAATATATTTTATTTAGTATCAGCGTAAGTCATTGATTACGTATACGTCATTTGATGTTTAAGTTGACGTCTACCAGGACATATGCCCCTCGACACCCGTGATCGACACCACCCCTGATGTATGAACCTGGCCGCCTCGCGGGGCCGCTTATGCTGACCATGACCCTGCTGGCGATCCTGCACGGTCTGATGCCTCAGCTGCCGCTGCATCTCGCCGGCGCGGTGGGTTGGGCCGGAGCCCTGCTGTTGCTGCCGAAGGTCGGTCGCCACCAGCGATGGCAGGCAATCGCCATGATCGTGGTCGGCGTGACCGGGCTCGCCTGGGCCGGGCTGCAAGGTGGCGAGATGCGGTTGGGCCACGCCATCAGCGGCCACGCCATGCTGCTTACGATGCTGGTCGCCGTCAGCTTCGTACGCCTGGTGGCCCTGCCGCGCAGTGACCAGGATGAGCGTTTACCCCGGGGGCGTGGCGAAATCTGGCGCACACTGCTCGGCGTCCACCTGTTCGGCGCGGCGATCAACTTCACCGCGCTGTCGATCATGGGTGACCGCCTCGCCCTGCACCGGCAGCTGTCGCTGCCCCAGGCACAGGTGCTGGCGCGAGGCTTCAGCGCCGCAGCCCACTGGTCGCCATTCTTTGCCGCGATGGCGGTCGCGTTATCCAACGCCCCGGGCTCAAGCCTGGGCTCGATGGCCCCGGTCGGCATAGCCGTCGCGGCGGTTGCGCTCGGTCTGGGGGGATTACTGCTTCTGAGGCAGCCAGAGAGCGGCCAGTTTCACGGCTACCCGATGCACTTCGACGCGCTGATGGTGCCGGCGCTACTCACGGTCGGCGTGCTGCTGGTGCACTGGCTCTTTCCCGTGATCCCGATCCTCGCGGTGATCGCGCTGCTGGCCCTGTCGGTGACCGTTGGCCTGCTCCTGGTCCGACCCGAGAGCGGCCGCGCTCGCCGACTCGGCGGACATGTCGTCGACGGACTGCCGCGGATGGCCGGCGAGCTGGTGCTGTTCCTCGCCGCGGGGGTGCTCGCCGCCGGGGTTGCCAGTGCGATCGCGACCAGCTACCCGAACCTGGCCGTGGCCACCTTCGGACCGACCGAGGCGACTGTCCTGTTACTGGCGATGACTGTCGCGTCGCTCGTCGGCATCCACCCGGTCATCACCATTGCGGTTGCCGGCGGCGCGCTCGGTCCATGGGTCGCCGACCCGAACCTGCTCGGCATCACGTTCCTGATGGCCTGGGCGGTCGGTGTCGTGGTCTCGCCCTTCTCGGTACTGCAGATCACGCTACAGGGACGTTACGGTATTGGTCCGTTGCGAATGATCCGGGCCAACGCCTTCTACGTGCTGTTGCTGCTCGTCGTCGATGCGATCGCGCTGCAGGTTTATGCCGCCTGGAGTTGAACAAGCCCGGAAAAAAACAGGCTCAGTCGCAGACGACGCGAAAGCCGATCAGGATGTGACGCAACGTGTCGGGACGGGCGTGACGCGCCGCCGGCCGGCAGACACCGCAGCCACGATCATCCCAGGAACCGCCCTTGACCACCGCGCGGTTCGGACCGGCCCGGGTCGCGGTCCATTCGTAGACCTGGCCGGAAGCATCGAGCAGGCCGTACGGACTGGCACCGTCGAGATAGCGACCGACCGGCGTCGTATCGTACGACCCGGCATCGTGGCTGTTCAGGCGGGCCGGGTCGTAGGCATCTCCCCATGGGAACCGGCGACCGTCACTGCCGCGAGCCGCCTTCTCCCACTCCGCCTCGGCCGGCAGCCGCCAGTTCGTGCCGGTACGCAGTGACAACCACCTGGCGTAGACCTCGGCATCGCCTCGGCTGACCAACACCACCGGGTGCTCTTCGCGACCGGCCGGGATACGGCCATCAGCCCAGGCGTGGCGCCGGGTCAGGGCGTAGGGCTGGGCCAGGCCGGAGGCGCTCCAGCTGGCGGGATCGACATCCGGGACCCGGTGGCCGGTCACGGCGACAAAGGCGGCGTACTGGCGGTTGGTGACCGGCATGATGCTGATTGAGAAGGCGTCGGTGGTCCGCTCTGCACGCGGCGGTTCGTCGTCGTACCAGCCCTGCTGCCGGGTCGCATCGTGGCCATAGGCTGCCGCGTCCAACTGGTAGGCCGCCTCGCGCTCGGCGGCGTCCGAGCCACGCAAGAACGGCCCGGCAGGGATGACGACCAGTTCGGGCATCTCGATCGCCTGTGCGGCCGAAGCCGCTGCGAACAACAGCGCGCCAAGGACGTGATGCAGGATTACAGGCCGGTCCATCACTTCAGCATGGCAGCGCGTGGTCGCTCAGCCAATCGCTGTTCGGCAGCCGGTACGGAATTTGACCCAGTTGAAATCATGAAGTGAAGAGCGGACACGATCGGGCAGGATCCATTCCGGAAGCCGACTACTGAGCCGCCAAACGCTTTGTATTCGACGCTACCGTCACGAATCCCTAAGCTTCGGACACTACCCAGCGATGGAGAGGAGTGGCCCGTGAGTGATGCCATCCAGTCCCGAATCGAAGCGGGTGTGCTCGAACTCTGCTTCGCTCGCCCGGAAAAAAAGAACGCCCTGACGAGGGCGATGTACGCTTCCCTCGCCGACCGGTTGCGCGAATCGGCCGAGAAGACCGAAGTCGGCGCCGTGCTGTTCTACGGCAGCGGCGATGCTTTCACCTCAGGCAACGACCTGCGCGACTTCCTCGACGACCCGCCCCTGGATGAGCAAAGCCCGGTATTCGCGTTCCTCGACACGCTGGCGAACTGCCCGCTGCCCGTGGTCGCCGCGGTCAACGGCCTGGCGATCGGCATCGGCACGACGCTGCTGCTGCACTGCGACCTGGTCTACGCCGGGGACGACGCGATCTTCCGGTTGCCTTTTGTCGATCTCGGGCTGGTCCCCGAAGCGGCCTCGTCGCTGCTGCTGCCCAGGGTGGCCGGGCATGCGCGCGCCGCCGAGTTGCTGCTGCTCGGCGAACCCTTCGACGCCGTAAAGGCACAGGCGCTGGGCCTGCTGAACGGGGTCGTTCCCGGCGCCGACGTCGTCGACACGGCCCGTGATGCCGCCCGCCGCCTGGCAGGGAAACCGCGCACGGCCGTGCGCGTGACCAAGGCGCTGCTGAAGCGCGAAACGGAATCGGTCGCCGCCAGGATGCAGGCCGAGGCGGCGCAGTTCGCCGAACGGCTACAGAGCCCCGAGGCGCGCGCGGCGTTTCGCGCCTTCCTCGGAGATGAGAGCTGAAGGCTTCGGGTCAGGCGACACTGATACGTGAGAGCGCCACCCGCAGGCTGTCCGGGATCGGCACCGGATTGTTGCTCGCCCGCTCGACGAAGACGTGCACGAACTGACCGAAGGCACTCACCTCGTCGTCGCCCTCGGCGAAGATGGCGATGCCGTACGTGACCGAACTCGAACCGAGACGGTCGGTACGCAGTCCTGCCTCGATCGGCTGCGGGTAAGTGAGAGGCTTGCGGTATTCGCAGTTGGAACTGACCACGTAGCCGATGACCGGCGCCGCGAGGATATCGAGCCCCCCTTCGTGGATCAGGAAGTGGTTGGCGACGGTGTCGAAATAGCTGTAGTAGGTGACGTTGTTGACGTGGCCGTAGAGGTCGTTGTCCATCCAGCGCGTGGTGATCGGCTGGAAGTAGCGGTAGTCGGCTCGCCGTGGATTCTGGTCGCGCATGTCGTCTCGCATGGATGGGGATGCAGGCCGCGGGGCGGCATTCTAACGTCGATGGTCCGCAATGGCAGCCGCGTGCGCTAGAATCAGGGGCAGCCAGGAGAGCACGCGAGGCGACGGATGCCACCGACCTACGTCCACGAGGACATCAACTTCTTCCGCCCCGGCATGTGCAGCACATGCGGCACGGCCACCTACCACAAGCCGTTATCCAAGCGACGTCCTTCCGGACGCGAGGAGACACTGTGGCAGTGCGAGGGATGCGGTGCCGAAAGCCGGATCCTGGAGCGGGTCGAGAACGAGTTCGAACTGCTCGCCGAATACGTCCGCCGCACCTACTTCGAGGAGTCGTAACCTCGGCTCTCAGGCGTCACTTCGCCTTGCCCTGGTCCTTGCCCTGGTCCTTGCCCTGGTCCTTGCCCTGGTCCTTGCCCTGGTCCTTGCCCTGGTCCTTGCCCTGGTCTTTGCCCTGGTCCTTGTCCTTCTTCCTGGCTTTGGTCTTGCCCTTCTTGACACCGAGCGTAGCCTTTTTCTTCTTTCCACCCGGACGGGAATCCGGCTTCCGCTGTGCCCCTTCCCTGAACTTGCCGTCGGGGCTCAGAAGCAGCTGGCGTCCGCAGACCCAGACCGACTGCAGGTGCTTGAAGATCTCCTTGGGCATCCCTTCCGGTAGATCGACCGTGCTGAAGCTGTCGAAAAGCTTGATGTGACCGATGTCGCGGCTGTCGAGCCCGGCCTCGTTGGCGATGGCGCCGACGATGTTCTTCGGCTGCACGCCGTGGTCACGGCCGACTTCGAGGCGGAATCGCGTGGATCCTGGCGGCGCGGCACGGGAATCGTCGCCATGTTCCCGGCGAGGTGCCGGGCGGGTGTCGTGCATCGGCCGTTCGGAACGGGCTGGACGTTCCGAACGGTCGGGACGGTTGGGTCGCTCGGCACGGCCAGGGCGTTCGGGCGGCAGATTGTCGGCCGGCGGTGCCAGCGGGCGCTCGCGCTGCACCAGGAAGGCCAGCGCGGCGGCCACCACCTCGATGTCGGTGCCACGCTCCTCGCGATAGCCATCGACCACCTTCTGGAAGAAATCGAGTTCCTGGCCTTCCAGCGTCTCGTCCAGCAGTTCCTTGAATCGGGCCACGCGACGGTCGGTGACATCCTCACGCGTGGGCATCCGCATCGGCGAGATCTGCTGGCGCGTGGCTTGTTCGATGATGTGCAGCATGCGCCGTTCGCGCGGGGCGACGAACATGATCGCCTGCCCGGTCCGCCCGGCACGACCGGTGCGTCCGATGCGATGGACGTAGGCCTCGGGGTCGTAGGGGATGTCGTAATTGATCACGTGAGTGATGCGCTCGACGTCGAGGCCACGAGCGGCGACGTCGGTGGCGACGACGATGTCGAGCTTGCCATTGCGCAGGCGTTCGACAGTACGCTCACGCAACGGCTGCGGCATGTCGCCGTTCAGGGCCGTGGCGGCGTAACCGCGCGCCTCGAGCTTGCCGGCCAGCTCCTCGGTCGCCTGCTTGGTGCGCACGAAGACCAGCATGCCGTCGAACTCCTCGACCTCGAGGATGCGGGTCAGGGCATCGAGCTTGTGCAGACCACTCACCGGCCAGAAGCGCTGCACTACAGTGGCCACCGTCGCCGTCTTGGAGGCGATGCGGACCTCGACCGGTTCGCTGAGGTGTTTTTTCGCCACCCTGGAAATCGCCGGGGGCATGGTGGCGGAGAACAGGGCCACCTGGCGGGTCGACGGCGTCGCCTCGAGGATCGCCTCGACGTCGTCGATGAAACCCATGCGCAGCATTTCGTCGGCCTCGTCGAGAACCATCGCCTTGAGCTGATCGAGCTTCAGGGTTTTCCGACCGAGATGATCGATGATCCGACCGGGCGTGCCGACGATGACGTGCACACCGCGCTTGAGCTGGCGTAGCTGGACCCCGATGGACTGACCGCCGTAGATCGGCAGCACGTGGAAGCCGCGCAGGTGACGGGCGTAGGTCTGCAGCGCCTCGGCGACCTGGATCGCCAGTTCACGGGTCGGCGTCAGCACCAGCAGCTGCGGTACGGCGAGACCAAGATCTAGGCGGCTCAGCAATGGCAAGGCGAAAGCGGCGGTCTTGCCGGTGCCGGTCTGTGCCTGCCCGAGCAGGTCATGTCCTTCCAGCAACGGCGGGATCGCCTCGGCCTGGATCGGCGATGGCGTCTCGTAACCGACCTCCTCGACGGCCTGTAGAACGGCGGGGGCAAGCCCGAAATGGGCGAACGGGGAGAGCGACGGGTCAGTCATGGCCGGGCCTGGTGCGATTTGGTTGCCCGGGACTGGTTGGAACGACCCGTGCCGGGCGGGGGCGGAATCCGGCGTATTCTACGCCGCATTGGCAACCACGTGGAGAATATCCGGTTCAGGGAGCGCTCGCCTTCAGCGCGGGTGCAGCCACGTCGGCAGGAAGTCGTACGGATCGAGTCCCTCCGCCCCAGTGATCCCGATTCCAGCCTTGCTGAAGGCCTGCTGCAACTCGCCGGCCTTGAAGGCGTCGAAGGTCTCGCTCGCCCCGCCGATGAACTGACCGCCGATGAAAATCTGCGGAATGGTCGGCATGCCGGTGCGGGCGATTAGCGCGGCGCGCACCTGGCCACCCCAGTCGTTCCCCTGGTAGGCGGCGGAATCGAGGTCGATGGAGTTGTAGTCGACCCCCAGGTGAGCGAACAGCTTGCGTACCGACCAGCAGAACTCGCACCACTCGAGCGCGAACAACACCACCGGTCGCTCCGAACTGGCTATGGTCTCGTTAACGAAGGCCTCGGCCTCGGGTGTCGCGGCGACTTCCTCTTCGCCAGCATCGGCCGTGGGCGTGTCATCATCCGCCGGCGTCGTGTCGAAGCGGAAGCGCGGCGTGGACTGGGAGATGGTGATCTCCTCCTCGGTCATGTCGGCGGGGACGTCCTCGAACAGGGGCGTGCTCAGGTAGCGCTCACCGGTGTCGGGCAGCATGCAGAGGATGACGCTGCCGGATGTCGACTCGCGGGCGACCTGCAGCGCCCCGGCGAAGGTGGCACCGCCGCTGATCCCGGTGAAGATGCCTTCCCTCTGCGCCAGGTCACGCGAGCACTGCAGGGCGTCAGCTCCCTTGATCGGCACCAGCTGGTCGAACAGTCCGCCGTCGATGACATCACCGACCAGCTTGGGGATAAAATCGGGCGTCCAACCCTGCATCAGGTGCGGGCGGAAGGCGTCATGGCTTTCGGCCGGTGTGCCGTCGGGATTGCGACGCTGGCCGTGGCCGCTGCCGAGCAGCGGCGAGTTGTCCGGCTCGCACACCGCGATTCGGATCTCCGGGCGCTCCTTCTTCAGTACCCGGGAGACCCCCTTCAGCGTGCCGCCGGTGCCGTAACCTGTCACCCAGCAGTCGAGTCGATGACCGGCGAAGGCCTCGAGAATCTCCGGCGCCGTGGTGCGCGAGTGCATGTCGGCGTTGGCCTCGTTCTCGAACTGGTGGCAGAGAAACCAGCCGTGTGTCTCGGCCAGCTCGATCGCCTTGGCCAGCATGCCGCTGCCCATCTCCGACGCCGGGGTCAGCACCACCCTGCACCCGAGAAAACGCATCAGCCGCCGGCGCTCGACACTGAAGTTCTCCGCCATGGTGACCACCAGTGGGTAACCCTTCTGGGCGCAGACCATGGCCAGGCCGATACCGGTATTGCCTGAGGTCGCCTCGATCACGGTCTGCCCCGGCTGGAGGGCGCCGCTGCGCTCGGCGTCCTCGATCACGCCCAGCGCCAGACGGTCCTTGACCGATCCCATGGGGTTGAACGCCTCGACCTTGACGTAGAGATCGATCCCCTCGGGAGCGAGGTGGTTGATGCGTACGATCGGGGTGTCACCAACTGTGTCGAGGATCGAGGCGTACAACTGTGCCATCAGGACTCCTAGCTCCGTAGCTCACGGAGGTTGCGGAAATAACATTCAACCGACTCAGTCTAGGCATCATTCTGGAATGACGTGGTTCTCCCGGTTGACCTGTATCAACTGTGGGGAACCCGTACCGGGCGTCGTCTACATCGACCGGGGAATGGGCAGCACCCGACCGACATGCCAGCATGATCGAATTGGAAACAATGGAAGCGCTACCGATGACCATGCGGATGATTCTCCTCCTCCTGCTGCTGCTCCTCGCACCGGTGCTGTCAGCAGCCGAAGCGCTCACCCCGGCCAAGAAGGCCGCCATCCTGGAACTGATGGAGGTGACCGGTGCGACGGAGATGAAAAACCAGTTCGGCGACGCCTACGTCAAACAGGCGCAGATGATGTTCACGGCAGCCAATCCGGGCCTGCCGCCACAGGCGCAGGCGGTCATCGGCCAGGAGGTGCGCGCGGTTCTCGACGCCCGGCTCGATGGCGATCATGGTCTGTTCGCGGCGGTCTACCCGATCTACCACCAGCACTTCACGCTCGCGGAGATCCAGGCGATGGTGACGTTCTACCGCACACCCGCGGGGAAAAAGGCGATCAGGGTGATGCCGCAGGTGACCATGCAATCGATCCAGGCGACCCAGCGCTGGGCGCAGTCAGTCACTCACGCGGTACAGATCCGCGTCGACCAGCGGCTGGCGGCAGAGGGGCTGCGCTGAGCCTCAGGCGCTGTCGGCCAGCACCTTGCCCGGGTTGAGGATGCCGTCAGGATCAAGCGCCCGTTTGAGCGAATGCATCAGCGCCAGCTCGGCCGGACTGCGGCTGTGGTGCAGGTGGTCGACTTTCTCCAGGCCGATGCCGTGCTCGGCCGAGACCGAGCCTCCGCGCACCTCGATGCCGCCGTAGACGACAGCCTCGACCGCGGCGCGTGCCGAGTCGGAGCCGTCGCCGACGGCGACGACCACGTGCAGGTTGCCGTCGCCGAGATGACCGAAAACGATCAGTCGATGATCGGGCCAGCGGACACCGAGCTTTTCGCCCAGTTCAGTGACGTAGTCCTGCATGTCACCGATCGCCAGGCTAACATCGAACAGGAACACCGGGTCGAGATCGTGCAGGCACTCGACGTTGTCGCGCACCGCCCACAGGTTCAATCGCTCCTGTTCCGATTGGGCGATCACCGCTTCGCCGACAAGGCCCTTGGCGTGGGCGGCATCAAGCGCCTTGGCGAAACGCTCGCCGTCCTCGTCGACATCGCCACCGAGCGACTCGATCAGCACGTAGAACGGTGACGAGCCCGGCGCGAACGGTGCCGGACGATCGCCCCAGGCGGTCGCCGCCGACAGCGAATAGTAGTCATCCCACATCGCCTCGAAGACGCTGAGCTGCCCACCGAGCGACGCCTCGAGTTCGGAGAGCAGGCTGGCCACGGCCGGGAAATCGGGCGCCGTGAGCAGCGCCGTGCTCTGGCTGCGCGGCTTCGGCCGCAACCGCAGCACGATCCGGGTGACGACGCCGAGTGTCCCCTCGCTGCCGACGAAGAGCTGGCGCAGGTCGTAACCGGCATTGTTCTTGATCACCTTGTGCAGCGACGAGACCACGGTGCCGTCGGCGAGTACCGCCTCGAGGCCGAGCACCATGTCGCGCATCATGCCGTAGCGGATCACACGGTTGCCGCCGGCGTTGGTCGCGACCATGCCGCCGATGGTGGCCGTGCCACGCGCGCCGAGATCCTGCGGGAACAGCAGGCCGTCGGCATCGGCGCGTTCCTGCACCACCTGCAACGGCACACCCGCCTGCACCCGCATGGTGCGATTGGCGATGTCGATCTCCTCGATCGCCGTCAGTCGCTCCAGTGACAGCGCGATATCGTCGGGCGTGGTCACGGCCCCGCCGGCGACTCCGGTACGACCGCCGTGGGTCACGACAGACTGGCCGACATCGTGGCACAGGCGAAGTACATCCGCGATCTCGGCGGTATCGGCCGGGCGCACGATCGCCTTGGCCGCGCTCGGGCCCAGGCGCCAGCCTGCCGGGCGCGAGGTGACATCGTCACCCTGCAGCACGTGGTTGGGTCCCACCAGGTTGACGAGTTGTTCAATCAGGTCGGTCATTCCACTCCCCTTCCAACCCCGTAACAATCAGTTGCCGCGACGCTGTTGCGACAGCCTTAAGTACATCCCTTCGACATTCAGCGGCGCCCACGGCTCGAACATGCCGAACTTGCTGTAGGCGGATAGGTCGATCCGTTTCTGCGTCTCTTCCAGGCTCAGACCCTCGCGCAGCGCGGCCAGCACCTGGTCGTGCACGCTCTGCAGGTAGGCACGGTGTTCGGCAACGTCAGCCTTGGTGCCGTTGGGACCGTGTCCGGGGATCAGGATGTCGAAATCGAGCCCCTCAACCACGCGTACGGCGTCGATCCAGTCGGGCCAGTAGGAGTCAGGCAGGTCCTTGTAGGCGACCCGGTCGACCGAAATGAAATCGACCGCGAACAGCGCGCGTTCTTCAGGGAAGCGCATCACCACCAGGTTGTCGGAGTGGCTGCGTCCCGGGTAGATCACCTCGACCCGCTTGCCACCGAGTTCGACGGTAAGACGGTCGCTAAAGGTGACCTGCGGTACGGCGGTCGGCCGTTTTTCGCCGATGATCGCTCGGCGGGCGTTGTCGTGAGCAATCACCGTCGCGGTGTCGGCCCACACCTCGCCTCCGGCGATGTGGTCGCGATGATCGTGCGAGTAGATGACGTAGCGGATCTCCTTGCCGAACCGCTCGCGGATAGCGTTTTCGAGCCAGGCCGCGGCACCGGCATCGATCGGGTCGGTGGCGATGACGCCGTCGGGCGTGACCAGGAAGACCGAGACATGAAAGTTGTTCTGGAACCGGTAGAGGTCACCCGCGACCTGGACGATTTCGCGCTTCGGCGGCTGGGACTGGGCCAGAGCGGAAGTCGTGAAGAGGGCGGTGGCGAGAACGAAAAAAAGCAAGCTTGCACGACGCATGTCATCACTCCTCGGTCTGGAACGGGTACAGCTCCGGTCTGCACAGTCTGGCAGAAAATGGCCAATGCAGATGCGAAACCGGACCATCCAGCCAGACCCTCATCCGTCCGAAGGTTGCTGCAATTCCATGCCATCGGGTGGTGGGTGCCGACGCACGGCCCAGCCCGGCAGGCGCCCATGGGCCGCCTGGTGCAGGACGTCCGACTCGATGACGATCAGCACCAGCATGGTGACCATGGTCGGCAGCATGCCGACACCACCGGCCAGGGCGAGCGCCGCCTCCTTGCGCACACCGAAGGTTTCGTAGCCGAACCAGGCCGCACTCCCCGACAGCGCCAGCAACACCAGCATGGCAATGAAGATACGGCTGAAACGCGCCGCCACCTGCCAGTGCGCCATGACGTACCAGCTGTCGCGCAGACGGGCCCGGCGCGCGCGCCAGAGAGTGAAACCGAGGATGGCGAACGAGATCACCGGCACCGACGTCAACGGCACGACGTTGTGGCTGGCCATGCCCAGCGTCGAGACGAACAGCAGGATGTGGTTGCCGATCAGGTTGGTCAGGAACAACTCGTGTGGGACCTTCGCTCGCTTGCGCTCGCTGTCGTCGACCGGGTAGCTGGGGGCTCGGCGGTGCTGCATGCGGCCATTGTGCGGATCACGACAGACGGATCAACCGATTTCCGTTGCAGGCTTGCAGCCAAACCTGATGGCGTTATGCTTGGATGACGATTTACCCGGAGTGACCACAAGATGAAACCGTTTCGTTTGATCCTGCCCCTGGCCCTGCTGATGTTGCTCGGCGGCTGCGCTGCCACGTCCATGGACGCCACCTGGACCAACCCCGAGTACAAGGGTGGTGCAGTGAAATCCATTTTCATTATCGGTGCTGCAAGGACAGACTTGACTCGACGCCTGTTCGAGGACGAGTTCGGCCGCCAGCTTGCTGCCAAGGGCGTCAAGGGCGTCTCCAGCTACCAGCACATGAGCCTGGCCGAACTCGAGGACAAGAACGCCACGGTCTCCAAGATGAAAGCCGCGGGTGCCGACTCGGTCATCATCGCCAAGGTGACTGGCCAGCGGACCGACACCGTGGTCAACCCGGGACGCTCCTACGTCAGCGGCGGCTCGCCCTACTACCCGAGCCACTACCGCGACAACTGGCATGACTACTACCGCACCAGCTACTCGGTGGTGAACCAGCCGGCCACAGTGACCAACTTCCAGGTCTTTACCATCGAGACCAACCTCTACGATGTCGGCTCAGGGATGATCTGGTCGGCCCAGTCCGAGACCATTGCGGGCGGCCAACTGGAAGCAACCATCAAGGAGTTTATCGGATTGCTGGTCAAGGACCTGGCCAAGAATGGCGTGATCTAAAGCCACACCGCAAACGATTGCTGACGTGGCGCCACCTCCGGGTGGCGTCACCCGTTTGGGACATCTGAAGCACTAAAAGCACCATGCCCGTCGATCCGACCACCCTGCTCGCCTACAGCCTGACCGTCGGCGCCATCGTGCTGTCACCGGGACCGGACACCATCCTGATCCTGCGCTACGCGCTCGGCTCGGGCCATCGCGTTGGCCTGGCCACGGTGGCCGGGGTCCAGGTCGGGCTCGCTGTCCACACGCTGCTGGCGATCCTCGGCGTCTCCGCGGTGATCGCCACCTCGCCGGTACTGTTCAAGGGACTGGCCATCGCCGGTGCTCTCTACCTCGCCTGGATCGGCCTGCAGGGCTTCCGCGGCCACACGCTGCAGCTGGAAGGGGCGACCCGGGTGAGTGCACGCAAGGCGGTGCGCGACGCCGTACTCTGCAACCTGCTCAACCCCAAGGTGATCGTGCTGTTCCTGGCGCTGCTGCCGAACTTCGTCGACCCGGCACGAGGCAGCGTGCCGTTGCAGCTGGTCTTTCTCGCCCTGGTGCTGCTGGTAATCAATATCGCCTGGCAGGCGCCCCTGGCGTGGGCTGCGGTCAGCGTCCGTCGCTGGCTGGCCCGGCCGCGGGTGCAGGCCGCCGTCAATGCCGGAACCGGCGCCATCCTGTTCGGCTTCGCGCTGCTGATGCTGTGGGAACATGTGCTTGGTAACTCATGAGCCGTGGCCGTGATTCGTCATCTTCACCATCACACTTAACCTGACTTGTTTACTTGGTTTTCAATTGACCCTGATTAATTTTCGATCGCATCCAACCTGCTAACTTGACCTCCAAATCCGGTGCGCCCCGAGCGAAATGGAGACATCCGTTGCATACAGTTCCCTCCCGACGAAGCCAGTCCGGCTTCACCCTCATGGACCTGATGATCGCGGTGGCGGTCCTCGGCACCCTGATGGCGTTGGCGATCCCCACCTACAACGACTACCGGGTGCGGGCCCGGGTCGCCCAGGTGCTGACCAGCATCGACACGCTGCGCACGGTGTTCCACGCCGAGTACGAAGTCGAGGGACTGATCCCCAGTTTCAGCCCGGGAAAACCGGGTGAAATTCCGCCCGAGCTGTCCATACTGCCCATCGGGCCGGAACTGCTAAAGTTTGCGCCCCTGACCGAAACCCTGATCCAGAGCTCACACCATTACGGGCCATTCGAAGGCAAGGACATTCCCTACCTGATGCTGCAGGCCAAGGACCCCGGCCAGGCACGCTACCTGCGCGCTGTTGCGCATGCCCTGCCCCACAGCGCCTACGCCTGGTTGCTGGAACCGACGGTAATGATCGTCCCGCTGCTCGATGCCAAGGCGCGCCAGCATTCGGTCGTCCAGGCCAAACAGCAGGCGGCCGTCACGCAGCAAGCCACGCCCAGGCCCGTCACCTGCGGTCCCGGCCAGGATCGTTACGTCTGGCCGGCCACGCTCAGCCCCACCGGAAGCGCCACGCCGGTCTGCCTGCCCAAGTGCCCACCCGGCCAGACACGTGATCCAGCCAAGCCGACCGCCTGCCTGGCCCCGGTGCAGACACCTGCCCCGACACAGGCAAAACCGTCAACCCAGGTGACGCAGACCGTCTCGCCAACGGCCAGCGCCACGCAAGGGAATAAAGGCTCACCGTCCACAACCACCCCGGTGGTCGCCACGAACCCCCACCAGCAGTACGACGACTGCCGCGCCCACGTCCTTGCCAATCATCCACACGGCCACGCCTACGGCCTGTTCAGGCAGTGCAACCGTTTTGCGCACTGACAATCCGGGATCCATGACATGACCAGACGCTACGACCTGAACAGCACCATCTCCGCCGCACAGAAAGAGGTCGAATCGTGGGAGCAGCGGGCATCCCTGGCCACACGCGCGCGCCCAGCCGGCTCCAGATGGCCGCTGACGCTACTGACCTGGAGCGTGCTGCTGCTGGCGCTCTTCACCCAGCGTCACAGCATCGCCGAGCTGATCGAACCACCGTCGAGCGACGAGACCATCGAGCAACTCAGTGAAATCATGCGTCACACCGCCGCCGACATCGAACAGTACCGCCAGCAGTTCGGTGCCCTGCCCGACAGCGTACCGATCGATTTCCTGCACGGTGTGATCCTCTACCGCCCGGACGACTCCGGATACATCCTCGAGGCGAGTTACCACAACAGGGCCTTGCGCCTGAGCGCCGACGCCTCCGGTCCGGGCCGCATCGAAGTCACGCCGCAATGAACGAAGCCATGGAGGAGGAACGTCCCGACCGCCTGCGCTGGCTGCGTGATGCGGTCGAGGCGAGCTACCCGGACAAGGCGAGTGCTCTCGGGCATCTCCAGCCTGGCGAGGGCCTCCAGGACGTTTGGCACCAGCTGACCACAGTCCTCAAGATCGGGGACGCGGCACTGGTCGAGGTCATCGCCAACCACTACGGTTTCGACATCGCCGATCTTGGCGCCGCCAAGCCCTTCGCCACAGGACTCATACCCGAAGCCACGGCACGCAAGTACCTCGCGTTGCCATTGTTCGAGGACGGCAACCAGCTGATGATCGCCGTCAGCAACCCGTTTGACGAAGAGGCCCTGGAGCAGCTCAAGGCCGTTTCGGCCCGCACCGTGGTGCTGCAGATCGCCGCGCCGGTCGATATCGACAACACCATCACCGCCAATTACAGCCACGCCCTGCGCCGCCAGACCGAGCGCCTTATCGATCTTGATGAAGACCATGAACCCTCCACGGAGGCGACCGGCGTATCCCACGACAGCGCCGCGACCCGACTCGGCCTGCGCCTGCTGCGTATCGCCATCGAGCGCCACGCCTCCGACATCCATGTGCAGCCGTTCGCCGGTGGTGGCGTCATCCGCTGCCGCGTCGATGGCGTACTGCAACGGGTGGCGACCCTGCCGACCGCGGTGTTCCACTCGCTGGTACGCCAGTTCAAGGCGGTCAGCGGCATGGACCCGAGCAGTGACCGCGCACCACAGGACGGTCAGCTAGAGACCACTTACCAGGGCCGCGAGATCGACCTGCGCATCTCCACCCTGCCCTGCCGAGGTGGTGAGCGGCTGGTAATGCGACTGCACGAGCAGGGCGAGACCACGACGCTGGAACAACTGGAGTTCCCGCCTTCGGAACTGGCGGCCATGCTGCGCCTGATCCAACACACGGCCGGCATCTTCCTGATCACCGGACCGACCGGTTCCGGCAAGACGACCACCCTCTATGCCCTGCTGGAGCGGCTCAACCGCACCGGCGTCAACATCATCACCATCGAAAACCCGGTCGAGCAGGTGATCACCGGCATCTCCCAGGTCGAGGTGAACGACGCCACCGGCCTGACCTTCGCCAGCGCCCTGCGCTCGATCCTGCGCCAGGACCCGGACATCGTCCTGGTCGGCGAGATCCGCGACGCAGAGACCGCCGACATCGCCGTACAGGCCGCCCTTACCGGTCACCTCGTGCTGTCAACGCTGCACACCAACGACGCCTTGACCGCCATCCCGAGACTGATCGATCTGCATGTGCCATCAGCTTTGATCGCCGACTCGGTCATCGGCGTAAGCGCCCAGCGACTGCTGCGCCGTGCGTGCCCGGAGTGCAGGCAGCCACCCGATGATCCGGCAGACCCGGCGTCGCAGCTCTTCGCCGAAGTCACCGGCATCCCGGCCGGGGCGGTCGCCGTCGGCTGTGAGGCATGCGATTTCACCGGCTACAGCGGACGCCTGCCGGTGGCCGAGATCATCGAGTTCGGCGATACGTTGCGCGAGGCCCTGGTCGCCGGCAGAAGCGACCTCGCCTCGCTGCGCGAGGCCACCCGCGATCACGGCCGCACCCTGAGTGCCGTGGCCGCCGACTGGATCGTCTCCGGCGTGACCACGGCAGACGAGGCCTCGCGCGTCCTCGGCGGGAGGTTCTGGCGCGAGTTGTGCCAGGTGCACGACCATCCTGTCACGACTCTGCCACCACTCGCCTCGGCCGGGCAGATGGAAGATGCGAGGCACCCCGACGTTTTGCTCATCGAGCCAGATACCGCCCAGGGGGACGCACTTCAGCAGGCGCTCGAGGCGATTGGCCTGGACCTCATCACCGCGGCAGATACCGATTCCGCACTCGAGATCCTGCACCGGGAGAGCGCCATCCGCCTGCTGCTGCTCGACATCGACATCCCCGGAACGGAACCACGGGCGCTCCTTCGGGAGCTGCGCACCTCTTTCACCTGGGCTGGCCTGCCGTTCATCCTGCTGCTGCGCGAGGACGACGCCGCCACCGGTGAGTTGCTCGACGGCTACGGTGTCAGCGACTACCTCTACAAGCCATTCACCCCGGAACAGCTCCAGGAACGGATCAAGGCCGTCCTCGCACGCTGACCATCTCGCCACGCGTTCAGGGCGGCTTGCGCGACGTCACTCGCGCTCGACGGGCCGGCTGCTACCATCATTTACAGTGATGGCGACGACGGAGCG
>CAXMPC010000143.1:0-11158 GCA_964195335.1 uncultured Gammaproteobacteria bacterium | reverse complement strand
TCGATCGTGGTGGTGGCCACGCTGTTGTTCATTGCCAGCCTGCTGCGCCGGAATACTGAGAGCATCTCCGGCAAACATTGAGTCCACCGTTCGCCGTCTGTGGATGACAACGACCGGGTTTGACCGTCTGCGAGTACCGCGCGGGAATACGTAGTCTTACGGAATGCGCCACATCACCAAACACGTAAGATCAGACAGGTATTGACCGCACGGACGCAGGCGACAATGACCAGCAGGGCAGGAGCAACTCGGTACGGCGGCCGATTCTCGTGGCTGGGAGTACGGCACTGCTCCTCTCCGCGTGTGCCCTTGCCGTGTTCTGGTACGGCTACGCGTTCCCCCAGCACCACAACAGCCACATCGACCAGATCGAGCACAAGGCCGTGCAGGTGGCGCGTGTGTTCGAGGCGATTGTCGGTCACGACGCCCTGTTCAGCGGCGATCTGTCGGTCGAGGATGCCAGGGTGCTGGAGAAGGGGCGCGAGAACGCCGGGATGCTGAAGATCCGCATTTTCGACTCGGCCGGGGTGATCATCCACTCGTCCGAGCTCGAAGAGATCGGCGAGGTCAACGAGCACGACTATTTCTGGCGCCACTTCCTGCGTCAGCGCGACTGTGCGCTGGGCCAGGGCTATCTCTTCTCTCCGCCAGTGCCGCTGGAGGCGTTCAACCGACTCCTGCTCGACGACGCTACGGCCACCCTCGTACCGGCGATCGATGCGATACCCGGGACCGTGCCGGCAACTTGACCGATATCAATTTGTGGATGGAAATTTTTTGCACCGCGTCTTGCGCAGGGTGATAAGTACGCTAACGTGAGTTTAAGGATAAGGGCGGAATTCACCGTCCGTGAAGGAGCCAGCCATGAGCGAGAGCGAGCGTCGCAAGGACCAGCAGCCGTCTCACAAAAAGGTCGTTAGCGAACTTACGCAGGAACAGGCCATGTCCATCCACAGCCACGAGAGTTTTGGCTGGAGTTCCTTCATCCGTCGACCGTTGTTCCAGGACCTGCAACCGGTGCTGGTCAGCCCCGACAAGAGCGTGGTGGCGGTGGTCGACGAGGAGGGTGAGCTGACCACCGAGCACGACGTCAAGCTGCGCGACTGATCTCTCTCCTGGGCTAACCTCGCGCCAGGCCGCGGCCTGGCCGTCCAAACCTGCTTATCTCGCAACTATTGGCCTGGGCCATGGCCTGGTTGGGCTGTGCCTCAGTAACCACCGCCGCCGGCATCGATGTAGTTCGGGTGTTCGGTAAATGGCGGCACACGACGGAACAGTGCCTCGAGCATGATCAGTTCTTCGTCGGTGTGGTTTATGACTGGCGCTTCCTCGAGCGGTCGATCGGCGTCGGGATAAATGTAGTGCGGGGCGTCGTGGTAGGTGGTCTTGACCGTCTTCAGCTTCGCCGGCGCGGCGACCGGTATCAGGTCGGCGAGTCCGTAGCAGGTGCAGGCGTAGGTGAACTCGGGCGTGCTGTCGACGTAGATGCCGGTGCCGCGGATGCCGATGGAGGCGATCGGCGTGGTGATGCCGATGGCCTGCTTGCGCGATCCCCAGACCGACAACACGGCCCCGGCGGAAATTTGCATCAGGTTGATGAAGGTCTGGTCATTGCTGTCGATCCGGACCGTGGTGTTGGCGCGGATCAGCAGCGCGTCCTGGTTGTGCACCACCACCGCCTGGCTGTCGGGGCCGGTCACCAGGGTGTCGCCGGGAGAGACCAGGTCACCCACCTTGCCCGGCTTGCCGTTGACGGTAATCGTCCCCTTCAACATCCGGATGCCGGGGATCGCCGGGGCGTTGGCCATCGCCAGGACGTTGCGGATCGCCAGGGTGACGTTGACGGTGACGATCCCGGTGAGTGCGGCGGCCCGGATCAGCAACTTCCGGCGGCGTAGGTCGGTCTTCTTGTCGCTATGGTCATTCATCCGCGACCTCCCGAAAAAAACCGTTTTCTTTTCAGGTCATTGTGCGCGGGGCAGGACATCCCGGTCCTGCGCTGGATCAACTTGGCGGCGGTTCCCAGTCGCGCCCGAGTCGTCCGTGTTGGCCTGTTCTCGCGGTGTAAGGCGTATACGGATGCCGTTGTCGGAGCGGATGGTTACCCGGCCAACGGTTTTGGGTGTGTGGTCGCGATCGGCGTCGATCCGGTAGCGACGCAGGATGCCGGCCAGAATCAGCACGGCCTCCTGGGTGGCGAAGGCGGCGCCGATGCAGACGCGCGGCCCCATGCTGAAGGGTAGGTAGGCGTTTTTCAGCGATGCCTGGCCCGATTCGGTCGCAAAGCGGTCCGGGTCGAACTCCTTGGGGCGTTCCCACAATTCCTCGTGGCGGTGGATCAGCCAGGGCGAGACCAGGATCGGTGAACCGTCTGGCACCTCCTTGTCACGGATGCAGTGCGTTGATGTCGCCTCGCGGACGAAAAAGCCGACCGGTGGATAGAGACGCAGCGCCTCGCGGAAGGTGTCCCAGGTCAGGCGCATTTTCTTGATGTCCGAAAATTCGAACGGTCGGTCACCGACCACGCTGTCGATCTCGTCGACTAGCCGCTGCTGCAGCCCGGCATCGTTGGAGACCAGGTAGAGGGCCCAGGCGAGGGAACTGGCCGAGGTCTCGTGCCCGGCGAGGAACAGCATGCAGATCTGGTCGACCATCTCGTCGTAGCTGAAACGGTCGCCCTGGACCGGGTCGACCGCCTCCATCAGGGCGCCGAGGATGTCGGGTCGGTCGTCGGCCTCGCCCCGTTCACGAGCCGCGTATCGACGGGCGATGATTTCGGCGAGCACCGTGCGGATGCGCTGGGCGCACTTTTCACTGGCGCGTCGCGAGAACCAGGCCGGTAACCGGTACATCATCAGCACCATCGCTCGCTGGGCGTGGTGCTGGAATTCGATGAATGCCTCGTAGATCGCCCTGGCATCTTTTTCGGCCAGGTGCTCTGACAGAATGGTGCGGAAGATGATGTCGGCGGTGACGTAGGTCATTTCGCCGTCGACCTCGTAGCTGCTGCCGTCGGCGACCAGGTCGAGTCGGCCGACCATGTCGTCGACCGAGGCCTGCATCAACGGAAAGACCAGCTTCAATCGTGCCTGCTCGAACGCCTGGTCCATGATCCGTCGCTGCCGCGCCCACACTTCGCCGTTGGTGGTGAAGATGCTCTCGCCCAGCAACGGTTCGAGCATGCGGTGCATCAGGTTGTGTTTCGGGTACTCGTCCGGTTTTTCGACCAGAATGCGTTTCACCCAGCACGGCTCGTTGACCATGTAGACGTCGAGTCCGCGCTGGCGGTAGTGGCCCATCTTCATCCGGTAGCTGCGTTCGAACAGCACGTCGAGCCAGGAGTTCCAGCCGCGGACGAAGCGCAGCAGGAACGAGCTTTTGCTCCGGTGCGGTTTGGGGTAGGGCGGGATGAAGCTCATGCCGGGGTCTCGGTGAAAAAGGGTTCGAGGCCGGGGCGGGGTCCGGCGGTGATGCGGAAGTAGTCGTAATCGGCAGGCAGTTCGCTGGCCATCAGGTACTGGAAGTGGAGGCGCAGTTTGTCGCGTCGCAGTCGGCGGTAGGTATCGAAGTGGAACATGCGGAAAAATCGGGCGGTGACCAGTCGCGGTCGCCCCGGTGGCGTGTCGCGGATGCCGGACTCGGCGATCGGGTCCACGTTGTAGAAACCGAGCGGGTCGGTCGGGCCGCTGACGTCTATCCATGGCAGCGACTCGGCCCGGGCAAGCACTTCGAGTTGTGAACGGAATGCATTCGCCTGCGGCATAAAACCGAGCCAGGGGATGCACTGGCCGAGGGTCATCAGGCCGATCCGGTCGGTAAGTTCCGGGGGCACGCTACCGCCATCTCGCAGCAGTTCGGCGGCCACGCTGACAGCCAACATGGAGCCGATGCTGTGGCCGACGATCAGCACCTCGTCGACCGGGTCGTCGCGCTGGGCGGTGACGATGGCGTCGGCCATCTCTCGTGCGCGCTCATCCAGCCCGGGGATCCCCTCGCGACCCCAGTCGTAAATGAAGACGCAGATCCTCAGCAGCCAGAAGATGCCGAACCGCTCGGCGATGCGCAGGCCGCCGTAGACAATCGCCCCGGCCAGTGCCGCTGCCATCAGCGGTGCGGCGAGAGGCAGGGCGGTCGCACTGCCGAGAAACCAGCCCAGGAGCGCGGCTGGCAGCATCAGCAGCAGGACCAGGAGCTGGAAGAGCAGCGGCAGGATGCCGCTGATGAACGCGCCCCGCGACAGGGTGCGCGCCCGCTGCAGGCCACCGGTCGCGAGGTAGGTGGGGTAGCCGGTAACGCCGCGCGCGACCAGTCTCAGCGGGCTGCGGATCCAGTGCTTGCGGACGATGTCGTCCCAGGACATGAAGCGGTAGTCGGTCTCGACCTGCTGGCCGTCCCACTCGGCAGTGACCGCCCAGCCGCTCTGGCGGCGGCCGAAACGGGTGCGGGGGCCGACTTCGATGGCGGCCTGGTCAACCGCCTGTTGCTTGAAGGCTTCATCACGGTAGAGGCGGTGGTAATGCACCGGACCGCGTGGGTCGAAACCACTGATGTAGTGGACGCGACGGCGGCGCACCTCCCTGCCGGTGATACGGTCATGCCTTGTTTCCTGAGGGGGATGGGTGTCCATAGGCCTCGTGTGCCGTCCTTCAGCGCATCCATGCCGCGCTGGCGTTGTATGTTGTGCCGGTGCAGGATCGCATGCGGTCGCAAGGCGGACCTTAATCGAGGTCAGTCGCGGATGAGAGGCCGGAATGTCGCGAGGCGGGCACGTGGGCGACCTGGCCGTTGCTGATGGTCAGCTGGCGTCCGGTCGTGACGGCAGGGATTCGGGGCCAGGCCTGGTCGGCGCGAGTACTTCGAGTTGCGGCAGCCGCTCGACCAGTTTACGTGCACTCTCCTCGACCACGCTCTGGAAGGTGACCAGGCTCTCTTGCGCCGTTTCGAAGGAGCGAATCAGTTCCTCGACCCCCTCCCAGGCGATACCGCCGGTCTCGCTGTCCCAGATCTGGAAGAAAATCCGCACCCGGGCGACCCTGGTGTTGAAGATGCGGAGGCCGAGGGCGCCGAAGCGGGTGGAGGAGTTCTGGGCGAAGGCTGAAAGCCGGAGTTGGGCGAGGTAGCGGGCCCCGGTCGCCTTGCCGATGGCGGCGAGAGTCTCCTGTCGCAACAACCCGGTCGATCGGTAGTCGCCGTGCATGGCGATGTAGGCATCGGCGAGATCGGCCGCGTTCACCTTGCCGAGCGTCTCGGAGAGGCTGGTGACCTGGATCAGCGGGTACTGCTCGCGAAGCACCTGGGCGAAGAGCAGCGCCACCGCCTGCCGGTCCTCCTCGCGCCCGGTGCTGGCCGAGGTGCTGATGAAGGCGATGCCGTGCGTCTCGAGATCACCGACCTGCAGGGAGAGGTTCTCGTGGCTCGTGGTGCTGTAGGACTGGTTCATGGTGGAGCAGCCCGGTAAACCGAGCAGCGGCAGGATGATCAGCCCCAAACCGAGGCGGTGTAAGGCCCGCGTGCGCTCCATTTCCAGTATCTCCACGATGCTGGCCAAGCCGCTTGCGTGAATCGAGGTATATCCCGCTGCCACTGGCCAGCGTTTTTACCGGTGCCCTGTACAGAGTCTAGACTGCCGGTGCCAGCCGTGGAGCTGAGGCGGGTAGAAAATCACGACTGTCAGAGATGATCAGTTGACGGTTTCAGCGAACTGGAGAAATTCGATAGGCGGAAAGAGCTTGAGCTTTTTCGCGACGGCCATGTTGATCACGTAGGCGAACTGGTCAAGCGAGGCAACTGGTAACTCTCCTGGCGATGTGCCATCGACCAGGATTTTCAGGACCTGGCGTGCTGCGAGATGACCGACTTCTCCGTAGGGCGCTGCTACGGAGAGCAGGGCATCGGAGTCGCGTACCAGCTTTTCGTACGGGCTCAATATCGGTAGACCGTTGTCCACGGCCGCGCGGGTGAATATGTCGCCGTGGACTCGAAGAAACGAACTTGATCCGAAGTAGATGAAGTCGGCTCCTGCCATTTTCATTTCTGCGAGTCGGACAGGGATCGATTCCGGAATTGGTTTGGCGTCGGCGTCCAGTTCTATCTCGAAAGCAATCAGCTCGAAACCCATCTCGCCGGACAGCTTTTGCAACTCATTCATCTTTAGGACCGAGTTGGGTTCGTCGCGATTGAACAGCAGGCCGAGCTTGCTGAACGAAGGCAGGTAAGCCTTCATGGTGGCGATGTTGACCTTCTCGGGAACCCGGTTACGCGTGCCTGTGACGTTGGCTCGCCCAGTCTTTTCATAGGATTCGATGATGCCCGAGCCGACCGGGTCGGCGACGATCATGAAAACCACTGGCAGGTTGTTGAGGACATTGGGATTCTGCTGATCGGTGATCTTTCCTGCCATGCCCAGAGTTACGCTGGTGCCCCAAGTGACCACTATGTCGGCCTTGAGAGCACGGGCCTCTTCAACGAATTCCGCCAGCCTGTGTTTGTCCTGATTTGCGTTCCGAACCACGATCTCGGTTTCGAGGCCGCTGGCGGCGATCTCCTGTTTGAATCCCTCGCAGGCCTGCTCGCAACCTCGCCAGAGAGCTAGGTAGATCGATTTCTTGTCACTCACGTCTGTCGCCTGCAGCGGAAACGAGAGTGCCAGCAGGAGCGTCATCGAGACAAGATGACGTTTCGGAAAATGAATCATGATGGTTTCCTGGTTGCGCACAGGCGCACGGTTTCCGGTACGGCATAGACCAGGGCGCCTGCGAGGGCCACGGCACCGGTGACCGCCAGGGCCGGTTCGAAGCCGAAGCTACCCACCAGGATGGCGACACTGACCAGTCCGATGGTGCTACCGATTCTCTCGACCATCTGCAGGGCTCCGAGCAGGGCGTCCCTGGACCCCGGGTCGAACTCCTCGTCCGCGATTCTGACACACGCCGCCAACAGGGGAGCGCGCAACAGTGAATGGCCGATACCGCAGGCCACGATGGCAAGCGTGACGTGCCAGAAAGTGACGCTGCCGGCTACGACGAGTAAAGCGCCACCGGAGAGGGCGCCGCCAACGAACATGAGAGCGAGGCCGCTCACTGGAGATCCGCTCTTCGTGGCGACGAAGGGTCCGAGCAGGATGATGCAGAGGTAGTAGAGCATCATCACCCGACCGGTATCTGCGGCACTGACCCCTATATCTCCCAGCAGCAGCGGTGCCAGGAACCAGAGGAGGGCCACCGTCAGGGCGTTGGCCGGAATCGAGATGCCGAGCATGAGCAGGGCCATCCGGCGGCTCTGGAACGGGCGCCAGAGGTGGCGGGCGAAAGATCCTGCCGGAGCTGGTTTCTTGATCGTGGAATGGTCCTCGAGTAGACGCAGGGCGAGGAACCCGGCGAGGACCGCGATCAGGGCGCTGGCAAAAAAGACGTTGCTCTGCCCGAGGCGATCGGCCATGACGCCACCCAGTGCGGTGCCGCAGAATGTGCCGCCGATCAGGACGGCGATGAATCCGCTCATGGCGCGTCCGGGTTGGCCTCCTTCGACGGATGTGAGCGCGTAATCCTGGCAGGCGATGGTGGTGAGCGCGTAGGCGGCACCGACGATTCCGCGCCAGACCATGATCTCCCAGACGCTTTCACTGAGAGCCATGCCGACATGGCTGCAGATGACCGGGATCAAGGCGGCCAGGAACAGGTGACGTGAGCCGAAGCGCCGGATCAGCATCCGGGCGAAAGGAGACAGCAAGGCGATGCAGACCAGGTAGGCCACCAGCGGTAGGCTGATGAGCAGTTCCTCGCTGATCCAACCCGGTATTCCCAGGCGTGCCTTGATGTAGAGAGGCAGGAACGGTTTGCTCAGTTCCTCCGCGACCACGAACAGGAAAAAGGGCAGGCGGATGTCGACGGCATTGCGCCGACTCAGGTGATTCGGCTTACTCGCCAGCAATCCATGGCGTGCGCCCAGGGTATCGAGTTGCCCGGCATTCGAGCCTCGAGCGGTCAACTGTTCGCGCAGGCGTCCAAACCTGGCGTGCAGGTCGATCGCGTGGTCGGAGAAACGCTCTGAGACACGGTCGACCAGTGCCCCGGTGGTGGTTCGTTTCAGGGTCGAGGAGAAGTCGCCCGTGGCCTGCCGCTTGAGCAGTTCGACGAGGCGATCAAGCGGCTTGATGAACGACCTGGAGACAACTGTCAGCATGATTTCGAAAGCCAGCAGCGTGGCCACGATGATGACCACGGCGATGTCGAGGAAGATGTTCCGAAACTGGGTGGTGATGAACTGGCGATCGATCTTCACCACGATGCGACCGACCAGCTTGTTTCCGTCCAGTACAGGCATCACGACACGGTCCAGGCGGTAGTGCCTGGTATCGCTGGCCACGGCGTCGTTTGCGGGTTTCGATGTGGCGCTCCCCGATGACGTGTTTTCTTTCAGGGCCTCGGAGACAGTACGGCCGGTATCCGTGAGCAGGGTGATCGACGAGACCTCGTCGAACGCTTCGAGTACGTCGTCAAGGTAGGCGTCGACACCGGCGAGGTGCTCAATCGGGATGCCACTGTCCAAGGCCAACTGGATGTTCGAGCGCACCATCGACCCGATCAGGTGGGTGCGCCTGTTCAACTCGGGTTCGACGGCCTCGTCAAACACCGTAATGGCAAAGTAACCGAGCAGAGCCGACGAGAAGATGATCATCAGGGCGGCCCAGGGCACCAGTCGCCGGGCGATGGTGCGGCTTGGCGACCGGTCCGGACTCATCGGTCCCGTACCTCATCCTCTTCGAAGGTGGCCAGTTCTCGGCCACCGTCGACGTAACGCTCTTCCGCTGCATGCGCCAATCGCGCGAGATCGCTGGTATCGAATCCCAGCCCCGTATCGTCGTGAACCATTTCGTGGGTGCTACCCGCCTGTCGACGCCAGGAGTCCCGCTCGAAGCTGTCGAGCACTCCGAGCAACGCGGTGAACGACCTGATCGGCTGGCGCAAACCGACCCGTAGGACGACCGCGGCAACGGCGCTCATGACCAGCAGGATGATCACCGAGTAGAGCAACAGTTTGGTGACCATCGCCTGGATCGAGGTCAACAGATCAATCTTCGGGTAGACGACCGCGATTCCACCTACAGCTGTGCCGCTGGCATCGGTGATCTGCTTGCCGGTAAATATGAAATCGCTGGCTTCGGTATCCCAGGTCGAATCACTGGTGGCCGAGAGGGCGAACAGCACTTCAGAGCGGACACTGGTCGGGGTGTCGGATTCCGAGGAATGGATTATCGTGCCGAGCGGATCGAATACATGGATAGCGGCGATCTGCGGGTCGGTGATCCGCGACCGTTCCAGGATGGCCGTGGCGTTGCGGACGTTGGTGAGCGGGAGGCCGAGTCGTGCCGCCGACTGGAAGGGGGCCTGGGCTGTCTCGGCAAGAACGGCCAGTCGACCACGTACCAGGTTGGATTCGATGCGGTTGAACTGGAGGGCGGCGAGGACACAGAGCACGCCCAGCACGATGAAGACAAGTGCCGTGACGATCTGCCAGCTACGCCAGAACAGGGACATGGGGGGTTTCCATACGCCTCAAATACCTTGGCAGTCCGGTGAATAAGTTTATCTCAGGAAATCGACATCACTGTACGCCCGTTTTTAATCGAGGTGCACGGATCAGGCACCCGTACTGCGTTGGTCTGCGCAGTTATCGGGGTTGAAATGAAGTGCAGGATTAAAGAGAAGGAAGGAATTTGGTGGGCGATACCGGGATTGAACCAGTGACCCTCACTCTGTAAAGGCGGTTCATAGTCACAAGATGACTATTCCAGACCAGTTTGGAATCCTAGTTCTTTCAGTAAGATGCCTGATCACATTGCCTATATATGCTGGCTGGCAAGCAATGTCATCCAGTGCCGTGAATAACTCCTCAACTGGGCCACTGCTGTGCCAAGTATTCGTGGTTAGAGATAGAGGCGAACAGAGCTTCTGAGAGTGTCGCCGTGGATAGCTAGCGAGATGTCATGGTCTTGCCTGACAGAACCGGTGTCACCAAGACGGTCCGTGGTCAATGTAGGGCAGGGATGCCGGAACTGAATCATGGATAAGCGTTCCGGGTGCCGGATGTGCTGCACGGTCTTGCAGGATGACTCGGCTTGCGAGCGGCCAATATGAATCATTTCCGTTGCGCCAGCCGACCCCCTGTACGCGTAGCGGTCACACCAGCGAGTCGATGGCCGCCTTGACCGAATCGAGCTTGTTGATGACGTGATCGCGGAGGATCTTGGCGAGGCGCGATTTACGCCGTGCGCTGAGCTCCTGGAGGATCACCTCGTGTTCTGCCATGGCCTTGTCCCAGCGCTCCTGCGACATGTTGGCCATGTAGCGTGCCCGGGTGATGCGTCCGGCCAGGCTGCGGTGGGTGGAGATCAGTGCCGGGTTGCGCGAGGCGTCGAGAATCGCCTCGTGGATCGCCTGGTTGAGACGGAAGTATTCCGGCAGGTTGGCGTGCCGGTGATGATCGACCATGTCGGCGTGCAGCTGGCCGATGGCGTCGATTTCCGCGTCGCTGATCCGTGCGCAGGCGAGTTCGCCCGACAGGGCCTCGAGGCTCGCCATCACCGGGAACACGTTCTCGAGATCCTGCAGGGTGAGCCGGGCAACACTGGCACCACGGTTCTGAGTGAGCTTGATGTACCCCTCGACGGAGAGCACCTTTAGCGCCTCGCGCAGCGGTGTTCGCGAGACGCCGAAGCGCTCGCAGAGCTCTTTTTCCGGGATTTTCTGCCCCGCCTTGAGCTCGCCGGCGTTGATCATGGCGCGCAGGCGCTCGACCATTTCGTCGTGCAGGGAACGGCGCTCGATCGGCCCATGTGGTACGGCAAGGTTCATGATTCCAGTGCCATTTGCAATATCCTGGCTACGTGCAGCGGAGCACGGTCGGTGGCGTCGCTGATCTGGTGACGGCATGAGGCGCCGTCGGCGACGATGAGGTCATCGTCGTCAGCGGCGCGCACGGCAGGCAACAGGGACAGTTCGCCCATCTGCAGCGACACGTCGACGGTGTCGCGATGGTAGCCGAAGTTGCCGGCCATGCCGCAGCATGAGGAGGCGATGGGTTCGACTGTCAGGCCGGGGATCATCTCCAGTGTCCGGCTCACCGCACCCATGACATTGAACGATTTCTGGTGGCAGTG
>CAXMPC010000142.1:0-5999 GCA_964195335.1 uncultured Gammaproteobacteria bacterium | reverse complement strand
CCGAGCAGGTCATCCGGCAGCAGCCGGTGCGGGTGAGATACCGGCTCCAGCCGGCCGCGGCCGAGTCGGCGACACCAGCGGTAGGCGATGGCCGACCAGTCGGCCGGGGCGCCGATGTCCGGTAACAGGGCCTCGAGGCGCTCGAGCAGCGTTTCGGCGCGGGCCAGCAGACGGTCGCTGTCGGCCATCGTTATTCTCCGTTTCAGGCCACCAGCCGCTTGTACTTGATCCGGTGCGGCTGGTCGGCGTCGGTGCCGAGGCGATTGTGGCGGTCTGACTCGTAGTCAGCGTAGTTGCCCTCGAACCAGGTCGCCTGGCTCTCACCCTCGAAGGCGAGGATGTGGGTGGCGATGCGGTCGAGGAACCAGCGGTCGTGGGAGATCACCACCGCGCAGCCGGGGAAGGCGAGCAGCGCCTCTTCCAGTGCGCGCAGGGTTTCGATATCGAGGTCGTTGGTCGGCTCGTCGAGCAGCAGCACGTTGCCGCCGCTTTTCAGCAGCTTGGCCAGGTGGACGCGGTTGCGTTCGCCGCCGGAAAGGTCACCGACCCTTTTTTGCTGTTCCGAGCCCTTGAAGTTGAAGCGGCCGACGTAGGCACGCGACGGCACCTCGTAGCGGTCGACGGCGATGATGTCGTGACCGCCGGAGATCTCTTCCCAGACGCTCTTTTTCGGGTCGAGATGGTCACGGCTCTGGTCGACGTAGGCGAACTGCACCGAGTCACCGATGCGCAGCGCCCCGGCGTCGGGCTGTTCCTGGCCGGTCAGCATGCGGAACAGCGTGGTCTTGCCGGCGCCGTTGGCACCGATGATCCCGACGATGCCGCCGCGTGGCAGGTTGAACGACAGGCCGTCAAACAGCATTCGGTCAGCGAACGACTTGCTGAGGCCGGTGGCCTCGACCACCAGTTCACCCAGTCGCGGACCGGGCGGGATGTAGATCTCGTTGGTCTCGTTACGTTCCTGGAAATCGCGCGAGGAAAGTTCCTCGAAGCGGGTCAGCCGTGCCTTGCTCTTGGCGTGGCGCCCCTTGGGGTTGCTGCGTACCCACTCGAGCTCGTGCTTGATGGTGCGCTGGTGCGCCGCCTCCTCGCGCGCCTCCTGGCCAAGACGCTGCTCCTTCTGCTCCAGCCATGAAGAGTAGTTGCCCTCCCACGGGATGCCGCGGCCGCGGTCGAGTTCGAGGATCCAGCCGGCGACATTGTCGAGGAAGTAGCGGTCGTGGGTGACCGCGACGACGGTACCGTTGTACTCGGCGAGGAAGCGCTCGAGCCAGGCGACCGACTCGGCGTCGAGGTGGTTGGTCGGCTCGTCGAGCAGCAGCATGTCGGGCTTGCTCAGCAGCAACTGGCAGAGAGCGACTCGGCGCCGCTCGCCACCGGAGAGCGTGGTGACGTCGGCATCCCACGGTGGCAAACGCAAGGCATCGGCGGCGATCTCGAGATGACGCTCGAGCTCGTGGCCGTCTCCGGTCTGCAGCACGGCCTCGAGCTTGGCCTGCTCGGCGGCAAGCTTGTCGAAGTCGGCGTCGGGTTCGGCGTAGGCGGCGTAGATGGCGTCGAGACGGGACAGCGCCTCCTTGACCGGCGCCACCGCCTCCTCGACGTTGCCGCGCACGTCCTTGGCCGGGTCGAGTTGCGGCTCCTGCGGCAGGAAGCCGACCCGGATGCCGGCCTGCGGGCGTGCCTCGCCCTCGATCTCGGTGTCGATCCCGGCCATGATCCGCAGCAGCGTCGACTTGCCGCTGCCGTTGAGACCGAGCACGCCGATCTTGGCCCCGGGGAAAAACGACAGGGAAATGTCGGTAAGGATCTGTCGCTTGGGCGGCACGATCTTGCCGACCCGGCTCATGGTGTAGATGTACTGGGCCATCGGGGCGGGAGTCCGGCAGGGAGAAAGTCGGCTATTATAGGGACTGCATTCAGTAGCGTCATGCCGGTTAATGGTCGTGGCCGATTGAATTCTGGCCGCGAAACTGGAACAATCCCGACGCCTGCGACAAACGTACCGTTGCGGGCAAGCAACGTAGAACAACAGCGATCGGCACTCTACCCAGGTGCCGGGTGACAGGCAGAAGGGGCGTTTCATGCCACTGACCATTCAGCGTTCCGACGACGGCCGGGTCGTGACCATCACGATCAGCGGGCGCTTCGATTTTGACCTTCATCAGGAGTTCCGCCAGGCCTTCGAGCACGCCGAGGAGGAGGATGCGCGCTACGTCATCGACCTCGCCGAGGCTGAGTACATGGACAGTTCGGCGCTGGGCATGCTGTTGTTGCTGCGTGAGCGGGCCGGCGGTGACCGGGCCGATATCTCGATCGTCAACTGCAGTCCGGCGATCAACAAGATCCTGACCATTTCCAACTTCCACAAGCTCTTCAAGGTCGCCTGAGCGGCCGCGTCGCATGCCGGCAAGACGCCGGCGGGAGCGGCAACGGATGGCCGACGACAGCGCACAAACCCTCACGACGAAGCCGGTTACAGGCGGGTCGACGCGCGTCCTGATCGCCGATGACGATCACGTCAACAGGCTGATTCTAAAGGCTATCCTTGTGAAAGAGGGGTACGCCGTCGAGGTTGCCGAGAACGGTCGAGAGGCGGTGGTCAAGTTCGCTTCCTGGCAGCCTGACCTGGTCCTGATGGACATCATGATGCCGGTCCTCGACGGTTACGAGGCGACCCGACAGATCAAGGAGCAGGCTGGCGACAGTTTCGTGCCGGTGATCTTCCTCACCGCGCTCAGCGACGAGGCGGCACTGGCGCGTTGCGTTGCCGTCGGTGGTGACGACTTCCTGACCAAGCCTTACAGCCGGGTCATCCTCAAGGCCAAGATCGACGCCCTCGAGCGGGTACGACGGCTGCACGTCACTATGCGCCAGCAACGCGACGAGCTGGCGGGGCACCAGCGTCGCCTGCTGCAAGAGCACCAGGTGGCGGAGAAGGTGCTGGCGAAGATCGTCCACAGCGGCAGCCTCGACGCGCCGCAGATCAAGTACATGCTCTCGCCGATGGCGATCTTCAACGGTGACATGATGCTCGCCGCGCGCAAGCCGTCGGGCGGCCTGCACGCCCTCCTCGGCGATTTCACCGGTCACGGGCTGAGTGCGGCGATCGGCACGGTGCCGGTGGCAGACATCTTTTACGGCATGACCGACAAGGGCTTCTCGATCGGCGACATCCTCGCCACCATCAACGACAAGCTACGGGTGATCCTGCCGACCGACGTCTTTTTCGCCGCGGTCCTGCTCGAGCTCGACGCCACTCATAGCAAGCTGACAATCTGGAACGGCGGCATCCCCGACGTGCTGATCCGGCGCACTGACGGCCAGGTTGACGCCCTGCCATCGGATCACTTGCCGCTCGGCGTAATCGAGAATGACCAGCTCGACCGCGGTGTGCGCGTGGTCGAGGTCGAGGCCGGTGACCGCATCTTCGCCTTCTCCGACGGCTTCATCGAGGCGCGCGACGCCTCCGGGCAGATGTTCGGTCTCGAACGGCTGACCGCTGCCCTGGCTGGTGAATCCGATGCCGACGTGCTGTTCGACGGTCTCCTGCGAACGCTGGGCGATTTCGTCGGCAGCCTGTCGCTCGGTGACGACCTGTCCCTGATCGAGATCACCTGCGACCCCAACTGGGCGACCGCACGCTCGACGGGGGTGCCGCGGGCTTTCCGGCCTCGAGCGCCCATGCGCTGGTCGCTCGCCATCGAACTTATCCCGGAGACGCTGCGCAGCGTCGATCCGCTGCCGCTGGTAATGCACTTGCTGATGGACCTGCAGGGATTGCAGGAGCATCGGGAGCAGCTCTACGCGGTGCTGATGGAACTGTTCAGCAACGCTCTCGACCACGGCCTGCTGCGCCTCGATTCGTCGATGAAGCAGACCCCGGACGGCTTCGTCCGCTACTACGAGCTGCGCAAGCAGCGGCTGGCCGAGCTCGATCACGGTCGTGTGCTTCTCGAAATCGAGCACAGCCCCGACCGGGTAGGCGGCCTGCTGCGGTTCACGGTCGAGGACGACGGTTCCGGATTCGACCATGCTCGGGTGTTCGCGCCTCTGCAGGACAACGTCAGCTTCTTCGGTCGCGGCATCCCGCTGCTGAAGTCGATCTGCGACCGGCTCGAGTACAGCGGCAGCGGCAACCACGTCGAGGCGGTCTACCGCTGGGGTCGCGACGGCGCCACTGACGCCCCCGATTGACCCCGGCCATTGGGGCCGGCCCGGCCCTGGGGTAGAATCCGATCCTTTCCTCCACCGCCTACAGAGGGGCAGCGGATGTTTGCCAAAGAGATGCAGATCACCGGCTACGACGACGCGTTGCAGGCCGCGATTCAGGATGAGCGACGGCGCCAGGAAGAGCACGTCGAACTGATCGCCTCGGAGAACTACGCCAGCCCGCGCGTACTCGAGGCACAAGGCTCGGTGCTGACCAACAAGTACGCCGAGGGCTACCCGGGCAAGCGCTACTACGGCGGTTGTGAACATGTCGATGTCGCCGAGCGGCTGGCGGTCGAGCGGGTCAAGCAGCTGTTTGGCGCCGACTACGCCAACGTCCAGCCGCACTCCGGTTCGCAGGCCAATGCCGCGGTCTACATGGCCCTGTGTCAGCCCGGCGACACGGTGCTCGGCATGAGCCTGGCCGACGGCGGCCACCTGACCCACGGGGCCAAGCCGAACTTCTCCGGCAAGCTCTACAACGCCGTGCAGTACGGGCTGGACCCGGCCACCGGCGAGATCGACTACACCCAGGTCGAGGCGCTGGCGCGTGAGCACCGACCGAAGATGATCGTCGCCGGTTTCTCAGCCTACTCGCGGGTGGTCGACTGGGCGCGCTTTCGCGCCATTGCCGACGAGGTCGGCGCCTTCCTGCTGGTCGACATGGCGCATGTCGCCGGGCTGATCGCCACCGGCCACTACCCGAGCCCGGTGGCCATCGCCGACGTCACCACCTCGACCACCCACAAGACCCTGCGCGGCCCACGTGGCGGCGTTATCCTGGCGCGGGCCAACCCGGAGATCGAGAAAAAGCTCAACTCCCTGGTTTTCCCCGGCACCCAGGGCGGCCCGCTGATGCACGTCATCGCTGCCAAGGCGGTGGCCTTCAAGGAGGCGATGGAGCCCGAGTTCAAGACCTACCAGGGCCAGGTCGTGGTCAATGCCAGGGCGATGGCCGAGGTATTCATGGCGCGCGGCTACGACGTCGTCTCCGGCGGCACCGACAACCACCTGTTCCTGGTTAGTTTCATCAAGGCCGGCCTTACTGGTAAGGATGTCGACGCCTGGCTCGGCGCGTCCAACATCACCGTCAACATGAACGCCGTGCCTAACGATCCGCAGTCGCCGTTCGTCACCAGTGGCATTCGCGTCGGCACCCCGGCGATCACCACCCGTGGTTTCGACGAGGCCGACGCCCGCGAACTGGCCGGCTGGATGTGCGATGTCATCGACAGCCGCGGCGATGCGGCGGTGATCGAGCAGGCCCGCGCCAAGGCCCTGGCTATCTGCGGACGCTACCCCGTCTACGGCTGACGGGGAGCTTGCGGCCAGCCGATGCACTGTCCTTTCTGCGGCGCCGCCGATACCAAGGTGATCGACTCGAGGCTCGCCGGCGAGGGGACCCACGTGCGCCGGCGGCGCGAGTGCCTCGGTTGCAGCGAGCGCTTTACCACCTTCGAGACCGCCGAGCTGGTGATGCCGCGTGTGGTCAAGCGTGACGGCAACCGGGTCCCGTTCGACGAGGAGAAGCTGCGCAGCGGCATCCTGCGTGCGCTGGAGAAACGCCCGGTTGACACCGAAACGGTCGAGCAGGCGATTGGGCGGATCCTGCGCGCCTTGCGTGGTAGCGGCGAACGCGAGGTGCCTTCGCGTGACATCGGCGAGCAGGTGATGGCCGAGCTGCGCGAGCTCGACGAGGTTGCCTACGTCCGCTTCGCTTCTGTTTACCGCAGCTTCCAGGACGTCAACGCCTTCCGCGAGGAGATCGATCGGCTGGAGAAGGCGCC
>CAXMPC010000141.1:0-5767 GCA_964195335.1 uncultured Gammaproteobacteria bacterium | reverse complement strand
CCCTTGAGCACCGTGTAGGGCGGCAGACGCTCCAGGGTATTGCGTTCGATCCAGCGTCCGAAACACCTTCCGGTCTCGGACCGCCCGATCAATCCGAGGACGAAGGAGCCGAACAGGAGCAACGCGATCGCGGTGATGATGGGCGTCCCGTCCGCTTCGCCGAGTGCCCCGGGGAACAGGTCCGCCAACGGTCTGGCCAGGCCGATGACGGCCTCGAGCAATTCCTCGAACATCATCTCCAGCAACAACAGGGGCAGTAGGATGAAAAAGCCGCCCATGGCCGTGGTCTTGAGAAAATCGATCACGTTCTTCATACGAAAACTGCCTTTTCATAGTGTGTTCGAACGGGGACAGTCATGGTCGAGATCCAGACTGCGCCCTCCCCGCGGCTATTGGATGACGCGTGCCTTCTACCGTCAACACTGGTGCGGCAGACATGACACGGAGCGGCCTCGGGATGTCTGTGACGACGGAGAGAGAAATCTCGTCGGCGATGACCCGGGCCACGCAAGCGCGCGGAGAAGAAGCCCGGGAACACCTTCCGGTGCCTCATCTTCATTGTTGGAAACGGCGAGGGCTCAGGCGGTGAGTATTTTCTGGTAGTAAGCAAGCGCTTCCGTCGCCCGGTCCCGGGCTGACTGGCGGATCTCCGAGTAGTTGTCGAACAGCACCTCGACGATGCGCCGGTCGAGGCGATGCAGGTGGACCTCCTCCTGCAGTATCGATTGCACGCGAACGCGATCGAATCCCTGGCGATAGGGGCGGTCCTCGACCAGCGCGGTAAAGACATCGGCGACGGCGAGAATTCGTGCTCCGGTGGAAAGCCGGTCGCCGGCGAGGTGAAACGGGTAACCCTCACCGTCGAGCTTCTCGTGATGCAACCCGGCCCAGTCCGCGATCTGGCCGAAGCCCTCGATCGACTTCAGGATCGTGTAGGTGAAGTAGCTGTGCTGCCGCATCACCGCCGTCTCGGCCGCGCTCAACCGCTCCGGCTTGTCGAGAATGGCGTTGGGAACCGCCAGCTTGCCCAGGTCGTGAGTGACGCCGGCGATGCCGAGCAGGCGGACATCCAGCTCACCGAGGCCGAAACGCTGGGCGATCTGTACCGCGCTCTCGGCCACGCCCGCCGAATGGGTCGAGGTGAAGCGCGAGCGGTAGTCGACGATGTGGCTTAGCAGCGTCGCCACCGACTCGATCTGCTCGAGGTCCACGCTGACGCGACGGTGCGGACCGGAATGGAGCAAGGTCGAGTAGATGCGCGGCGAGACCAGGTCGAACCAGAATTCCTCCGGACGCGCGACCTCGACGAACAGGTCGACGACGTCATGATGGACCAGCTGGTCGGAGATGGATCGCACCCGGTCGACGATCGCCTCATGCTGATGGAGGATGAAGCATGAGCGGTCGATCTGCCGTTCCACGAAGTCCGCCAGCAGCAGTATCTGCGACCCCAGCACGTCCGTGTCGGTGATCGGCTGGTCCCAGTCCGTCCACTGACGATGATGATGGCGGACGAGCCCGGCAGCATGGGCAAGCACAGGTGTGCCGGCCACCAGCTCGGCGCCTATCCGGCAGTGAAGATCGAGGTCATCGATCTCGAAACGGTGGACGCGCTGCTTTTCCTCCAGGGACAGGGCGCCGACATCGTGCACCAGCGCGGCGACGAAGATCCGCTCCACCTCCCGGTCGTCCAGTTTCCCGGCCCGGGCCATGCGCCAAGCGACGTAACCGGTTCGCAGCTGGTGACTGCTGATGTCCGGTGCCGCGAGATCCATCGCGTCGGAGATCGACAGCAACAGGTTGCCAAGGTTGACCGTGAGTTCCTGGTACACGCGGCCTCCTGGTCCGCTTTCGTGCATCAAGGGATGCGCGATCAGCCTAGCACGCCAACCAGCCCTGGCCCCGCCAAGGACGAAGGATCAGGAACGTCAGGTTACAACGCCGGCGACGTCGGCCACGGGACAGGTATCTCGCCCGGATCCCTGCGCGGCGCTATGATGCCATCTCGCACCTGCGTGCCGCCAAACCATGAACAACCCACCCGGCCTTTTTTCACACCGACCCTACTGGGCCGAGCGCCTGCTGCCGGCGCCGGTGCTGCCGATGTCGCGCGCGGAGATGGACGAATTGGGCTGGGATGCCTGCGACGTCATCCTGGTCACCGGCGACGCCTTTGTCGATCACCCCAGCTTCGGCGCCGCCGTGGTCGGTCGGCTGCTCGAGACGCATGGCTTCCGCGTCGGCATCATCGCTCAGCCCGAGTGGGACTCGGCGGAACCGTTCACGGCGCTCGGCCGGCCGACGCTGTTCTTCGGCATCACCGCCGGCAACATGGATTCCATGGTCAACCGTTACACGGCGGACCGACTGCCACGCAGTGATGACGCCTACACCCCGCATGGTGAGGGCGGGCGTCGACCCGACCGCTGCACCATCGTCTATGCCCAGCGCTGTCGCGAAGCGTTCCGCGACGTGCCGATCGTGCTCGGCGGTATCGAGGCGAGCCTGCGCCGCAGCGCCCATTTCGACGGCTGGTCGGAGACGGTGCGCCGCTCGATCCTGTTCGATGCACGTGCCGACCTGCTGGTGTTCGGCAACGCCGAACGCGCCATCGTCGAAATCACCCACCGGCTGGCAAGGCGCGAACCGATCAAGTCGATTCGCGACCTGCGTGGCACCGCCTATGCATGCCGCCGGCTGCCCGACGAGATCACCGTGATTGATTCCAGTGACCCGGACGCGACGGTGGTTTCGCTGAAGGATCGCGAGCACAGCGCCCTGCGCCTGCCATCTCACGCCCAGGTCAAAAATGACAAGCGCGCCTACGCCCACGCCTCGCGGCTGCTGCACCTCGAATCCAACCCGAACAACGCACGCACCCTGGTTCAGGACCACGGCACCGCCGAACTGGTGATCAACCCGCCGCCGTGGCCGCTGACCACTGAGGAACTCGATCGCGTCTACGAACTGCCCTACACGCGCCGTCCGCACCCGGACTACGGCGACGCGCGACTGCCCGCCTACGAGATGATCCGCACCTCGGTCAGCCTGATGCGCGGCTGCTTCGGCGGCTGCACTTTCTGCTCCATCACCGAGCACGAGGGACGCATCATCCAGAGCCGCTCGACCGACTCGGTGCTGCGCGAGATCGAGGCCATTCGTGACCAGGTGCCCGGTTTCACCGGGGTCATCTCCGACCTCGGCGGCCCGACCGCCAACATGTACCACCTGAACTGTTCGTCGCCGACCATCCAGGCGAAGTGCCGCCGGCTCTCCTGCGTCTACCCCGACATCTGCCCGACCCTGGATACCGACCACGCGCCGCTGATCGATCTCTACCAGCGGGCGCGGGCGCTGCCCGGGATCAAGAAGGTGCTGATCGCCTCGGGGGTGCGTTACGACCTCGCGGTGAAGAGCCCGGAGTACGTCAAGGAACTCGCCACCCACCACGTCGGTGGCTATCTGAAGATCGCGCCGGAACACAGCGAAGAGGGCCCGCTGTCGAAGATGATGAAGCCGACGCTGCGCGCCTACGACCGCTTCAAGATGCTGTTCGACAAGTACTCGAAAGCGGCAGGCAAGGAGCAGTACCTGATCCCCTACTTCATCGCTGCTCACCCGGGTACGTCCGACGAGGACATGCTGAACCTGGCGCTGTGGCTGAAGGCACATGGCTTCCGCCTCGACCAGGTACAGACCTTCCTGCCAACGCCCATGGCACTGGCGACGGCGATGTACCACTCGGGCTACAACCCTCTGAAACGGCTCAACCGGCCCGAGACCGTGACGTCACCAAAAAAGCTGACCCAGCGCCGACTGCACAAGGCGTTCCTGCGCTATCACGACGCGGCCAACTGGCCGCTGCTGCGCGAGACGTTGAAGAAGATGGGCCGTGCCGACCTGATCGGCAACGGCAAGCGCCACCTGGTACCAGCGTGGCAGCCCGGTGGCACCCGTCGCTCGACTACGGCGCCGGGACGCATGGCTGACAAAGCGAAGCGGCGCCCCTTCGCGAGCACCAGGCCGCCAGCGAAAGGTCGGCGCAAGACGTTACGCTGAGCCCCAGGCGTACGCCTTCATCGGGACCAGGCGCTGCCTACCTGGATGTAGAAAGCGGTGTCCTCGGGGCCCCAGGCCACGTCGATGCCCGCGCGCATGCCGAAGCGGCGTGCGATCAGGTACCGGAACCCGACCCCCTGAGAATTGACCGTCGTGGATTGCCCGCTGCGCTGGTCCGAATAGGCCTTGCCCACACCGACGAAGCCGAGAACGCTCCAGCGTGGGGTGACGTCGTAATGGGCCTCGACCTCGCCGACCAGCGTCTCTTCGCCCTGGTAGCGCATCGCCGGTATACCGCGCATGTCGATGAACGGGTATTCGTAGAACGGGGCATCGCCATTGATCGTCGAACCATCACCTCGCAGGCCGACCACCCACTTTTTCCCGAGCGGCACCCAGTAGTGAGCAAACAGGCGGTACTTCTGGAAATCGCTGTCGCCACCCCAGGTGTCGCCGTAGTCCATGGCGGACAACTCGGCCTTCACGCCGCGACTCGGGGTGATGGGGTTGTTCAGGCCGTCGTACTGCAGCACCGCGCCGAGACCGGCGGAGGTGCTGCTGAACTCGATGTCTGGCAGGCCGATACCGGGCAACAGTGACGACGTGTTGAACGTGTTGTCGGTGTTGAGGTAGGTGTACTTGAGTCCGGCGAGAATATTCGACTCCTTCCACCTGAAAAGCAGTTGCTGTAACAGGTAATCTGCCTCGGTGTTGAACTTGAGCGGCTTGTCGCCAAAGATGCCGCTGCCACCTCCGAGGCCGTAGAACTTCATGTTGACGTTGGCCCTGACCAGCACGCCGGTGTAGCGAATGTTGTCGTCCTTCCAGATACCGTGGTGCATGCCACCGGCGAACCAGGTCTCGTTTTCGGTATAGCCACCAAACAGGGCCGAGACACTGGGCGATTTCAGATTTCCGTCCAGGTCGGGATTCGGCTCGAACTCCTCGCCCGGCGGCGTCTTGCCCGCCAGCGGGTCGTGGAAGAAGACCGCCGCCACGCCCAGGCCGTAACCAACGGCCGGTTCGGTGATGATGATCGGAACGGGTAAAAAACCCTTCTTCTCGGCCAGGTACTTGCTCGCATCGAGCTTGCCGTCGGCAGGGTCTATCAGAGTGTCGGTGAGCCAGTTGGCCCTGGCCGTGGTGGTGACAAATCCACCGATCAGGAGAACGCCACAGAGAAGGGTGCGAACGAAAGCGTGGGTATTCGGGTTCATTTTCGGTCCGTGAATTCGACTGCTGTATCCGGGTGCGCGGATTGAACACCTGCATTCGACCCGTTCCTGGACATGGAGGCTAGCAGATCAACGGCCATGCGGCGTGCCGGTCGAGCGGATCACTCTTACCGACCGTGTCGTCTCTTGTTCGCGCGCCAGACCACGCGCCCGTAGAGCACCACGTTGAGTACCAGCACGCCGAGCCCGAGCATCAGTTGCACGCTGGGCGTCAATGCCTGTGGGTAGATCACCGGTAGGAGGTAATGTTCGATAAAGCTTCCGTCGTAGCCGCTCCCGCCGGCCAGGGTCCGCAACCACACCTCGAGTGGTGTCAGCGGACAGAACCAGCCGTTGACCTCGACCACCACGCCCCAGGCGACCGCCGGCAGATGCAACCACGCCACCCAGCGCCGGTACCAGACCAGCAGCGCGCCGAACAGGACGAACAGGACGAACGCCAGGTGCAGCAGCAGGACCGCGTCGGCAAGCAG
>CAXMPC010000140.1:0-22893 GCA_964195335.1 uncultured Gammaproteobacteria bacterium | reverse complement strand
GAACGGGGCCAGATGCGCCGCCTCGACAATCGGCACCTCCATTACACGGTTCAGTTCTCGGCCATCGTGCCTCACGCACCGAAACCGTCGCGGCTGGTGCAGACGTTTATCGATTGCCTGCACCTGGCCCACGGCGACGGGGGTGACACGGCTGCCCCATCATGAAAACCAGATGCGGCTCGCCTGGAACAGCCCGACTTTGGTGGCGAGACGTACTGTTCCCAGATGAAAACGCGGCGGCGGCCAGTTGGCCGCCGCCGTGAGCCGCCGCCCTTCCTCCTTGTCTAGGCGCGGCTTACCTGGACCACGGTATCCATCCAGCGCATCTGCCCGTTGATCGGATCGGGCGAGTTGGGAATGATCCAGTTCGGATGGGTGCCCTGCTTCTTCCACCAGATACGTTTCAGGTCCGGGTCGTTATCGTGGCCCGAAGGCGCCTTGTTATTCGAAGCGTAGCGTCCATATTCCCAGTGGCCGCAATGGTGCGACACGGCGATCACGCCAGGACGCATCATCGGTGTCACCCGGGCCCCGATCTCCACTTCACCGACCACCGACTTCACCCGGATGGTGTCGCCGTCCTTGATGCCGCGTTTTTCGGCATCGACCGGATTGATCCAGGCCGGGTTGTCATGATGGATCTCGCTCAGGTACTTGCAGTTCTGTGAGCGCGAGTGAATCTGGACGTTGACCTTGAAGGTGGTCAGGACCATGTCGTCCGGGTTCATCTTCTCGTGTTCGGGAACCGCGATCCAGATCGGCATCGGCGCCAGACCCTTGTCCTCCATCAGGTTCGAGTAGATCTCGAAGTAGCCCGACTTGTTGACCTTGTCCGGCTTGAACCCGGAATAGACCGCGTCGCCGATCCGCTGCCCGACGTAGCTCTTGTAGGACTTCTTGGTGTGGCTGTAGCCCTTCTCCATGGCCTCTTCAGCGGAGTCCAGGTGAGCTTTTTTCCAGTCCCAGTAGACGCCGGTCTCCTCGTCATAGGCGACCGTCTCCTTCTGGTAGGCCTCCGGCCCCACCACCTTGCGGTAGGAGTAGAACTTCGGCTTGGCGTCCGGATCATGGTAGACACCGTGCTTGCGCATGTAGTCAAAGCCACCGACCGCCTTGATTGCGGGGGTCATCTCGCATGAGTCGCGAACGAACTCCTCCTTGTTCTTGATGCCCAGCGGCATGCCCATCTTCTCCGCGACCTCGCACAGCACGTCGGCCAGGTCCCGCGCCTCACCCATCGGCTTGACCGCCGGCTGGCGGATGGCGTACTCCGCCACCTGGCGTGGCGAGACCATGTCTTCCCAGTCCCAGCGCTCGAGGTAGGTGGCGTCGGGCAGGATCAGGTCGGCCAGTGCCGCCGATTCGTCGTAGAACGGGTTGCTGCAGACCGTGAACGGGATCAGGCTCTCGTCCTTGAGGATGTCGATGTTCTCCTGCAACTCACCGTTGGCGTAGACCGGGGTGTAGCAATACCACATGTAGATCTCGGGTCGTCCGGCGCTGCCGTCCTTGATCATCTTGAGTATGTTGTGGCTCATGTGATGGGTGGGGAAGGCCGCGGCGCCTTTCGGGCCGTCGACGATTTTGAGCTTGCGTGACTTGGGTTTGTCCTTCGGGCCCTTGGGGTATTTCCACTTGGCTCCGACAGCCTTGCAGCGTCCGCCTGGGTTGTCGATGTTGCCGGTGATCGCCGCCAGGGTCTGGAACGCCCGTTCCGCCTCGTTGCCGTTGTAGTGGGCGACGGGCCCGCGGTAACTGACCATCACCGCCGGGTGGGTGGTGGCGAATTCACGGGCGATACGGCTGATATCCGCCGCCGGAACGCCGCTGATCTTCTCAGCCCACTCCGGCGTGTAGTCGGCGAAATTGGCCTTCAGCGCCGCGATCTTTTCGGCCAGCGAGGCGTCGTGCTTCCGGGTCACCTTGCAGAACTCGAGGAACTCCTCGCCCTTGCCGACGTAGAGATCCTCGCTCATCACCACATTGCACATCGCCAGTACCACGGCGAGATCGGTGCCCGGCTTGACCGGCACCCACTCGTTCGACTTGGCCGCCGTGTTGGACATGCGCACGTCGAAAGTGACCATCTTCACGTTGCGGTCGGCCAGTGCCCGCATCAGGCGATGCGCGCTCGGCACGTGATTGGTGTGCGCCTCGAGTACATTCGAACCAAAGTTCAGGATGTAGCGGGTGTTGTCGAAGTCCCAGTTGTCGTAGTGACCGCCCCAGGTCAGTTCCTGGGCCGTCCACTTGCCGCCTTCGCAGATCGACGTGTGGTTGCCGATGGTCGAGGTGCCGTAGGTTGCCAGGAAGGCACTCTTGATCAGCTTGCTGGAACTGGCCTTCATGCGCCCGTAGTGGAACATGAACTTCTCTGGGGTGCCGTCCGTGCGCAGCTTGCCGAGCCGCCCGGAGAGCTCTTCGATGGCCTCATCCCAGCTGATACGTTTCCATTGGCCGCCGCCACGCGGTCCGACGCGGCGCATCGGGTAGAGGATGCGGTCCGGGTCATTGACCTGGTTGACCCCGCCCTGCCCCTTGGCGCACATCACGCCTTCGGTGCGGATCGAGGCCGGCTGGCCCTCGATCTTGGTGACCCGGCCATCCTCGGTAAACACGACATTCGGGCAACGCGTCACGCACTGCCAGCAGACACTCGGCACCGCCTTGCGTTCCGCACCGGTGCGCGGCGAGAAGTCGACCCCCCCGCGCAACGGCAGTTCCCCGGCCCGGCTCAGTGCCGCGCCGCCAGCCACTCCGGAAGCGACCGATGCGGCGCCCAACTTGAGAAAATTGCGACGATTAAACATGGTTGCCTCCTTCAAAGCACGCCGGGGCCAGTCATCTGGCCGGCGATTACAACGATGTAGCGGAGCAGGAACCCACCGATCAGGACCAGAGCGCAGACCAGGATCTCCGTGGCGCGCGGCATGGTGTAGGCCTTGTGGTAGAGCAGGGTGGGAATGACGTAGCGCAACTCGATCAGCATCGGCACCACCAGGCCGACGGCGACGAAACCGATCCAGAACAGCGCCGTGAGGTCACCGCCGAGGATGATGGCGAAAGCCGATTCGACGTGGCTGAAGGTCATGTTGGCCGACAGCAGCAGCAACACCACGATGACCATCTCGAGCCCGATCAGCGCCGTATCGGACCTGGTCAGCCAGTAGGCATCGGTTGACGGTTTCTCCTTGGCCTCCTCCGATCCGCCCCCAATCAGGGCACGTATCAGCAGGATCGAGGCGACGCCGGTGGAGAGTGCCGAGATCGTGAACAGGATCGCCAGCGCCGGCGTATTCCAGAACGGTCGTGCCGGCGTGGCACCGAGCATGATCCCGGTGTAGAGCGCGACGGCGATGCCCAGCGGAGCCATCAACCAGGCCAGGGCCCGACGCAGGCCGTGGCGCGGATCATCGGCTGGCATGTCCCGTTCCAGGTAGGTGTAGGCGTAGGCGAGACTGACCAGGATGAACAGGCTGAGCACCCAGGAGCCGATCGACATCGGCGACATGTTGATGGTCGTGAACAGGTTGATCCACTTGAACCAGTCTCCGGCCTGGAACGAACCCAGTTCGAAGACGATCATGCCGGTGCCAATCATGACCGGAAGCGGCGCGATCAGCGCACCCCAGCGGGCAATTTCGGCGCTCGGGCCATCGCTCGCGGTCCCGTTGCGCAACAGTACCGACGCACTCACGGCCCCGGCGCCAGCCCCCAGGCCGCCCAGGAACAGGTAGAGAATTACGGGGAGTCCCCAATGCAGTTCGTACATGACTAGACCCTCGTCTGTTGCCGCCGGTGGGTAATCACCTGGACGTACGTGTGGGTACGTCCGGCATCACGCTCATCGGCATGGTCGGCGTTGATGTAGAAGACCATGGGCTTGGTTCCCATCTCGGGGCGCAGCACCGTGACCGCGTTCGTGGCCAGGACCCTGGAGACCTCGCTGTTCGTATCGTTGAGATCGCCGAAGATGCGCGCCCGTCCCTGGCAGGTGTTGACGCACGAAGGCACCAACCCATTGGCCACCCGGGTCAGGCAGAAATCGCACTTTTCAGCCGACCCTGAGGTCGGATTGATGAAACGCATGCCGTACGGGCAGGCCTGCATGCAGTACTTGCAGCCGATGCAGACCGCATCATCGACGGCGACGATGCCGTCGGTGCGCTGATAGGTCGCCCCGGTGGGGCAGACCGATACACACCCCGGCTCATCGCACTGGTTGCACAACCGTGGCAGGAAACTGCGACGAACGTTCGGGTAGTCACCCTTCTCGACATACTCGACCCAGGAACGGGTCTCGCCGAGAGGCACCTCGTAGCTGGTCTTGCAGGTGACGCTGCAGGCGTGACAGCCCATACAACGACGGGTGTCAACGACCATGGCATAGCGGGTCGGGCGCTCAGCCGCCCGCACGATGCCAGGCAAGGCCAGCGTGCCGGCCGTGGCTGCCGCGCCACCCGCCGTCTTCTTGAGGAAGTCCCTGCGGGACACGTTGGAAATGTGATCGCTCATGCTGGTCCTCCTCCGGTAATCCGTCACTGGAAATCGATTCCCGCGGCTAACTTGAGTGATTTCAGCAGCGGGTGCAGTGACCCTGATCACCGTGTGTGATTTAGATCACACGAGCAGAGCCGGGGACCGGGCGGGCGCGGAGAACAGGAGGGGTGCTTCGGGGAGCAGGAGACGCCGGACAGCAGGCGACCTGGCGGGTCAGGGACGCGCCTCGGGACGGAATTCGCCAATCAGTTTGTTGACCTTCAGGACATGAACACTGGGACCCGTGAAACGGGCGATCCCGCTCTCCTGGAGTTCGTGGATGACGCGCGAAATGGATTCCCGCCGGACGCCAAGCATGGCGGCCAGGTCGCTGCGTGACACCGGGAGTTCCAGGGCGATGGAGCCGTCACCCATCTCGATACCGCAATGCTCATTGAACACCAGCAGCAGGTGGGCAAAACGGGCGCGCACTGAAAGCGTGACGCTCTGGTGGAACCGCTCCTCGGCATCACCCAGCGCCTTGGCGGCCCGCTGCAGGAACTTCAACCCCACCGCCGGATTGCGCAGGATAATGGTGCGCATGGTCTCGGCACCGATGAAACAGACGGTGCTTGGTTTCAATACCTCCGCGGTGCCCCGATGGGACTCGCCGGCCAGGAACGGACGGTAGCCGAGCGTGTCCTCGGGGTAGGCCAGCTTGAGCAGAGTGGAGTTGCCATCCGGGTCCGCTTTGCGAACCCCGATGAGACCGGACTTGACGAAATAGACGCCCTTGCACACCGCCCCTTCGTAGAACAGCACCTCACCAGGGACATGCGCCTGGCAGACAACGGCCTGTTCCAGTACGCGGAGATCGACCTCGGCGAGGGCGCACCACTCCGGCCCGGCGCGAAACTGGGCGTCAACACAAGGTTTACTCTCGACCGGCGTACTGGTGTGATCCTTCACCATAATCGTCCCTGTTGATCAATCAACAGCAGGTTCGCACACGAACCGCTGCCCCGATGTGATCTAAATCATAGCCAAACCTATCGGAAAGGTGAAGATAACCATAGTGGAGATACGGCCACGGAGGGCGCATCGTTATGAACGGTGAGACTCGAGAGCAACTGATCAGGAACACCGCACGGCGCATGGTGGACCGCTTCAAACTGAGCGCTCCCCGGCAGGCCACGCTGCGCGCCGTCGAGTTGCGCTACGCCGGGGACCGTGAAGGTACGGAATTGTGGGAGCAGGTCAGCGCGGTAGCGAAATCTCTGCTGGATAACGAGCCCGCGCCGAACAGCACGTCACATTCACGCAAGCCCTCGCACTGATCCACGACTCACGACAGTCCAGCCATCCCCTGCCCTGCGTCACCGGCGCAACGGGTCAAGCCCGTGCAACACATGGGTTGAAGATCCCAAATTCGGGAAATTGACGAATCCAGCTCAGTCGATCCGGTATTCGCTCACTCGGTAAAACGCACCGAACAGGTCCTTTTTCCAAACCTCATGTGCCGTTCTGCCCAGCTGACTGGCAAGTTCGGCCATGCGTTCCGGATAGTCTTCATGCCAGTGTGAATCGAGAAATGGCTCCAGCCGGGTGAGCAGGGCACGGAAGGGCGCAAACCGGTAGAGCAGGTGGTCTCGAGGCAGCGGTGCATATTCGATCATCAGCAGTCTGCCTCCCGGCGCTAGGACACGCAGTGCCTCGGAGAGCACCCGGTGCCGTGCCCCGGAAGGCAGTTCATGCAACAGGAAGAACACGACGACGGTATCGAATACGCGATTGGCGTAGCCGAGCGACTCGGCATTCATCTGGGTCGTGATCAGGCGCCGGTCAGCCGGGATCTTTTTCAACGTCTGATCGAGTTGCACCCGTGCGACATCGGTGAGGTGCAGAGGGCGTTCAGCGAACTTGCGCGCCAGCTTCGGCGTGAACCTCCCGTAGACACAACTCAGCTGAAGCGTCTGTCCGCAGGGTGCGGCATCGAGCCGCTCGATCGTGGCCTCCAGGAGTTTCCGGTACTGTCCGAACAGGATGGTATTGATGACCGGCTGGTGGTCGAAAAACCAGACCCCGGTGCGCCACAGGTAGGCCCACCAGTAATGGCGGGCCAGGTAGTCCGGCACCCCGTCCTGGAAGCGTTGATACAACCTGGGCCTGAGTCGCGGCAGCGGTTCCCGCTGTGCGTTGGCCATCACGGGCAATGGGACAGCACCCCGGTCCAGTGCCGCTCGGGTCGTACTGCATCCCTGACGGATCATTCCGACTGAATGCCCCCGGGTCTCGTCATCCCGCGCGGCACAATCCGCTTCCACACCCTGGATTTCACCGAGGCCCTGATCCGCGGACAGGCGTTGCTGCGGGCCGCCGCGCAGTCCGCCGGGGGAGGTCTCGTCCACTGTCACGCCGCGGCCAGAGCGTTCTTCTTGCGCTGATCCTCCCCGGTGTAGACCTGCCGCGGCCTGGAGATGCGGAACTCCTCGTCTTCGAGCATCTCCTGCCACTGCGACAGCCACCCCGAGGTGCGCGGGATGGCAAACAGGACCGGGAACATGGCCACCGGGAAGCCCATCGCCTGGTAGATGATCCCGGAGTAGAAATCGACGTTCGGGTACAGGTGACGCTCGATGAAATATTCGTCCTCGAGGGCGATCCGCTCCAGTTCCAGGGCGATGTCGAGCAGCGGGTTGCTGCCGGTGACGGAAAAGACCTCCGGAGCGAGCTCTTTCAGGATCCGGGCTCGCGGGTCGTAGTTCTTGTAGACACGGTGGCCGAAGCCCATCAACCGCACCTCGCCCTCCTTGACCCGTTCGATGTATTCCGGGATTTTCTTCTTGCTGCCGATCTCCCTGAGCATGCGCAGGACCTGCTCGTTGGCGCCGCCGTGCAGCGGCCCGTAAAGCGCCGCGCTGCCCGCCGCGACCGCCACGAACGGGTCGGCCAGCGAGCTGCCGACACTGCGCACCGAGCTGGTACTGCAGTTCTGCTCGTGGTCGGCGTGCAGGGTGAAAATCACGTCGAGCACCCGTTCGAGTACCGGGTCCGGCCGATACTTCTGCTCGGTCATCTTGAACATCATGTTCAGGAAGTTGCCCACGTAGCTGAGGTCGTCGTCCGGGTAGGCGTAGGGCAGGCCCTGGCTGTGCCGGTAGGCAAAGGCCGCGAGCGTGGGCATCTTGGCAATCAGGCGGAATATCTGCAGGGCACGGGTCTCGGCGTCACGCACCTCCTTGACCTCGGGATAGAAGGTCGACAGTGCGGCGACCGTCCCGACCAGGATGCCCATCGGATGGGCGGTGTGGTGGAACCCGTCCATGAACTTCTTTATCTGCTCATGGAGCATCCGGTGGTGGCAGATCTGGTCTGCCCACGCCTCGCTCGCGGCAGGTTCGGGCAGTTCGCCCTTCGACAGGAGGTAGGCGACATCGAGGTAACTGCAATTGGCTGCGAGTTCCTCGATCGGGTAGCCCCGGTAACGCAGGATGCCGCGTTCACCGTCGAGGAAGGTGATCGTGCTGGAACACGCGGCGGTGTTGGTAAAGCCGGGATCGTAGCTCAGCAGGCCGAAATCATCGTCGTCGACCTTGATCTTGCGAAGTGCGAGCGCCTCGATCGACGCGCCGTAGTGCGGGTAGGTACCGTAGGAGATCGGCAATTCGTACTGCTTGCCGGTTCGATTATCGGTGATGGTGACAGTGTCTGACATGGCAGGAACTCCTTATCTCTACCGTGGTGACCAGGTGGTTGCTAGGCGCTCAGTTCTCCAATTGACGTCCTTTGCTCACTCCTTCTCCAGCCCAACCGGGACGTTTCGGCCGGCTCATGCAAAAAAGCATAGACAATTCACGCATCTTGGCAAATCCATGCCTCGAGGTAACAAACCGGGCATCCCGGCAGCGACTCCGGAAAAAGGATCCCTGGCCGCGACATGCAGCAGGCTCCATTCGGCGCCACGAGTCACCTGATCCAGCCTGAATAAACGACCCTGTACCAGCTCACTTTCGTAACCCAAAAGGCTGAATTTACTGACTTAATTAGAAGTAGGCACAGGCGATTTACAAGGCTCCGAAATACCACCGTGCCGACCAGGCCTAATCACAGACACGCAATCGCCTCACCTGTCGCGGGCGGCTGGGTTATGGTGAGAATGCCAGGTCGGCGGGGCTCTGGGGCGAGGTATGGCCGCGATGAGTTGGGAGCACGAACTGACGCTCTACCTGTTGCTTGGCACTTTTGGCATCAGCCTGTTGCTGCCCGGGCTGGCGGGGATGTTCAAACCTTCCACAGGTCTCGTCTGGCTGGTGGCCGCGGAGACCGACGCTCGTAGCCACCTGCGCGGCCTCAACGCCATGATGGCCGCCCTGGGCGCCCTGGCGTTGTTTGCCTGCATCGATCTGGTTCGTTTCCGATTACTGGTGATCGCCATCGGTGTGGTGCTCACCTTCCTGGTAGTGGCGCGCATCCATTCCCTGATTGTCGATGGCCTGCCCGGGCCCGCCACGCGACTCTACCTGGCCGTGGAGGTGGTGATGGCGGCCGTGTTTCTTCTCTGGCCTCCTGTTTCCGGTTCCTGAGGAGCCTCTACCACCGCCCTATCTAGACCATGCTCCGACCGGCAGTGCGTCCATCACGACCCCGGGCGCACATGCATTTCCACAGTGAACAAAATTACGACCCGCCTGTCTCCGGGAACATAGGTTTTCAACTTCCTGGATCAGGAATCATCGAAGATCGGGCGCTCACGGACATCCATACACCGACACCGGTCCGGAAGGCCGATTCCAGGTGGCTACGACCCATCTCTCGTCTGCGGCCTCTGGTGATCCCGGTCGTCTTCCGGAGTCGTAAGCGAATACAATGGAAATGCGGGTGTTTGACGAAGGATATGTATCACGCAGCTGGATTCACCCGCGCCCTGACGGAGCTCGACACCATGCGACACGCCTTGATTATTCTCGCCGCCGGCCTGTGGCTGTCTGCTGCCACTGCCGCTGACCGGATTCGGTACGAGGGCTCTTCGACCGTCGGCAAGATCATCTCGCACTCACAGTTCGTCTACCGCGATTCCAAGTTCAACGTCAGCACACTGACCGAGAGTGCCGGCGGCGAACAGTGCGTGCTGAACAAGAGCTGCGACATTGGCGGTGTCGCCCGCGAGGTCAAACCGCAGGTCACGGCCCTGGGTGCGGTCAAGACGCTCATCGGTCGGGATTCCCTGGCCGTGATCGTCAGCGCCGACAACCCGGTCGACAACCTGACCCTGGGGCAGATCAGGGATATATTCACCGGCCAGATCAGCAACTGGAACGCGGTTGGCGGACCGGATCAACCGATCAAGGCGTACATCGTCAAACCGAACTCGGCCACCTACGGCGTCTTCCGCAAGGCGGTGCTCGGTGACGAGGATTACGACGGCGTCGACGTCATCCCGTTCGATGCCAAGATGGTGTCGCAGGTCGGCAACGAGGTCGGGGCGATCGGCCAGATCAGCGCCGCTTTCCTCAGGGGCCTGAAGTCGGTCAAGGCCGTGACCATCGACGGCCAGGCCCCGTCATCAGCTTCTGACGCCTACCCGATCACCCGACCGCTCTACCTGGTCACGCCGGGAGAACCGGCCGGGGCCGTCAAGTCCTACATCGAATGGCTGCGAGGGCCAAAGGGGCAGGAGATCATCAACCGGTTGTTCCCGGGCACCGGCTAGGGCTCAGTCGAACCGTAGGAATCTTAATCAGGGACCGGGGCGATAATCATCGCACCACTAACCATCGGCACCTCGCTTCGCAGATCAAGTGCACTGTTTGGTACCGGCGTGGTCCTGCTCGTCAGTCTGCTCACCGCGTGCGTCGGAGTGCGCGAGGTAGACGGCCAGTCCCGGGTCGAGAGGAACCAGTTCATTCCTGGTCGCCAGGAGATCTACATCGCCGTCAACCGACGTGAAGGGGTGACCCAGGACGCCTTCGTCCTGAAACCCGACCACCCCACCGCCGCGGTGCTGCTGTTCATGGGCGGCAGTGGCCAGTCGAACGTAAACCGACATGGCGCCAGCTCCGGCAATTTCCTGGTCCGCAGCCAGGAGCTTTTCTTCGACCAGAACCTCATGGTCGCGATCTTCGGCATGCCGTCGGACCATGAATGGCTCGACGGCTTCCGCCACAGCGAGGCCCATGCGGTCGACATCAAGGGGGTCATTGCCGAGCTGCGCAAACTCGCGGATGTTCCGGTATGGGCGGTCGGCACCAGCAACGGCTCGGCATCGGTTGCCAACGTCGCAGCGCGACTGCCGCCGCCCGTCGGCCCGGACGGCATCGTCTTCAGCTCCAGCGTCGAACGCTCAGGCAAGGGCAACGCCGTCTTCGACGCCTCACTTGGCCGTATCAAGGTGCCTGCGCTGGTGGTCCATCACCGAAACGACGCCTGCGAGTGGACGCCTTACCGCGGGGCGGAACGCCTGTCGACCGCCCTCACGGGTTCACCCGAGGTCGAGCTGGTGGCGATCGATGGCGGCGGCGCTCCCTCCGGGGATCCGTGCAAGCCCTGGCACCATCACGGGTTCATCGGCCAGGAGGCCGACGTGGTGCGGATCATTGCCGACTGGATCAAGGCCCATCCGTGAAGCGGACGGCGTCACCCGCCCAGCCTAGCCTTCGCCGCGTACGGCCTCTACCGCCTCGCCTAGCGAACCGCAATTGATCGCCGAGCGGTAGGTCACTTCGAGGTCGGTGCCACGCAGGGTCTTCTTGACCATCCCCTCGAGGTTCGGCCTCTTCTCGTCAGGCGTCTCGCCCTTGCCGATGCCACCACCGAACTCGACCAGCAGGCTGGCGCCATCGCCGAACGCCGTTTGCAGGTTGGCGTACCACATCACCGGGTGGAACAGCTGGAAGAAGAGCCGCGAGCGGATCGCGATCGGATCGGGATCGTGGTAGCCGCCGGTGAAGTTGGAGAGCACGCGCACGTCGGAGAGATCGAAACCGGCCGTATCGAGCACCTCGCGGTAGCGGCGCGCGGCCTCGACCATGTAATAGGTATGAAACGCACCCTCGGTCTTGAGACGAACCGGGCGCTTGCGCGGGAAGTTCTCGACGACCTCCTGTTCCAGTGCCTCGAGATCCTCGCTCCTGCCGCCGACCACTGTCTGGTCGGGCAGGTTGCAGCCGGCGATAGCGCAGTGGTGGCGCTCGGCCAGCGGCCGGACGGTGTCGAGGTCCATCGGGAAGGCGGTCATCTCGCCCTCACCGTGGGTGCCCATCAGCTCGCCGCGTTGCTGCACCAGTTTCAGCGCATCTTCGAAGCTGACGGCACCGGCCGCGACCAGCGCCGAGTACTCGCCGAGGCTGTGGCCGGCGGCCATGTTCGGCTTGATGGCGTCATCGGTCAGGTCGCGAAATACCTCCAGGCAGGCTACCGAGTGGGTCAGCAGCGCCGGCTGAGTGTAGCGGGTCAGGTTGAGCTTCTCCTCCGGGTCATTGAAGGAGAGTTCGGCGATGTCGTACCCGAGGATGCCGCTGGCCCGATCGTAGACCTTCTTCGCCGTGGCGTACTCGCCGTGGAGGTCGCTGCCCATCCCCTTGTACTGCGAGCCCTGGCCGGGAAAGAGGAAGAGGATGTTCTGCTCAGCGCTGGACATGGCGTTCTGATCCGGGTGGTTGGCGAGGGCGGCAGGATAGCCAGCCGGTCAGGGCGAGGCAAGCTGATCCGTAGACGGATCGCGGCCAGGGGCCGCTCCTACATTGGGAGGGAGTCCGTAGAAGGCCCGCCTCCCGGGCCGATGGGCATTTGGAATAGCGGGGCCGGATCGCGGCGAGGCGCCGCTCCTACATTGGGAGGGAGTCCGTAGGAGGCCCGCCTCCCGGGCCGATGGGCATTTGGAATAGCGGAGCCGTATCTCGGTGAGGCGCCGCTCTTACAAGGTGTGGCGCGTGTAGGAGGCCCGCCCCCGGGCCGATCCACCCTGGCCAAGGTTGCATCGCGGCGGGTACCCGTGGGGCATAAAGGCGTCGCGCCTATATTCCGACACCACCCACGTCGGCCAGGACACTGCTGTAGGTCGGACTTCATTCCGACAGGCCGTGAACCGGTTATCGCTCCATTGTGGGTCGGGCTTGAGCCCGACATGTCGGACTGAAGTCCGACCTACACAAATTCCCGGAACCGTCCTGCGGTTACGAGGCCAGCCGCGCAAAGGCGTCGACCACCTCCGGTGGTGCCTGAACCAGTTCGATAAGCACCCCTTCCCCACCGATCGGCGAATCCTCGTTGCCCTTAGGGTGGATGAACGTAATATCGAAACCGGACGCGCCCTTGCGGATGCCGCCGGGGGTGAAGCGAACCCCCTGGGACTCGAGCCACGACACCGCCGCCGGCAGGTCATCGATCCAGAGCCCTACGTGGTTGAGTGCCGGGTCCTGCACCTTGGGCTTCCTGTCCGGATCGAGCGGCTGCATCAGGTCGACCTCGACCTTGAGCGGGCCGGAACCGGCGATGGCGATGTCCTCGTCGACGTTCTCTTTCTCGCTCTGGTAGTCACCGCTCAGGGTGAGACCGAGGGTGTCGATCCAGAGCGTGCGCAGCCGCAGCTTGTCGAGCCCACCGACAGCGATCTGCTGGATGCCAAGGACTTTGAAAGGTCTGTCGCTCATCAGTCTCTCCAATTGAAATACGACGTGGGCATAGGCTCATGTAGGTCGGGCTTGAGCCCGACATGTCGGACTGAAGTCCGACCTACACAAGCATCGATCACGCCATCGGGAATATGAATTCAGTCCCACCGTTCGTGGTGCTTGAGAAAGAGGTCCAGCAGCTGCCGTGCGGCGAGGGTCGGCGGCAGGCGCCCGGCGCTGGCGGCCGCCTCGAGTTCCGGAATCAGCTTGCGCACCTCCGGATCGCTCTGCAGTGCCGTGACCAGGCTGTCGTTGACCTCGGACCACATCCAGGCCCGGGCCTGCGCCGCGCGGCGCGCGTCGAACTCACCACTGGCCTGCAGGGTGGCGCGGTAATCGAGCACGTTCTGCCACGCCTCGTCGATGCCGTCACCGTCGCGCGCCGAGCAGGTGCGCAACGCCACCGTCCAGTTCGCCGAGCGCGGGTGGAGCAACTGCAGGGCACCGCGGTACTCAGCCGCAGAGCGACCGGCGGCCGCCTGCAGGTCGCCATCAGCCTTGTTGACCAGGACCAGGTCGGCCAACTCCATGATGCCGCGCTTGATGCCCTGCAGTTCGTCACCGCCGCCCGGCAGGAGCAGCAGCACGAACATGTCGGTCATCTCGGCCACCCTGGTCTCGGACTGTCCGACTCCGACCGTCTCGACGATGATGACGTCGAACCCGGCGGCCTCGCACAGCAGCATCGCCTCGCGGCTGCGCCTGGCGATGCCACCGAGGGTGTTACCGGAAGGTGTCGGCCGGATGTAGGCCTCGCGCCGACGTGACAGTTCCTCCATGCGGGTCTTGTCGCCGAGGATGGAGCCGCCGCTGATCGCCGATGAAGGATCCACGGTGAGCACGGCCACCCGATGCCCGGCATCGATTACGTGGATACCGAGCGCCTCGACGAAGGTCGACTTGCCGACCCCGGGCACACCCGAGATCCCCAGCCGGATGGCGTTGCCCGCGTGCGGTGCCAGACGCTGCAGCAGCGCACTGGCGGTGACGCGGTGGTCAGGGCGCGTCGACTCGACCAGGGTTATGGCGCGCGCGAGCGCACGTCGATTGCCGTCGAGGACGCTCTGGGCGAGCGCCTCGGTCTCTGTATCGAGCACGGGCTGTTGCGCCGACGAGACTGGCAACGTTATTCGAACTCCATGATCTTGTCGTCCACCGCCAGGCTGGCGCCGGGTTCGTAGTTGACCTTGGCGACCACGCCGTCGCGTTCGGCGCGCAGGGTGTTCTCCATCTTCATCGCCTCGAGCACGACCAGTTCCTCACCGGCCTTGACCTCGTCACCGGGCTTGACCGCCACTGAGACCAGCAGACCCGGCATGGGTGAAAGCAAGAACCTGGACATATCGGGCGGCACCTTCTCCGGCATGTGGTGCAGCAGCTCGGCAGCACGCTCGGTGACGATTGAGACGTCGGTCTGGGTGCCGGCGTGGAACAGGCGGTAGGCCTGCATTTCGCGCTCGACCTGGACGAATACCTGCTTGCCGTTGATGGTGCCGCTGAACAGCAGATGCCCGAACTCCCAGTCACTGCGCACCGAGTAGGTGTTGCCCGCGTACTCAACGTCGTGCCCGCCCTCGGTCGCCACGACGGCGACCGGGTGGTGGTCGCCGTTCATCACCACCACCCAGCGGTTGGTCACGTGACGCTCGTGGCCGCGTAACTGGCCGTCGATCTGGGCCGCACGGTCACGGTAACCCCGGTGCATGGCGGCAGCGACGGCGATGATAATCGCCGGTTCTTCGTGAGGCAGGTCCTCGGGGTTAAAGCCGTCGGGATACTCTTCACCGATCATGTTGGTGCTCATGTTCCCCTCGACGAAGCGCGGGTGCACCATCAGCGCGGAGAGAAAGCTGAGATTGTTGGAGACGCCGCGGATGATGAAGCGATCCAGCGCCGAGCGCATCTGGGCGCTCGCCTCCTCGCGGTTGGCGCCGTAGGTGATCAGCTTGGCGATCATCGGATCGTAGTACATCGACACCTCACCGCCCTCGAAGACGCCGGTGTCCACACGAACGTGGTCATCCTCGGCCGGCGGTTGGTAGCGCACCAGGCGACCGATCGACGGCAGGAAATTGCGGAACGGATCCTCGGCATAGACCCGGGACTCGATGGCCCAGCCGTTGATGACGACATCGTCCTGGGAGAGCGGCAACTCCTCACCGTAAGCGACACGGATCATCATCTCCACCAGGTCGACGCCGGTAATCAACTCGGTGACCGGGTGCTCCACCTGCAGGCGGGTGTTCATCTCCAGGAAGTAGAAGTTGCGCTCGGTGTCGACGATGAACTCGACCGTGCCGGCAGACTCATAGTCGACCGCCTTGGCCAGGGCCACCGCCTGCTCTCCCATCTTCTTGCGCGTGGCCTCATCGAGGAACGGTGACGGCGCCTCTTCGATCACCTTCTGGTGACGGCGCTGCAGTGAGCATTCGCGCTCGTTCAGGTAGACCGTGTTGCCGTGGCTATCGGCCATGACCTGGACCTCGATGTGACGCGGTTCCTCGATGAACTTCTCGGCAAACATGCGATCGTCACCGAAGCTGGAACGTGCCTCGTTGGCAGCGCGCTCGAAACCGTCCAGGCACTCGGCGTCATTGCGCGCGACGCGCATGCCCTTACCGCCGCCACCGGCGGTCGCCTTGAGCATCACCGGGTAACCGATACCGTTGGCGACCTCCACGGCGTGCTCTCTATCGCGCAGCACGTCGGTGTAACCGGGGATGGTGCTCACCCCGGCCTCGTCGGCCAACTTCTTGGAGGTGATCTTGTCACCCATGGCCTCGATGGCCCGGGTCTTGGGTCCGATGAAGGCGATACCTTTTTCCGCCAGTGCTTCGCAGAATTCAGAATTCTCGGAGAGAAATCCATAGCCCGGATGGACCGCCTGGGCGCCGGTGTCGAGGCAGGCCTGGAGGATCTTGTCCTTGAGCAGGTAGCTCTGTGCCGAGGGCGGTGGGCCGATGTTGACGGCCTCGTCGGCCAGTTGTACGTGCAGCGCGTCGCGATCGGCATCGGAGTAGACGGCAACGGTCTTGATGCCCATCTTGCGCGCGGACTTGATGACGCGGCAGGCGATTTCGCCACGGTTGGCAATGAGAATTTTATCGAACACTTTTCTTATCCTCTGCGGTACACGGATGTACCGTCATTTTCGACGGCGTCAGCCGGTGAAAATGAAGGCAGGCCGAAACTTCGTTTTGGGCTGCCGTGCCCGGGGAAGTCCAGGATGGACTTATCCTGGGCTCCATCACAACGGAATGTTGTCGTGCTTGCGCCATGGGTTTTCGAGCTGCTTGTCGCGCAGCATCGATAGCGAGCGGCAGATGCGCTTGCGCGTGGCACGCGGCGCGATGACGTCGTCGATGTAGCCACGACTCCCGGCGATGAACGGATTAGCGAACTTGCGCCGGTACTCCTCGGTACGCTCGGCGATCTTTTCGTCGTCGCCGATATCCTCGCGGAAGATGATCTCCACCGCGCCCTTCGGTCCCATGACCGCGATCTCGGCGCTCGGCCAGGCCAGGTTGACGTCACCGCGCAGGTGCTTGGAACTCATGACGTCGTAGGCACCACCGTAGGCCTTGCGGGTAATGACGGTGATCTTGGGTACCGTGGCCTCGGCGTAGGCGAACAGCAGCTTGGCGCCGTGCTTGATGATGCCGCCGTACTCCTGCGCCGTCCCCGGCATGAAGCCCGGCACGTCGACGAAGGTGAGGATCGGGATATTGAAGGCGTCGCAGAAGCGGACGAAACGACCCGCCTTGATCGACGACTTGATGTCCAGGCAGCCGGCCAGGACCATCGGCTGGTTGGCGACGACGCCCACCGGGTAGCCGTCCATGCGGGTGAAGCCGATGATGATGTTGCCCGCGTGCTCGGGCTGAAGTTCCCAGAACTCGTTGTCATCGGAGACCTTGTGGATCAACTCCTTCATGTCGTAGGGCATGTTGGGGTTGTCCGGGATCAGGGTGTCGAGCGACTTCTCCATCCGGTCGGCACGGTCCGGGGTCGGCCGGAACGGGGGCTTTTCGCGGTTGTTGGCCGGCAGGTAGTTGATGAACCGGCGCAGCATCAGCAGCGCCTCGACGTCGTTTTCGTAGGCCCGGTCGCAGACGCCGGAGACGGTGGAGTGGGTCATCGCCCCGCCCAATTCTTCCGCGGTCACCTCCTCGTGGGTCACGGTCTTCACCACGTCGGGACCGGTGACGAACATGTAGGAGCTGTCCTTGACCATGAAAATGAAGTCGGTCATGGCCGGCGAATAGACCGCGCCGCCTGCGCACGGCCCCATGATCAGCGAGATCTGCGGAATCACCCCGGAGGCCATGACGTTGCGCTGGAACACCTCGGCGTAACCGCCGAGTGAGGCGACACCCTCCTGGATGCGGGCCCCGCCCGAGTCGTTGAGACCAATGACCGGCGCGCCGACCTTCATGGCGTGGTCCATCACTTTGCAGATCTTTTCAGCATGCGCCTCGGAGAGCGAGCCACCGAAGACGGTGAAATCCTGGCTGAATACGAACACCACGCGGCCGTTGATAGTGCCGTAGCCGGTCACTACCCCGTCACCAGGGATCTTCTTGTCCTCCATGCCGAAATCGGTGCAGCGGTGCTCGACGAAGGTGTCCCACTCCTCGAAGCTGCCCTCGTCGAGGAGCAGTTCGATACGCTCGCGGGCGGTCAGCTTGCCACGCTTGTGTTGCGCGTCGATCCGTTTCTGGCCGCCGCCAAGGGCGGCAGCTTCACGGTACTTTTCGAGTTTTTCGACGATCTCTTGCATTCGATGCCCCCTTGTTCAATCGCAGGTTCCCCGGACATCGGGTGGCCCGACCTGCCTCTGCAAACACTACCTCTCCCGTAGGTCGGACTTCAGTCCGACATGTCGGGCTCAAGCCCGACCTACATACACAATCTTTCCAGCGGTGGCGCCACACGCATCACGCGGCCTGCCGGCTCTGCCGGACAATCTCCAACACCTCGTGCGCAGCCAGCAGGATGTTGGTGCCCGGCCCGTAGACAGCCGAGACTCCGAACTCGAGCATGGCATCGTAGTCCTGCGGTGGAATGACGCCGCCACAGATGACGATGATGTCGTCCGCACCCTCCTGCTTCAGCCCCTCGATGACCTGAGGCACCAGCGTCTTGTGGCCTGCAGCCTGGGAGGAGATGCCGATGACGTGGACGTCGTTCTCGATCGCTTCGCGCACCGCCTCTTCCGGGGTCTGGAACAGCGGTCCGATATCGACATCGAAACCGATGTCGGCAAACGCGGTGGCGATCACCTTGGCACCACGGTCGTGACCGTCCTGGCCTAGTTTGCAGACCAGCATGCGCGGCCGGCGACCCTCGGCCTCGGCGAATTTCTCCACTTCCTGCTGGATTGAGGCGAAGCCTTCGTCACCTTCGTAGGCGGCGCCGTAGACACCGGCGATGGAGTGGGTGACGGCGCGGTGGCGACTGTAGACCTTCTCCAGGGCATCGGAGATTTCGCCGACCGTGGCCCGGGCGCGTGCGGCATCGACGGCCAGCGCCAACAGGTTGCCGCTCCCCTCCTCCGCGGCCCGGGTCAGGGCCACGAGGGTGGCGGAGCAGACGGCCTGGTCCCGGGTGCCTCGCACCTGGTCGAGGCGGCGCACCTGGGACTCGCGCACGGCGGAGTTGTCGATGTCGAGGATGTCGATCGGCGGCTCTATTTCCAGCTGGTACTTGTTGACCCCGACGATCACCTCCTCGCCGCGGTCGATGCGTGCCTGGCGCTGCGCCGAGGCCTCCTCGATGCGCATCTTGGGCATGCCCGACTCGACCGCCTTGGTCATACCGCCCATGGCCTCGACCTCGTCGATCAGCTTGCGCGCCTCGCTGACCAGTTCGTTGGTCAGGTTCTCGACGTAGTAGGAACCGGCAAGCGGATCGACGACATTGGTGATACCGGTCTCCTCCTGGATCACCAACTGGGTGTTGCGGGCGATACGTGCGGAGTTGTCGGTCGGCAGGGCGAGCGCCTCGTCGAACGCGTTGGTGTGCAGCGACTGGGTGCCGCCGAGCACGGCCGCCATCGCCTCGATGGTGGTGCGCATGATGTTGTTGTAGGGATCCTTGGCGGTAAGGCTGACGCCCGAAGTCTGGCAATGGGTGCGTAGCATCAGCGAGCGCGGGTCCCTGGGTGCGAACTTATCCTGCATCAGGGTCGACCAGAGGATGCGCGCGGCACGCAGCTTGGCGGCCTCCATGAAAAAGTTCATGCCGATGGCGAAGAAGAACGACAGCCGCGGTGCGAACCGGTCGACGTCCATCCCATTGGCGATGGCGGTGCGCACGTACTCGATGCCGTCGGCGATGGTGTAGGCCAACTCCTGCACATTGGTCGCTCCGGCTTCCTGCATGTGGTAGCCGGAGATGGAGATGGAGTTGTACTTGGGCATGTTCTCCGCGGTGAAGCCGATGATGTCGGCCACAATGCGCATCGACGGCTCCGGCGGATAGATGTAAGTGTTACGGACCATGAACTCCTTGAGAATGTCATTCTGCAGGGTGCCGGCGAGCTTGTCGGGTGTTATCCCCTGCTCCTCGGCGGCGACGATGTAGCTCGCCATCACCGGCAGCACGGCACCGTTCATGGTCATCGACACCGACACCTGGTCGAGCGGGATGCCGTCGAACAGGATCTTCATGTCCTCCACCGAGTCGATGGCCACACCCGCCTTACCGACGTCGCCGGTGACGCGCGGGTGGTCGGAATCGTAGCCGCGGTGGGTAGCCAGGTCGAAGGCCACCGACAGGCCCTGCTGGCCAGCCGCCAGGTTGCGCCGGTAGAAGGCGTTGGACTCTTCGGCGGTCGAGAAACCGGCGTACTGGCGTACGGTCCACGGACGCCCCGCATACATGGTCGCCTTGGGGCCGCGCATGAACGGCGCCATCCCGGGCAGCGAGTCCACGTGCCCGATCCCTTCGAGGTCGGCGGCTGTGTAGAGCGGCTTGACCTCGATGCCTTCGGGGGTCTGCCAGTTCAGTTCATCAACCGGCTTGCCCTTGCGTTCCTTGATCGCCAGCGCCTGCCAATCGTCCAGGGTCTTGTTCGGGAAATCTGCCATCGCTTTATCCACCGTTGAATCGTACGTCATGCGGCAGCGTCGCAATCATTCCGCCTCGCAGCCACCGCTCGTTTGTTCGCGACCCGTCCGTGTCACGCCGTGCCGATCCCGACACGGCCCGGCCCTCAGCCCGCCGAGGCCAACCAGTCCTTTGTCCCGGCCCCGCGCTTCTGTGCGTCGACCACCGCCAGCGCGGTCATGTTGACCAGGCTGCGCACAGTGGCCGAAGCGGTGACGATGTGCACCGGCAACTCGGTGCCGACCAGGATCGGGCCGAGCGGGATACCGTTGCCGAGCACCTTGAGCATGTTGAAGGAGATGTGCGCCGCGTCGAGGTTGGGCATTACCAGCAGGTTGGCCTGGCCCTCGAAGCGAGCGACCGGGAGCAACACCTTGCGAATCGACTCCGACAGTGCCGAGTCGGCGTGGATTTCGCCGTCGAATTGCAACTCCGGCGCCAGCGTCTCCAGGATCTCCTTCGCCTTGCGCATCTTGCGCGGCGACGGGTGGCGGCTGCTGCCAAAGTTGGAGTAAGAGAGCAGGGCCGCCTTGGGTGTGATGCCAAAGCGGCGCATTTCTTCGGCGCAAAGCAGCGCGATCTCGGCCACCTCCTCCGCCGTGGGGTCCGGGATGACGTGTGTGTCGCAGACGAAGAAGGTACCGGTCGGCAGGATCAGCGCACTCATGGCCGAGCAGCGCCGCACTCCGGGCGCGCGCTTGATCACACCCATAACGTGACGGAAATGATGACCGAAGCGACCCACCGCGCCGCACAGCATGGCATCGGCGTAGCCGAGATGGACGGCCAATGCAGCGATGACGGTGTTCTGCGTCCGCACCTGGGTGCGCGCCTCTGCGGGGGAGAGACCGTCGCGCTCGCGCAGGGCATGGTAGGCCTTCCAGAACTCGCCATAGCGCGGGTCGCTTTGGGGGTTGATCAGGTCGAAATCGGTCTCGTGTTCCAGGCGCAGGCCGAGGCGCTTGATCCGGTCGGCGATCACCTCCGGGCGCCCGACCAGGGTCGGCCTGGCCGTCCCGTCGTCGACCACCTGCTGTACCGCCTGCAACACCCGCTCGTCCTCGCCCTCGGCGTAGACCACCCGCTTGGGTCGCTGACGCGCGCTTTCGAATATGGGCTTCATCAGGTTGCCGGAACGGAACACGAAACGGCTCAGCCTTTCGCGGTAGACATCGAGATCCTCGATGGGTCGGGTAGCGACCCCGCTCTCCATCGCCGCCTTGGCGACGGCCGGCGCGATCTCGAGGATCAGGCGCGGGTCGAACGGCTTGGGTATCAGGTACTCCGGCCCGAAGTTCAGCGCCTCACCGCCGTAGGCTTCGCGTACCACGTCGGAGGATTCGGCCACCGCAAGGTCGGCGATCGCCTTGACGCAGGCCTGCTTCATCGCCTCGTTGATGATGGTGGCACCGACGTCCAGCGCCCCGCGGAACAGGAACGGGAAGCAGAGGACGTTATTGACCTGGTTCGGGTAGTCGGAACGACCGGTCGCGAGTACCGCGTCGGGACGCACTGCCAGCGCCTCTTCCGGCAGAATCTCCGGGTTCGGGTTGGCCAGCGCCAGGATCATCGGCTTGTCGGCCATCTTCTCGACCATCTCCGGCTTCAGCGCGCCGGCAGCCGACAGACCGAGGAAGATATCGGCGCCGGCGATGGCGTCGGACAGGGTCCGCTCTTCGGTGTCACGGGAGTAGCGTGCCTTGAACTCGTCGATGTCCTCGCCACGGCCGTCGTAGATGACGCCAGTGCGATCGCAGACGGTGACGTTCTCGCGGGGCAAACCCATGCTGCAAAGCAGGTCGAGGCAGGCGAGCGCCGCGGCGCCGGCACCGCTGGCAACCACCTTGACCTGGTTGATCTCCTTGCCGACCACCCGCAGGCCGTTGACAACGGCGGCGCAGACGACGATGGCGGTACCGTGCTGGTCGTCATGGAAGACCGGGATGTTCATCCGCTCGCGCAGCTTGCGCTCGATGACGAAACACTCCGGCGCCTTGATGTCTTCGAGGTTGATACCGCCGAAAGTCGGCTCGAGACTGGCAACGATATCGACAAAACGGTCCGGATCGAGTTCGTCGACCTCGATGTCGAACACGTCGATACCCGAGAACTTCTTGAACAGGACCGCCTTGCCCTCCATCACCGGCTTGGAGGCGAGCGGCCCGATGTTGCCCAATCCGAGGACGGCCGTGCCGTTGGTGATGACCGCGACCAGGTTGCCCCGGCTGGTGTACTTAGACGCATCAAGCGGGTCGTTGGCGATCGCCAGGCAGGGCGCGGCGACCCCCGGCGAGTAGGCAAGCGCCAGGTCACGCTGGGTGGCCAGCGGCTTGGTGGCGACGATGGCCATCTTGCCGGGGAACGGCTCCAGGTGGTACTGGAGTGCCTGCTCGTCGAGTTGCTTACTCACCTGTCACCCCTTTCAGTCACCGCCCCCGGGGAGCCCGGGGGTGGACGGTGTTCAAGATTACGCGCGAATGGCGTATCCGGTTACGCCTTCGGGTAGCCGAGTCCGGTCAGCGACTCGGTGATCTCATCGAGGATCGCCGGGTCGTCGATGGTCGCCGGCATCTTGTACTCCTGGCCGTCGGCGATCTTCTTCATCGTCCCACGCAGGATCTTCCCCGAGCGCGTC
>CAXMPC010000139.1:0-3527 GCA_964195335.1 uncultured Gammaproteobacteria bacterium | reverse complement strand
AATCCTGGCGCCCCAGCCAAGTTGATGAGTGGAATAGCGCTGAATGGCGCCAGGATGAGAACCGGGCAGGTTCGACAAGGCCGCAAAGCGGGCTTGAACAGCGACTCGTTGCGGTGCTGGCCCCGAAGGGGTGAGGGCTGCAGCCGAATAATCCTGGCGCCCCAGCCAAACTAGGCAGGTGAAATGATGCGGACGGCTCCATCCAGCGACCACAGGCCTGACGACATGAGCGTGAGCATGACCGTAAGCGACCGTCTCGCCAACGACAATGTGATGGTGTTCTCGGGCAATGCCAACCCCGAGCTCAGCCATGACATCGCTGCGCGTCTCAACCTGCAACTGGGCAAGGCGGTCGTGGGCAAGTTCAGCGACGGCGAGGTGATGGTCGAGATCATCGACAGCGTCCGTGGCAAGGACGTCTTCCTGGTTCAGCCGACCTGTCAGCCTTCCAACGACAACCTGATGGAACTGCTGGTGATGGCCGATGCCATCCGGCGGGCCTCGGCGGCGCGTATCACCGCGGTCGTCCCTTATTTCGGTTACTCGCGCCAGGATCGGCGCCCACGCTCGGTGCGTGTGCCGATCACGGCCAAGTTGGTGGCCGAAATGATCGGCGTGTCCGGGGTCGATCGGGTGCTTACTATCGACCTGCACGCTGACCAGATCCAGGGCTTCTTCAACGTGCCGGTGGATAACATCTACGCTTCGCCGATCTTGCTTGGTGACGTTTGGCGCCAGAAGTACCCCAACCTGATCGTCGTCTCGCCCGACGTCGGCGGCGTGGTCCGCGCCAGGGCGCTGGCCAAGCGGCTCGACGACGCCGACCTGGCGATCATCGACAAGCGCCGGCCGCGCCCGAACGAGTCGGAGGTGATGCACATCATCGGCAACGTCGATGGGCGCACCTGCGTGATCATCGACGACATGGTTGATACGGCGGGCACGCTCTGCATGGCGGCCAAGGCGCTGAAGAAATTCGGTGCCAATCGCGTGGTTGCCTACTGCACCCACCCGGTGCTGTCGGGGCGGGCCATCGACAACATCACCGGTTCAGAACTAGATGAGTTGGTGGTCACCGACACCATTCCGCTGAGTGAGGCGGCCAAAGCCTGTGGGCACATCCGTTCGCTCAGCGTCGCCGGTCTGCTCGCAGAGGCGATGGCACGGATCAATCGTGAGGAATCGGTCAGTAGCCTGTATATGGACTGACCGCAGCGTCCGGCCCATGGTGGGCGGGACGTCTTGGTGCTGACCCTGGTCGCGGGGGAGGCGGTCGCCGCACAGCGGCGTTTACATAAGTCTGGAGTAATGACAATGAGCCTGAGTTTCGAAATCGAAGCCGTGACTCGCCAGGACGTGGGGAAAGGTGCGAGCCGCCGCCTACGCAAGGCGAACAAGTTCCCGGCGATTATCTACGGTGCCGGCAAGCCGCCGCAGTCCCTGGTCCTCGACCAGGACATCATGCTGCGAAGCCTTGAACAGGAGTCGTTCTATTCGCACATCCTGACGGTCAAGGTCGATGGCAAGCCGCAGAAAGCGGTATTGAAAGCCGTGCAGCGCCACCCGTTCAAGGCGCAGATCACGCACATCGACCTGCTGCGCACCAGCGCCAAGCAGAAACTGCGCATGCACGTGCCGCTGCACTTCCTCGGTGAGGATATCGCTCCCGGCATCAAGGAGGGCGGCCTGCTCTCGCACACCCTGATCGAGGCGGAAATCGAGTGCCTGCCGGCCGACCTGCCGGAGTTCCTCGATGTCGATGTATCGGAGCTGGAGCTCAACGGTCTGGTCCACCTCTCCGAGATCAAGCTGCCCGAGGGCGTCACCATCCCGGCCCTGGCCCAGGAGGGGCATGACCAGGTAGTCGCCTCGATCCACCTGCAGAAACTGGTTGTCGAGGAGGACGAGCTCGCAGAAGGCGAGGTTGGCGAGGTCGGCGAGGTCGGCGAGGTTGGCGAGGTTGGCGAGGTCGGCGACGCTGGCAGCGACGAGGGCGCCGAGTAGGCTTTTCGGTTCGCGTGATCCGGCACGCCACAGCCGTGGCGTGCCGGGCCTCTTTACCGTTTCGAGGTCGCACCGGGGCCCATCCACATGGCTGACACCACCCCGCTGGCACTGGTCGTCGGGCTCGGCAACCCGGGCAGCGGCTATGCCGAAACCCGGCACAACGTCGGTTTCTGGTTCGTCGACCGGCTGGCCGAGTCGGGGGGCGTACGTTTCCGGCCCGAGAGCCGGTTTCACGGTGAGGTTGCCGATCTGACTGCTCACGGCGAGCGGCTGCGGCTGCTGAAGCCAGCCACCTTCATGAATCTAAGCGGTCAGTCGGTCGCGGCGCTGGCACGCTTCTACCGCGTGCCACCGGAATCGATCCTGATCGTGCACGATGACCTTGACCTGCCTGCCGGCGAGGTCCGGGTCAAGGTCGGTGGTGGCCATGGTGGTCACAACGGCCTGCGCGACATCGTCTCCCGCCTAGGCAGCCGTGATTTCGTCCGCCTTCGTTTCGGCATCGGCCATCCAGGCCACCGCGAGGGGGTCACCGGTCACGTCCTGAGCCGGCCGGCGGCCGACGAGCGGGCCGCGTTGCACGACGCGCTCGACAGCGCACTGGCCGAACTGCCGCAGTTCGTTTGTGGCGACTGGCAAGCGGCGATGCTCCACCTGCACGGTCGGGGTGTGCGGTGAAATCCTGGCACCTGGTCCATACCAAGCCGCGCCAGGAGGTGCGTGCCGAGGAGAACCTGGTCCGCCAGGGGTACACGGTCTACCTGCCAAGGGCTCGGGTTGCCCGCCGCCGCCGCGGCCGGCTGGTGCGCCAGGTCGAGCCACTGTTCCCACGCTACCTGTTCATCAGCCTCGAGCCCGGCGTCGACAATTGGGCGCCGCTGCGCTCGACCCTGGGGGTGGCTACCGTGGTTCGTTTCGGCGCCGAGGCCGCGGTGGTGCCCGAGGCCCTGGTCGAGGTGCTGCGTGGGCGGGAAGGCGACGATGGCCTGTGCGACCTGCAGCAGGCGCCGCCGGCACCGGGTGACCGCGTGGTAGTGGTCGAGGGGGAACTGGCCGGTCTCGACGGGGTTTTCGTCACCGAGGACGGTGATGCCCGCGCCATCATCCTGCTCGACATTGTCGGCCGCGCCACCCGGGTCAGGTTGCCGGCTGACTGGGTCGAGACCCGTCGCGACATCTGAGGCAAAGAAAGAGGCCGCGCACCGCGCGGCCTCTTTGTGGTCCGTTGTTGACCGTCAGTCGAAGAACCAGGTGTAACTGGCCTCCAACTCGAACTGGTACATGCTCAGCTCGATCGTCTGCAGGCTCGACCCTTGAAGAGGGTTCGGACCCTTGACGGTCTTTTCCGGCGCGTACATGGCGGCGAAGTTGAACTGTCCGTCGCCGATCTTCTTGCTGAAGCCGCCGGTGAAGTGGTGCTCCATGATGCCCGGGGCGAGGATGTTGAACATCACCTCGCTGGAGCGGATCGGCTGCTTGCCGTAGCTGTAGCCGAGGCGCCAGGTCCAGTCGTTGGTGGT
>CAXMPC010000138.1:0-15882 GCA_964195335.1 uncultured Gammaproteobacteria bacterium | reverse complement strand
TACGCTCACAGCTGGTTCAACAACATCACCAAGGACGTCTTCGGCTAAGCCGGATCTCCTGCCTCCGACCGCGCACGGGGCCTTCGGGCCCCGTGTTTTTTAATAAACGTTTATTTCCTGCGCCACGCCCAGGGTGCCATGGTGTCGTTCCGGCTCCAAAGCCCAAGCTGTGCCACGCGTGCACTCTCTTCGGCAACTTCATATGAAACACGTTGCGTGGGCGACTGTTCGTCAGCGTAGAAGCGATACCACCAGGCAAGGCTGGCATCCAACTGGGCCAGGTTGACATCGTAAGTCATCGGGCACTCCGCGGCGGTGCAGGCCGGATCGGCGATGTAGATGGTGCAGATCAGCCGGCCGTATTGGTCGCGCTGAGGGCAGTCGGCAACCGCCTCCTTCATGAACGTCATCTCGGCGAGGTGCTGTCTCGATTCCGAGCCGAATGGTTGTGCCATTTCGGGGGCATCGATGCCTTTCAGACGGATCTTGTGGATTCCATCGCTCTTGATTCGCAAGGTATCGCCGTCGCTGATGTCGACGACAGTGCCGCTCAGTTGCTCGGCGTGAGCCGCGACGGTGAACAGCGCGAGGGTTGTGACCACGAGGCCATGACAAAGAGCTTGCTTGATCCGCATTTTCTTCAACCTGGTTCATTGGGCCTGGTTGAACGGTACGCTGCGGTGATCCGGTGTACCTGACCGGTTGCGCCAAATTGTTGACCTGCCGTGTCAGGTGGGTAGGCACGAGTTATTCGCCGGCACTCGGCAAAGCGGCGCTCTGCGATTCACGCTGCGCCGATGCCGTGCAGTTTTCTCTCTGTCGGTCGGGCTCGGCCCGACGCCAAAGGTTGTCAGGGCACGCTGTCGGGCTGATGCTTGACCTGTGCGGACCGATTTCATTATCCCGGTTTATTACCGATCCATTTTCCAGCTGAATGTGCTTTAATCCGCCACCATGTTTTCCCCTTACGAAGTGTTCGTCGGCCTGCGTTACACGCGCGCCAAGCGCCGCAATCACTTCATCTCCTTCATCTCTCTGACCTCGATGCTCGGCATCGCCCTCGGCGTGACCGCGTTGATCACCGTGCTGTCGGTGATGAACGGTTTCGAGAAGGAGTTGCGAGAACGCATTCTCGGCATGGCCTCGCACGCTACGGTCAGTGCGCTCGATGGGCGTCTCGGCGACTGGCGCGGTGCCATGGCTACGGCCTCCCGCCACGACGAGGTGATCGGTGCGGCGCCGTTCGTACGCAGCGAAGTGATGTTGAGCCACAGCGGAAGGGTCAGTGGCGCGCTGCTGCGCGGAGTCATGCCGGAACACGAACCGGACGTCTCGGAGATCACTACCAACCTGGTGTCGGGTACGCTCGATACCCTGCAACCGGGCGAGTACGGCATCGTCCTCGGCGTCGAACTGGCGCGCTACCTGGGCGTCTGGACCGGTGACCGGGTCACGGTGGTGACGCCCGAGGCGGGGATCACCCCGGCCGGTATCCTGCCGCGACTCAAGCGCTTCACCGTCACCGGTCTGTTCGAGGTCGGCATGTACGAGTACGACCGCAACCTGGCGCTGGTGCATATCGACGACGCCGGCCGCCTGTTGCGGCTCGATGGCGCAGTCAGCGGTGTGCGTCTGAAGTTGCGCGACCTGTTCCTGGCGCCGCGGGTAGTCCGCGAGGTGGCCGGGGAACTCGGTGGCGCCTTCTCGGTGCGCGACTGGACGCGCGAGCACGCCAACTTCTTCCGCGCCATACAGACCGAGAAGCGGGTGATGTTCATCATCCTGCTGCTGATCGTCGCGGTCGCCGCGTTCAATATCGTGTCTACCCTGGTCATGACGGTCAACGACAAGCAGGCCGACATCGCCATCCTGCAGACGCTGGGGGCGACACCGCGCAGTGTGATGACGGTGTTCATCGTCCAGGGCGCGCTGATCGGCGTCATCGGCACACTGCTGGGCCTGGCCGGTGGCATCACCCTGGCGCTCAACGTCGAGACACTGGTGCCGGCGATCGAGCGCCTGTTCGGTGTCCGCTTTCTCTCTCCCGACGTCTATTACATCAGCGACCTGCCGTCCGACCTGCACTGGTCGGACGTCGGGCGTATCGCGATGATGTCGCTGCTGCTGTCATTGCTGGCGACCCTCTACCCGGCGTGGCGGGCATCGCGCACGCAGCCGGCCGAGGCGCTGCGTTATGAGTGACGCGGTCCTCGCCTGCAGCGGGCTGGAGCGAACCTTTGCCGAGGGTGGGTTGCGGGTCGAGGTGCTGCGCGGTATCGATATCGAGATCGCGCGCGGTGAACGGGTAGCGATCGTCGGCTCCTCCGGTTCGGGCAAGAGCACGCTGCTGCACCTGCTCGGTGGCCTCGACCGACCGAGTGCCGGCCACGTCATCGCCGGGGGTCGCGATTTTGCCTCCCTCGGGGTCGCCGAGCGCGGTCGTCACCGCAACAGCACGCTCGGCTTCGTCTACCAGTTCCACCATCTGCTGCCGGAATTCACCGCGGTAGAGAACATTGCCATGCCACTGCTGATCGGTGGCCTGGCACCGAAAGAGGCCGGCGAGCGGGCGGCCGCCATGCTCGAGCGAGTCGGCCTTGGTGAACGGCTACGTCACAAGCCGGGTGAACTCTCAGGGGGTGAGCGTCAGCGCTGCGCCATCGCTCGTGCCCTGGTCACACAACCGGCCTGCGTGCTCGCCGACGAGCCGACCGGCAACCTCGACCGGCACACTGCGGAGAAGGTCTTCGGCCTGCTACTGGAATTGAATGCCGACCTGGGTACCAGCCTGGTGGTGGTCACTCACGACCCGCAGATCGCCGGTCAGATGGAGCGTGTCCTGCGGCTCGAGGACGGGCGGTTGGCGGCTTCCAGGGATTAGGGTTCCGCGGACTTTCGCGTGTTACGCCGGGAGCGCATGCGGCGCATCAGGTTAAGGCGCCAGCTGGTACGGATGCCGACGTAACCGATCATGGCGCTGACTGAGCCACAGACAAAACAACCGAGCAGGAATGGTTTCCAGTTGGCCTTGACCTCACTGGTAAGCCATTCCAGGACACTGGCGTCAGCGGCCGCAACCGGAATCGGGTCACCGACAATCCAGGTGCCGACCATGTAGGCGAAGAAGAATATCGGCCCGATGGTCAACGGATTGGTGATCCATACCAGTACCACCGACACCGGCAGGTTGACCCGGACCAGCATGCAGATCAGGGCGGCGATCACCATCTGGAACGGAACCGGGATGAAGGCGCAGAACAGGCCGACAGCGAAGGCCCCTGAGACCGAGCGGCGGTTCAGGTGCCAGAGGTTGGGGTCGTGGAGGAGGGTGCCCAGCCAGCGCAGATGACTGTGACCACGGATGGTGTCGTGGTGTGGCAAATAGCGCCTGATCAGCTTGCGTGGCATGACCGTGGCCCGTTTGCGGGTCCGCGCCTACCGGCGGGGGCGTTCAGTAGCTGCCGGCGATGTAGTTCGTCAGCTGCTCTATCTCGTGCTCGCGATCCTCGACCAACCAGCCGATCAGGTCGTTGATCGACAGCAGTCCGCTCAGCTTGCCGCCCTCACCGGTGACCACGAGGTGCCTGAAGCGACGGGAGCGCATCACCGCCATCGCCTCCTCCATGGTGGCCTCGTGATCGAGGGAGACCGGGTTTTCAGACATCACTTCTGACACCGGCGTGGTTTCGGCGTCGCGGCCGTGCTCGATGACCCGGGTGAGGACGTCGCGTTCGGTGAAGATGCCGACCGTACGGCCATCATCGATCACCAGCAGGCAACCGATGGAGTGGCCGTTCATGCTGCGCACGGCGTCGGTCACACTGGTTGATGGGGTGACGTGGAAAATCTCCGCCCCCTTCTTCTCCAGAATCTGGCTGAGCGGCGTCTGCATGGTCCACTTCCTCCTCTTGTAGTACTGACCGCTTACGGGTGTCTAGTTTCGACTATACACGCTGATAGTGGTCCGGTGAACGCGTCTGGCGCTGTCGGTAATGCAACGACAGGAAAGGCGGTCCCGTTTGTCTAGACTTGGGTGTCCAGGCACCACGCGGGAGTACACGATGAGCGGACGGGACATCTTTCAGGACGCCCTGCAACGGGTACGTGAGATTGGTGCCGACGCCGGGGTCGCCCCGGAGGTGATCGCCGCGTTGATGCACCCGAAGGCGATGATGACCGCATCGTTGCCGGTACGCATGGACGACGGCACCACCCGCTACTTCGTCGGCTACCGGTGCCGGTACAACACCGTGCTCGGTCCGACCAAGGGCGGGGTGCGCTACCACCCGCAGGTGACCCAGGCCGAGGTGCAGGCGCTGGCACTGTGGATGACGGTCAAGTGCGCCGTGGCCGGGCTGCCGTACGGCGGTGCCAAGGGTGGGGTGATCGTCCAGCCCAAGGAGTTGTCGCCGCTTGAACTCGAGCGGCTGTCGCGCGCCTACGTGCGCGCCATGGCCGACTTCATCGGCCCCGATGTCGACATCCCCGCGCCAGACGTCTACACCAACGCCCGCATCATGGGCTGGATGATGGACGAGTACGAGGCGATCCATCGCGTACGTGCCCCGGCCGTGATCACCGGCAAGCCGATCGCGCTCGGCGGCAGCCTCGGCCGCGAAGAGGCGACCGGGCGTGGCGCCTACCTGGTGACCATGGACCTGATCCGGCGTAAAGGGCTCGATCCAAAAAAGCTGCGCGTGGCCGTCCAGGGGCTGGGCAACGCCGGCTACCATGTCGCCCGCCTGCTGCAGCACGAGGGTCTGCGGATCGTCGCGCTCAGCGACTCGCGTGGTGGCATCCACGCCGAGGAGGGATTCGACGTCGACAGCATCTGGAAAGAGAAACAGGCCTCGCGCCAGATGCGCGCCGTGTACTGCGAGGAGTCGGTCTGCCAGTTGGTCGAACACCAGCAGATCAGCAACGAGGAACTGCTCGGCCTCGATGTCGACATCCTGATCCCCGCCGCGCTGGAAGGAGTCATCACGCCGGCCAACGTTGATCAGGTACGCGCGCCGTACATCGTCGAGGTGGCCAACGGACCGATTCTCAACCAGGCCGAGCAGACCCTGCTCGAGCGCGGGACCGTGGTGGTCCCGGACGTGCTGGCCAACGCCGGTGGCGTCACCGTCAGCTATTTCGAGTGGGTGCAAAATCGTTCGGGGTACGCCTGGACCCTGGACGAAGTGCGCAGTCGCCTAGCCGAGATCATGACCCGCGCCTTCGGCCAGGTGTGGCAGGTTGCCGCCGACGAGCAGCGGAGCCTGCGCAGCGCCGCCTACGCGATCGCCTTCCGCCGTATTGGCGACGCGGTCGGTGCCCACGGCACGCGCGAGTACTTCCAGGAGGGGCGCGAGGAGGAGGGCTGACTTCTGGCGGTGAATGATCGACGTTAGCTAGCGCCGAGGGAACGGCGCCGGGGAGGGAAACGTGGCGTGGACGGCGCCAGGGACGGACCGCGTAAGCCTGCTGGCCACGCCGCAATTGCTGCTCTTCGCCTTCGGCGTGATCGTGCTGCAACAGATGGCCACGCTGCCGGCCGTCGGTTGGCTGGCCGGCGGTTTGCTGCTCGCTGTCATTGCCTTGCGCTGGAGCCCGTTGCCGCTGGCATTCTGGGCCGGGCTGGCCTGGAGCTGCTGGCACGCCGGGGCCCTGCTGGCCGACGCGCTCCCGGTCGGTCTCGAGGGCGTCGACACCGCTGTCAGCGGCACACTGGCGTCCTTGCCTCAGCGCCAGGGGCGGGTCACCCGTTTCGAATTCATCCCCGATCGATTCCAGGAGGCGACGGATGCGCGTCTGCCGCGACGGTTGCGGCTGGCCTGGTATGGCCAGCATCCGCTGCTGCATGCCGGCGACCGCTGGCGTCTGCATCTGCGCCTGAAGCGGCCGCGCGGCTTTATCAATCCGGGCGGGTTCGACTTCGAGGGCTGGCTGTTCCGGCGCGGCATCCGCGCCACCGGTTACGTCCGTGACCACCCGGCCAACAGCAGGCTCGGTCCGGCACCAGGGCCGCGACATGCATTGCAGCGGCTGCGCCAACGCCTGGAAGCCGCACTTACCGGGGAACTTGCCGATTCGCCGCGCCGCGGTTTGCTGACGGCGCTTGCCCTTGGCGAACGAGGTGCCATCAGCGCCGATCAGTGGACGGTACTGCGCAACACCGGCACCAGCCACCTGGTGGCCATCTCAGGGCTCCATCTCGGTCTGGTCGCCGGGCTCTTTTTCACCCTCGCGCGTCGTGCCTGGGCCGGCTGTGGCCTGACGCGCTGGTGTGCGGCACAGCATGCCGCGGCCTGGCTGACACTGCCGGCGGCGGCGTTCTACGCTGGGCTGGCCGGATTCACCGTCCCGACCCAGCGCGCCCTGCTGATGGTCGGGGTGGTCCTCGCGGCCCTGCTGTTGCGACGTGCGTTGGCGCCTGGCCGGGGGTTGGCGCTCGCGCTGGCAGGCGTGCTGCTGCTAGATCCGCTGGCGCCGGGGTCAGCGGGATTCTGGTTGTCGTTCGGCGCGGTGACGGTGATCCTCTACACGGTAGCCTGGCGTCAGCCCGGCCGGCATCGGCACTGGCGCTGGGTCTGGATCCAGGTCGTGCTGGGTGTCGGCCTCGCGCCATTGCTGGTGGTCGCTTTCCAGCAGGTGCCGCTGGTCGCGCCACTGGCCAACCTGGTCGCCGTGCCGTTGGTCGGTTTCGTCCTGGTGCCCGTGGTGCTGGTGGCGACACTGCTCCTGCTGCCGCTGCCCGCCCTCGGCGGGTTCATCCTGGAACTCGCCGATCGCCTGCTGGCCCTGGCGTGGCGGCCGCTGGAGGCTGCGGCCGGCTGGCCTCTCGCCCAGCAGGGATTTGCCGAGCCGCCTTTCTGGGCCCTGCTGGCTGGCTGCATCGGGGTCGCGCTGCTGCTGTCACCGCGTGGCCTGTCGGTGCGTTTGCCCGGCCTGGTGTTGTTGTTGCCGCTGTTCACCTTCCGTCCGGAAGCCCCGGCCCATGGTGCGGCGTGGGTGACCATGCTCGATGTGGGCCACGGACTTGCCGTCGTGGTCCGCACCGAAAACCATCTGCTGGTGTACGACACGGGTCCGGTCTACTCGGCCCGGTTCAATGCCGGCAGCGCCATCATCGTTCCGGTACTGCGTCGGCTTGGCCGCGACCGGGTCGACGCCTTGGTGGTCTCGCATGGGGACAGTGATCACGCCGGGGGACTCGCGGCATTGCGGACCGCGATCAGGATCGACCGGCTCTACACCGGCGACGGCGTACGCGACACCGACAACGCCGAGGCGTGTCGTGCCGGCACCCGCTGGACCTGGGACGGGGTCGAGTTCGCCTTTCTGCACCCGGATGCGGAGGCGGGTGACGGCAACGACGGTTCCTGTGTGCTGCGGGTGGTCGCCGCGGGCGCGAGCCTGCTGCTGACCGGCGATATCGAGGCCGCGGCCGAACAGCGGCTGCTGGCACGCGATGTCACGGCCGTGCGCGCCGAGGTGCTGCAGGTGCCGCACCATGGCAGCCGCACCTCATCGACCGCGCCGTTCGTTACTTCTGTCGCACCCGACATCGCACTGGTTTCGAGCGGTTGGCGCAACCGGTTCGGCCTGCCCGTGCCGGATGTGATCGCCCGGTACGATGCCATCGGGGCCGAGGTGGTCGATACCGGCAGCGCGGGCGCGATCGAGGTGCGCCTGCCCGCCGAGCCAGGTCGACCCGTAATCCACCGTACCCGCGAGCAGGAGCGGCGCTTCTGGCGGCTTGACTGACTTTTATCGCGCTTCCGGGGTCCACGCCGTTCCAGTATCATGACCCGCTTGTTTTTCCCCTTGTCGTGGAGGTCCGCGAACCGTGTTGGAACTGGTCAAGGCCGGTGGCTGGATCATGCTGCCGATCATCGCCTGCTCGATCCTCGCCCTGGCGATCGTCGCCGAGCGCCTGTGGACCCTGCAGCGGCGGCGCGTGACGCCCAAACACCTGGTGGCCCAGGTCTGGCAGCTGCACAAGCACGGCAAGCTCGATTCCGGACAGCTGAGCAAGCTGCGCGAGGGCTCGCACCTCGGGCGCATCCTCGCTGCCGGGTTGATGAACCGCCACCACGAGCGGGAAATCATGAAGGAGAGCATCGAGGAGACCGGTCGCCAGGTGGTGCACCAGCTCGAGCGCTACCTCAACACCCTCGGCACCATCGCCTCGATTACGCCGCTGCTCGGCCTGCTCGGCACCGTCATCGGTATGATCAAGGTCTTCTCCGCCATCATGAGTCACGGCGTCGGTGATCCCGGGGTGCTCGCCGGCGGTATCTCCGAGGCGCTGATCACCACCGCCGCCGGCCTCTCGGTCGCCATCCCGAGCCTGATGTTCCATCGCTTCTTTACCGGCCGCGTCGACGAGCTGGTGCTCACTATGGAAGAGGAGGCGCTGAAGATCGTCGAGGTGATGCACGGCCGCCGCGAACTGGAGAACGGGGTGGAGGAGGCGGCGCGTTGAACCTGCGCCCCCGTCCACGCGAACGGATCGAGATCAACCTGACGTCGTTGATCGACGTCGTCTTCCTGTTGCTGATCTTCTTCATGGTCTCGACCACGTTCGATCGCTTCGCCGAACTGCAGATCAAGCTGCCTGAGGCGGACGGCGAAATGGCCGAGAGCGAGCCCAACATGCTCGAACTGGTCATCGACGCCGAAGGTCGCTACTACATCGATCGTGAGCAGGTGCTCAACACCGATCTCGAGACGCTGAAGCGGGCACTGTCCAGGACCGCACCGGAGGGACGCGACGTACCGCTGGTGATCAACGCCGACGCCCGCACGCCGCACCAGTCGGTGATCACCGCCATGGACGCCGCGCGCCAGATCGGCCTGGTGCAGATCTCCTTCGTCATCAAGGAACCCGGCGAGGCCGTGCCGGAGTGACCCCTCCAGTCCGGTGCCACGCTCCACGTTCCACCGTGCATAAGGCGGGGTGACACCCGATGGCCCGTCGGGTTACGCACACGGCCGCTGCCGCCACATCCACCTCTCCCCCGAGCCCGCTGCACGAGCGCATCTGGTACGGCAAACATCCACTCGGTGCGGTGCTGGCTCCAATCAGCTGGCTTTACAGCGGCGCGATGTGGCTGCGCCGGCGCGGTTACAGCGAGGGTGTGTTCCACAGCGGTGGCGTGCCGGTGCCGGTCATCGTGGTTGGCAACCTCAGCGTCGGTGGTACCGGCAAGACGCCGTTTGTCATCTGGCTGGTCGACTACCTGCAGCGTCACGGTCATCGACCGGGGATCGTCAGCCGCGGCTACGGCGGTTTGGCGACCCAATGGCCGCAGCAGGTCCGTCCCGACAGCGCCCCGGAGACGGTCGGCGACGAGCCTGTGCTGCTGGCGCGCCGCTGCCGCTGCCCGATCGCCGTCGGCCCGGACAGGATCGCCGCGGCACGGGCCTTGCTCGAGCATCACGGCTGCGACATCATCGTCACCGACGACGGCCTCCAACACTACGCGTTGGAGCGCGATCTCGAGATCGCCATCGTCGACGGTGTGCGTCGCTACGGCAACGGCCGCTGCCTGCCGGCCGGGCCACTGCGCGAATCGCGTCGTCGACTCGAGGATGTTGATATTATCGTCTGCAACGGTGTCCCGAGCCGCGGCGAGTTCCGCATGACCCTCGTAGGCGATGCGGCGCGACGGTTCGGTACGGAAGGTGCGGAGCAACCGCTCGGGGCGTTCGCCGGGCGCAAGGTGCACGCGGTGGCCGGCATCGGCAACCCGGCCCGCTTTTTTACCGACCTGCGCCGCCACGGACTCGAGGTGATCGAGCACCCGTTTCCCGATCATCACCGGTTCGTCGCCGGAGATCTCGATTTTGGCGACGAGCGGCCGGTGTTGATGACCGAGAAGGATGCGGTCAAGTGCGAGGCCATCGCTCCAGAGCAGGCCTGGTACGTTCCGGTGACGGCAGACGTCGCCCCACAACTCGAGATCCGCCTGCAACACGCACTTGGAGGAATTGCTGCCGATGGACAGAAAACTGCTTGAGATCCTGGTCTGCCCGTTATGCAAGGGCCCGCTGGTTCACGACGATGAAGCGCAGGAACTGGTGTGCAAGGCCGATCGCCTGGCCTACCCGATCCGCGACGACATCCCGGTGATGCTCGAGGACGAGGCGCGCCGCCTCCCCGCCGACGAGGAGGTCTGAGGCGACCCGGAAGGGTGTCGCCGCGGCCACTCGCACCATGGAGTTCAAGGTCGTCATCCCGGCCCGCTACGGAGCATCGCGCCTGCCGGGCAAGCCGCTGCGCGACCTGGCCGGCTGGCCGCTGGTCCGTCATGTCCACGCCCGTGCGCTCGAGAGTGGTGCCGAGGCGGTGATCGCCACCGACGACGCGCGTATCCACGATGCCTGTGTCGGCTTCGGGGCCGAGGTCAGCATGACCGCCATCGATCACGAGTCGGGCACGGCGCGCATCGCCGAGGTGGTCGCACAGCGCCGCTGGCCCGACGATGCCATTGTCGTCAACCTGCAGGGCGACGAGCCGCTGGTTCCGCCACAGCTACTTCGTGACGTCGCCTCCGACCTTGCCAACCACCCCGACGCGGATGTCGCCACGCTGGCCACGCCGGTCGAGTCCGGTGACGACCTGGCCAACCCGAACGTGGTCAAGGTGGTGACCGATGCCGCCGGTTTCGCCCTCTATTTCAGTCGCGCCCCGGTGCCGTGGGACCGCGACCGTTTTGCCGCCGCCGGCGGGGTCGAGGCCGCCGGGCCCGGATCGGTACATCAGCGCCACGTCGGCCTCTACGCTTACCGCGCCGGCTACCTGCGCGACTACGTGACCCTCGCCCCGAGCCCGCTGGAGTCAATCGAGTCGCTGGAACAGCTGCGCGTGCTTTGGCACGGTGGCCGCATCCATGTCTCCACGGCCGCCGCGCCCCCGGGACATGGCGTCGACACCGAGGCCGACCTGGTTCGGGTCGCCGCGCTGCTGGCCGCGAGAGAGCCGGGGTGAAAGACCCGCTGCGCCTCGCCCGGCGCATGAGCGGCATCGCCCCATTCCATGTCATGGAACTGGTGGCGCGGGCGCAGGAGCTGGAGGCTGAAGGCCGCGACATCGTCCATATGGAGGTCGGCGAACCCGATTTTCCGACCCCCAAGGCGGTGGTCGAGGCCGGGCGCATGGCACTGGCTGAGGGGCGCACCCGCTACACACCGGCGCTCGGCATCCCCGAACTGCGCGCGGCGATCTCTGGCCACTACCGTAACTACTATGGCGTGGACGTGCCGCCGGAGCGGATCGCCGTGACCCCCGGAGCCTCAGGTGCGTTGCAGCTCGCCCTCGGCGTGTTGCTCGACCCGGGGCAGAAAGTGCTGATGGCCGATCCCGGCTATCCATGCAACCGTCACTTCGTTCGCTTCTGTGATGGTGAGGCGGTGACCATACCGGTCGGTCCGGAATCCGACTACCAGCTCAGCGCCGTTCACCTTGCCGCCCACTGGGACGACGCCACCCGCGCGGCCATGGTCGCCACCCCGGCCAATCCGACCGGGATGCTGCTCGACCGTGCGCAACTCCTGGCACTGTGCGACACGGCCCGCGAGCGCGGCGGAGCGCTGATTGTCGACGAGATCTACCACGGCCTGGTCTACGGTGCCGAGGAGGTGACCGCGGCGACGCTGGCGGACAACACCATCGTCATCAACAGCTTCTCCAAGTACTTCGGCATGACCGGCTGGCGCCTCGGCTGGATGGTGGTGCCGCCGTCACTGCTGAGGGCGGTCGAGCGGCTGGCGCAGAATATCTATCTCGCACCGTCGACCCCCGCCCAGTACGCTGCGCTGGCCGCGTTTCGGCCCGAGGTGCTGGAGGAACTTGAAGGGCGCCGGGCTGAGTTCACCCGCCGCCGTGACTTCCTGCTGCCGGCACTGCGCGGACTCGGGTTCGACATCCCGGCGACCCCGTCCGGTGCGTTCTATCTTTATGCAGACAGCCGCCGTTTCGGTGACGACAGCCAGCGGCTGGCCCGGGGCTTCCTGGAAGAGGCCGGTGTGGCGGTGACGCCGGGGATCGATTTCGGCGACCATCGGCCGGCCGATCACTTGCGCTTCGCCTACACCACCTCGGTGGAACGGTTGCAGGAAGGGGTGACGCGCATCGCCCGACTGCTCGGGCAGGGCTAGAAGAAAGATTAAAAGGAGGAGGGGCGTGGAAGACCTGCAGACCTCGGAAACCTGGCGTGTGTTCCGCATCCAGGCCGAGCTGATCGACGGCATCGAGACGCTGAACGACCTCGGTCCGGCGGTCACCATCTTTGGCAGTTCCCGGCTGACACCCGAGACCGCCTACTACCAGGCGGCGATGAAATTATCCCACAGGCTCTCGCTTGGCGGGCTGTCGGTGATCACCGGCGGCGGCCCGGGGATCATGGAAGCGGCCAACCGTGGTTGTCACGGCAATGGCGGGCGCTCGGTCGGGCTCAACATCACCCTGCCGCAGGAGCAACTGCCCAATCCGCACCAGGACATCCGTCTCGAGTTCCGCTATTTTTTCGTACGCAAGCTGATGTTCGTGAAGTACGCGATCGCCTACGTCATCTTCCCCGGTGGCTTCGGCACCCTCGACGAGCTGTTCGAGGCGCTGACGCTGGTACAGACCGAGAGAATCCGCCACTTCCCGATCCTGCTCTACGGCAGCGAGTACTGGGCCGGGCTGATTGACTGGCTGCGCGAGCGCACCCTCGAGCTTGGCTGCATCGGGACCGAGGATTTCGAGCTGTTTCAGCTGGTCGACGACCCTGACCACGCGGCGCAGATCATCCTCGAGCACCATGCGCGCATATCCGACCTGCCTCCCGAGGACCGGCGCAGCAGCCATGTCTGAGATGGTTCGCCTTGCATCGCCATGGGTCGGCCCGGTAACTTAGCCCTCCAAGGCCACGGAGTGGCCGTCGCAGCGACCGGCCCATGGAGCGGCCACTCCCGGAACGAGTGATGATAGACAAGAAAATCCTCAGCAAGCTGGTACCCATCAACTCGCTCAACCACGAGCACGTTGAAAAGCTGGCCACCAGTACCGAGCCTGAACAGGTGCCGGCCGGCGAGGTCGTGTTCAGCGAAGGAGAAGAGGACCGGCGCGCGATCTACCTGCTCCAGGGTGAGCTCGAGCTTGGTACCGGCAGCAACATCCTCAAGGTGCTGCGCGGTGGCGAGGACTCCACCCTGCACCCGCTGGCTCCCTACCAGCCACGCCAGGTCACGGCCAAGGCCAAGACCGTCGTCGCCCTGCTGCGCTTCCGCAGTGAATTGCTCGATACCCTGCTCACCTGGGACCAGTCCAGCGGCTACGTCGTCGAGGACATCGCCGAGGAGCATGAGGAGGAGGACGAAAACGACTGGATGGCAAAGATCCTGCAGAAGGAGGTCTTCTTCCGCATCCCGCCGGCCAACATCCAGGCCATCTTCATGCGCATGCAGCCGGTGTCGTTGCGTGCCGGCGAGAACGTCATCACCCAGGGCGAGGATGGCGACTACTACTACGTGATCAAGCGCGGCCACTGCAAGGTAACGCGCAAGACCCGTAGCAACCCCAAGGGCGTCAAGCTGGCGAACCTGGGGGTCGGTGACAGCTTCGGCGAAGAGGCGTTGATCACCGAGACCAAGCGCAATGCCACCGTGACCATGCTCAGTGACGGCGAGCTGGTACGCCTGTCCAAGGAAGATTTCATGAAGTTGCTCAACGAGCCGCTTCTGAACTGGATCAAGTTCGAAGATGCCGTGTCGATGGTCGAGAACAAGGGCGCGCAGTGGATCGATGTCCGCCTGCCGACCGAGTACGAGCAGCGCCATCTCGACGGCAGCATGAATATTCCATTCTTCTCGCTGCGCATGCGCATCAAGCAGCTCGACCGCTCGATCCCGTACATCGTCATCTGCGACACGGGCAGCCGCAGCTCGGCTGCCGCGTTCCTGCTCAACGAGCGCGGATTCGACGCCTACGTGTTGCGTGGCGGTCTGAACAAGACCCCGGCCGGGACCCTGCCTTAAAGGGCTCGAACAGGCCTTAGCCCTCGTACCCCGGGACCTTGGCCAGGTCCACCTCGTCGATCTGTTCCGGCAACAGGAAACTGTTGGCGTACTCGAGCCACACCTTCTCGCGCAGGAAGACGTCGAACAGGTCCGGGTCGATGTGGTTGTCTTTCTTCATGAAGCCCATGATCTTCAGGCTCGCCGACAGGGTCTTCGCCTGCTTGTAGGGGCGATCGGCGGCGGTCAGTGCCTCGAAAATGTCGGCAATCCCCATGATCCGCGCCTGGATCGACATCTGGTCGCGGGTCAGGCCACGCGGGTAGCCGGTACCGTCCATTTTTTCGTGGTGGCCGCCGGCAAACTCGGGCACCCGTAACAGGTCCTTTGGGAACGGCAGCGACTCCAGCATCTTGATGGTCGCGGTGATGTGGTAGTTGATGACGTCGCGCTCTTCCGCTGTCAGCGTGCCGCGCTCGATGGAGAGGTTGTAGACTTCATTGTCGGCCAGGAACGCCTGCTCCTCGCCATCGGGGCCGGTCCAGCGGTGCTCGGCGATCTGCCTGGTGCGTTCCTTGTCCTCGTCGCGCATGAACTCGCCGCCGACGTTGGCCGTGCGCACGAACTCACGGTCGTCGTCGAGTTGGGTGATCCGTGCCTCGTAAGCCGTCTCGAGTGCCTCCAGATCCGGTTCATCGCCGGTCTCCAGGGCCGCGATCCGGGCCTTGAGCAGTTCGATCTCGGCGTCGCGCTTGAGCACCTCGAAACGGGTATCGACGATATGCACGCGGTCGTAGATGGTCTCGAGCTTGGTTGCCTTGTCGACAACATACTCGGGCGTGGTCACCTTGCCGCAGTCGTGCAGCCAGGAGGCGATCCTCAGTTCGTAACGGTCGGTCGACGACATGTCGAAGTCACTGAGTGGCCCGTCCCTGGTGCGGGCACAGGCGTCGGCCAGCATCATCGACAGTTCCGGTACCCGGCGGCAGTGGCCGCCTGTGTAGGGTGACTTGTCATCAATCGCGGACGCGATCATCTCGATGAACGACTCGAACAGTTCGCGCAGGTTGGCGATCAGTTGCTGGTTGGTCAGCGACACCGCGGCCTGCGAGGCGAGCGACTCGACCAGGCGCTGGTCCTCGGCACTAAACGGCACCACCCCACCGCTGGCAGGATCGACCTTGTTCAGCAGCTGCAAGACCCCGATCACCTCGTTTTCGTGATTGGCCATCGGCACGGTCAGGAACGATTTCGAGCGGTAACCGGTGTTTTCGTCGAACTTGCGCGTGCCGGAGAAATCGTAGGTGGTGTTCTCGTAAGCGTCGGGGATGTTGATGGTGACGCGTTCGAGAGCCGCGCAGGCGGCGACCATGTTGATATTGGGTGAGCCGTCTTCCTGGTGCAGCGGCAGGTTGGGGAAGGTGATGTCGTTGCCGGTGGTGCCGCCCATGGCGATGTTCAGCGAGTCGGTGCGAATGATCGCGAATTCGAGGCTCTCGTGGTCGTCGCTGACCCGGTAGAGCGTCCCGCCGTCGGCGTGGGTGATCTCCTTGGCGCCGAGCAGGATCTTCTCCAGCAGTCGCGGCGTGTCCTTCTCCGCCGACAGCGCAGTGCCGATCTCTAGCAGTCGCTCGACCAGGTCGAGGGTGCTGGTCTCCAGGTTCCCCATCGCTCGATCTCCGCTTGGTCCCCAAGGGTGCCGGGCCGTGGACCCGCGCCATGAGTATAGCCATCTAGGCGGTCGCGTTGGGCCGTTCGCCTGAGGCCCGTGCGACGGGTATGATGCCGCTCCGACCGCGCAGGGCGGCGGATAACTGACTAGCTAAGGGGAGCAGGCATGGCAGAGACGATAGATGATCTGACGGTGAGCTACACCGAGGGCGGCATCGAGAC
>CAXMPC010000137.1:0-5754 GCA_964195335.1 uncultured Gammaproteobacteria bacterium | reverse complement strand
ATGGCGAGGACGCCAGGAGAGCGCGTAGGCCCCGGTGTGGCCGTTTTCCCCTCGCCGCTGGCGTCGCTGACCGAGACCGGGGCGGTAGTCAGGCGGAACGCGGCGACCGGGTCCGGGATGTTCTTGACGGCCTGCGGGCCGAGGTCGACAAAGCCGATCGACAACTTGTTCTTGACCTGTTCGAAGGTGCTGCCGGAGATGCAGATCCCGCCGGCAGGAGCGATGCTCTCGAGGCGGGCGGCGACGTTGATGCCGTCACCCAGCAGGTCGTCACCATCGGCGATGACGTCACCGATGTTGACCCCGACCCGGAACAGCATCTGCCGCGCCTCGACCAGTTCGGCGTTACGTACCCTGAGCTCGTCCTGGATGGTGACAGCACAACGTACGGCCTCGACGGCGGAGCCGAACTCGGCGAGCACGCTGTCGCCGGCGGTGTTGAATATACGGCCCTCGTGACGGGCAATCAGCCGGTCGATAATTTCACGGTGTGCCTTCAGCGTGCGCACCGTGGCCTCTTCATCCAGCGCCATCAGCCGACTGTAGCCGACGACATCGGCGGCGAGGATGGTCGCCAACCGGCGGGAAGAGCCTGGGTGCGTCATGTTTCCGACCTGCCTGGGACGCCACGGTCAGATTGAGTGTATGCCGCCCGCCGCGATCGGCAACCTTGCCGATCGATGCCTTCAGTGGATGGGCGGCGTGGCAGCTGGTTGGCTACCCTCAGCATGAGGCCGCCATGGCATCTCATGGCGGTCAGTGGAGCATGCGCATGCGCCCGATCCATGATGTGGCTGCCGACCTCGGCCTGGACGCAGCTGATCTCACCCTCTACGGCGGGTCGATGGCCAAGCTGCGCCTGTCGGCACTGCCGCCGCCGGGCGCTCCTGTCACGGGACGGATCGTGCTGGTGTCGGCGATCAACCCGACCCGCAGCGGCGAGGGCAAGACCACGGTTTCGATCGGCCTGGCCCAAGGGCTGAGTCGTCGCGGACGGCGCGTGGCACTGGCGCTGCGTGAGCCGTCGCTGGGGCCGGTCTTCGGCGTCAAGGGAGGCGGTACCGGTGGCGGTCGCTGCCGGCTCGAACCTTCCGCCCGGATCAACCTCCACTTCACCGGCGACATGCACGCCGTCGGCGCCGCCCACAATCTGCTGGCGGCGCTGGTCGACAACGCGATTCATTTCCAGGCCGGACTCGACCTGGAGCAGCGCCAGGTCTTCTGGCGGCGGGTGCTCGACGTCAACGACCGCGCGCTGCGCAAGACGGTGATCGGTCTCGGTGGCCGCCTCAATGGCGTGCCGCGCGAGGACGGCTTCGACATCACTGCGGCCTCTGAGGTGATGGCGATTCTCTGCCTGTTCGATGGGATCCCCGACCTCAAGGCACGGTTGGGACGCATCCTGGTCGGTTTCGACCGTGCCGGCGCGCCGGTAACAGCCGCCGATCTGCAGGCGACCGGGGCGATGGCCGCGCTGCTGCAGGATGCGCTGCGGCCCAACCTGGTACAGACCACCGAGGGGGTGCCGGCGCTGGTCCACGGCGGTCCGTTCGGCAACATCGCCCACGGTTGCAACAGCATCGTGGCCACCCGCACCGCGGCGGCCCGGGCCGAGGTCGTGGTCACCGAGGCCGGTTTCGGTTTCGACCTCGGTGCCGAGAAATTCTTCGACCTCAAGTGCCGTATGTCAGGGCTCTGGCCCAGTGTGGTGGTACTGGTGGTCACGGTGCGCGCGCTCCATGTCCACGGCGGCGGTGAGCACGGCCCGGGCGGTGTAGTAGAGGCCGTCATGCGCGGTTTTGAACATCTCGACCACCACGTCGCCAGCGTGCGTGCCTTCGGCTTTGAGCCGGTGATTGCCATCAATGTATTTGCCGGTGACGACGAGGCCGGGTTGCAGGCAATCGAGGCCGGGTGTGCCGGGCGCGGGTTTGCCGTGGCGCGCTTTTCGGGTTTCAGCGACGGCGGCCCCGGTGCCGAGGCGCTGGCCACGGCGGTTGATCTCGCCTGCACGCGGCCCATGCCACCGCCCCGGTTTCTCTACCACCTCGAACAGTCGCCCGAGGCGAAGATCGAGGTGGTGGCGCGGACCATCTACGGTGCCGACGGTATCGAGTTCAGCCGCATCGCACGCCAGGATCTGGAGCGGGTCGGCAAGCTTGGTTACGATCGGCTGCCGATCTGCATCGCCAAGACCCATCTGTCGCTCTCCGGCGATCCGCGCCAGGTTGGTCGGCCGCGCGCTTTTCGCCTGCCGGTCGAGTCGCTGCGCATCGCCGCCGGTGCCGGTTACCTGCTGGCGCTGACCGGCGACATCGTCACCATGCCTGGGCTGCCGCGTGAACCCGCGGCATGGCAGATCGGTCTCGATGATGACGGCGCCATCACCGGCCTCTGATCAGTAACCGGACTTCAGGCCAGCAGAGGCACGAAGAAGGCGGCACCGAGAGCTGCCGCCTGCTCGAGGGTGTAGATCCGGCGCGCCTCTGGTGCCTCTGCCCGCCAGCCGGCCACCGCCTCCTCGTCTGCGAGGAAGATCATCTGCCGGCAGAGGCTGTGCGCCGTGTGACCGCAGGCCGGTGCCCAGTGGATGCCGACCCGCGGCGCAATCGGGTGGCGCGCCGTGACCGCCTGTCCCGCCATGGCGACCTGCACCGGCTGGCCACTTACCTCACAGCTGGAGTCGACCCGGGTGACACATTTGAGCATTGGTGCCATCGCGAGGGCATCAACGGCACACATCGCCTGGACGGCATGACCTCCCACGGCGACCCGATGTGGTGTCGTTTCGGAGGTGAACGGGTAGGCACCGACGATCTTCCCGTTGTCGTCGAGTACCGCCATGTCGTCGCCGGCCAGTCGGGAGAGAAGCGCCTTGGCATCATCGATGCCCGGCAGGCGTTCGAGGTCTGCAAGTGACGGTGGTCGGCCATCGCCGGCGTAGCCCGCGAGGATCGCGCGGTGCGCCGAGCGCCACGCTGTCGGCAGGGCCGCCTGGCGTCTGGCGAGCGGGATGATGGCGGTCAGCCGGTCGTAGCCGTCGCGGGCATGGGCATCCATCGATGTTCTCTTCCCTCATGTTCGTGTGGAGGCAATTCGGAGGTAGCGTATGCCCGAGCACTTCGTCGACGGCGAGGGCCGTTCTTTACCATGACGACTCGAGTCTGAAGGTGGTCCGGGGACCGTCGAAACAGTGCATGTTACTGCCTCGGCCCGGTATGACGTTGACGTCCAATTGGCCTGGATCAATTAATGGGCATCTGCTCGCCCCGCCTCCTTGTCATAGCGCGCTGGCACGACCAGATTTAAGTGAAGTGGCCTGTCCCGGTCAGGTCGACAGCGCTCAGCCAGGAAGGAGCGAAAGATGAAGCAGGAGATCATCGACCTCTATGACGAGTACACCCACGCACGACTGGGACGGCGGGCGTTCCTGCGTCGGCTGGCGTCACTGGCTGGAGGTACCGCCGCGGCGAGTGCGTTGCTGCCGCTGCTCGAGAACAACTACGCCAGTGCCACCGTGGTCTCACCGGACCACCATGACCTCGCCGCGCTGCGGATCGTCTACCCTGGTGCCACCGGCAAGCTGAAGGGGTACATGGCGCGGCGCCGCGACCAGCGCGGCAGGCTGCCGACGGTGCTGGTGATCCACGAGAACCGTGGTTTGAACCCACACATCGAGGACATCACCCGCCGCCTGGCCCTGGCCGGTTTCCTCGCCCTGGCTCCCGACTTGCTGACCACCAGTGGCGGCACGCCGGCGAGCGAGGAGCAGGCACGGAAGATGATCGCTGACCTCGACGACGTGGCGGTACTGGCCGACCTGAAGGCAAGCGTCGCCTGGCTGGAGGGGCGCAGCGACAGCAACGGTCGTGTCGGTTGCGTCGGCTTCTGCTGGGGTGGTGGCAACGCCAACCGGCTGGCAACCGTTGCCGTCGACCTCGCCGCCGCCGTGGTCTACTACGGTCAGGCACCGTCGGCCAGCGCGGTAAGACTGATCCAGGCGCCGCTGCTGCTGCACTACGCCGGACTCGACGAGCGCATCAATGCCGGGATCCCCGGTTACGAGGCGGCGCTGGAGGAAGCGGGCAACCGTTACACCAGCTACCTCTACGAAGGCGTGAACCACGCTTTCAACAACGACACCAACGCCGCGCGTTACGATCAGGAGGCGGCAGCGCTGGCCTGGGACCGAACGCTCGGCTTCCTCGACACCCACCTGCGCGCCTGACCGGTCACGGGCTCAGTCGTCGTCACGCCGGGCCTCGACAGTGAGTTGGCCGGCAGCGTCGGCGTATACCCGCACCTGCCACGGACGGCAGCAGACGGTGCAGTCCTCGACGTAGGCCTGCGGTGCATCGGCAGGCTCGACCAGCAACTCGACCTGCTCACCGCAGTAGGGGCAGGTCAGGATCACCGTCTCGATTGGCCGCATGTCATCACTCCCTTCATGTCGCTTCATGCCGTTGCGGCAAGGGTAAGCACGTGGTGTGGATCGTGTTTCTGTACCTGGTGCCGCGACTGCGATAGGTTGCGCGAAGTTTCACACGAAAGAAGCGTATGACCGACCGCACGGCCGCTCCCCGGTTGCAGGCTCCGCCTGGCTCCTGTGACACCCACATGCACTTCTACCATGGTCGCTACCCGGCGGCGCCGACGGCACTGATCACGCCACCCGATTCATGGGTCGAGGACTACCGTGACCTGCAGCAGCGGCTCGGCCTGCAGCGGGTGGTGGTGGTCCAGCCCACCACCTACGGCCGCGACAACGCCTGCATGCTCGACGCCCTGCAGGCGTTCGGCACCGACGCGCGAGCCGTGGTCGTGGTCGACAAGACGGTCGACGATGCCGAACTGGCACGGCTGACCGAACTCGGTGCGCGCGGGGTCCGTTTCCACATGCTGCCCGGGGGTGCGTTGCCGTGGGACGTGCTGGAGGAGGTTGCGGCACGGGTGTCGCCGTTCGGCTGGCACGTGCAGTTGCAGATGAACGGCCGCGAGTTTCCCGATCTGGGCGAACGCTTGCGTCGGCTGCCGTGCCCGCTGGTGGTCGACCACGTTGGCCGTTTCATGCCGCCGGTAGGCACTGGAGATCCCGCATTCCGCGCTTTGCTCGGGTTGCTCGAAACGGGCCGCTGCTGGGTCAAGCTGTCGGCGCCTTACGAATCCTCGCGTGAGGTGCCACCGCGCTATGCCGACGTCGCCCCACTGGCGCGTGCCCTGGCTACTGCGGCTCCGGAACGGATGCTCTGGGCGAGCAACTGGCCGCACCCGGGCCAGGCCGAACCACCCGGCGACGGACAACTGCTCGACCTGCTGCTCGACTGGGTCGATGACGCGGCCACCCGTGACCGCATCCTGGCCGACAATCCGGCTGAGCTTTACGGATTCGACTGACGATCTGTCATCGCCAGCGCGGTGTCAGCTGACCCGCACCGTGCCCATCATGCCGCCCTGCAGATGGGCGAGGATGTGGCAGTGGAACATCCACTCGCCCGGGTTATCGGCGACGAAAGCGATCTCGATCTCGTCCTCCGGGTGCATCAGCACCGTGTCTCGCCACGGCGGCCGGTCCAGCAACTCACCATTACGGCGAACGACGCGGAAGGTGTGGCCGTGGAGGTGGATCGGGTGGTCCCAGGCGGAGTCGTTGCGCAGCGCCAGCAGGACGTGGCTGCCGAGTGGCAGGTCGAGCAGCCGTGCATGGTCGTCGTGCGGTGAGGCGACCCCGTTGATCGCCCAGGCGAGCCCGTGTTC
>CAXMPC010000136.1:0-4830 GCA_964195335.1 uncultured Gammaproteobacteria bacterium | reverse complement strand
TTGTCGAGCACCGTCAGATGCGGGAACAGGTTGAAGTGCTGAAACACCATGCCCACTTCCTTGCGGATCTGCTCGACGTGTTTGAGGTCGCCGGTCAGCTCAACGCCGTCGACAAAAATCTGGCCGCGCTGGTGCTCCTCGAGGCGGTTGATGCAGCGGATCATGGTTGACTTGCCCGACCCGGACGGGCCGCAGACGACAATGCGCTCGCCCTTGTGCACGGTAAGGTTGATGTCCTTGAGCACGTGGAACTTGTCATACCACTTGTGCATGCCGCGCAGTTCGATCATCACCTCGTCGGCGGCGTCGTGGTGGCTTTGGGCCTGGTCACTCATGGTCGGCTCCGATCGTTGGTGCGCATCAGGTGCGCTAGTGGCCGGTGTGCAGCTTGCGCTCGATGCGCATGCTGTAGCGCGAGAGGCTGAAGCAGATGATCCAGAACGTCAGCGCGGTGAAGGCGTAGCCCTCGGTCGCGTACCCGAGCCAGTTCGGATCGTTGAGGGCGTTCTGGATCATGCCGAGCAGTTCGAACAGGCCGATGATCAGCACCAGCGTGGTGTCCTTGATCAGGGCAATGAACGTGTTGACGATGCCCGGGATGACGATTTTCATCGCCTGCGGCAGCACGATCAGCCCGGTCTTCTTCCAATAGCCAAGACCGAGGGCATCAGCCGCTTCGTACTGCCCCTTGGGAATCGCCTGCAGGCCGCCACGGATCACCTCGGCCATGTAGGCCGACTGGAAAAGGGTGATGCCGATCAGGGCACGCATCAGCTTGTCGAACTGGACCCCCTCGGGCAGGAACAGCGGCAGCATCACCGACGACATGAACAGCACGGTGATCAGCGGCACGCCACGCCAGAACTCGATGAAGATGACGCACAGCGACTTGGCGGCCGGCATGTCGGTCGCACGCCGGCCGAGAGCGAGGATGATACCGAGCGGCAACGCCGCGACACAGCCGACCCCGGCGAGGATCAGCGTCAGCGACAGACCGCCCCAGCGGGTCGTCTCGACCACCTCGAGGCCGAACCACGCGCCGTCGAGCAAGCCGTAGGCGATGAACGGATAGACGAAGATGATAAAACCACCGAGCGCGGTCTTCCACGGGAACGCCTTGAGGAACAGCGGGGTCATCAGCAGGAACAGCGTCCCGTAGATGATGTTCACGCGCCACTGCTGGGCCTCCGGGTAGAAGCCGTACATGAACTGGTTGAAGCGTACCGAGACGAACACCCAGCAGGCGCCGTCGGAGGTGCAATCCTCGCGCGCTGTGCCGCTCCAGCTGGCGTCGAGCAGAGCCCAGTTGATCACCGGCGGCACGACTATCCAGATCAAGTAGAGCGCCAGCAACGTCAGGAAACTGTACAGCCAGCTGGAGAAGAGGTTGCGCCGCAACCAGCCGATGACTCCAACCTGGGTGACCGGAGGTGGCAGATCAGGACCGCGTTCGAAGGTACTCACCTCACCTCTCCCGCAACATCATCTTGGCGTTGTACCAGTTCATCAACATCGAGATCGACAGGCTGAACGTCAGGTAGACGGCCATGGTCATGGCAATGATCTCGACCGCCTGGCCGGTCTGGTTCAGCGTCGTGCCGGCAAACACCGCGACCAGGTCCGGATAGCCGATCGCCGCGGCGAGCGACGAATTCTTGACCACGTTCAGGTACTGGCTGGTCAGTGGCGGGATGATCACCCGCATCGCCTGCGGGATGATGATCAGCTGCAGCATCGGTGCCTCGCGCAGGCCGAGCGCGCGTGCCGCCTCGGTCTGACCGTGCGATACCGACTGGATACCGGCACGCACCGTTTCGGCGATGAAGGTACCGGTATAGACGGCCAACGCCAGGGTCAGCGAGAACAGCTCGGGCAGCACGCTCAGGCCGCCGCGGAAATTGAAGCCACGCAGCTCCGGCATCTCCCATGTCAGCGGTGCGCCGGCGGCGAGGAAAGCGAGGCCTGGCAGCCCGACCAGCAGCGCCAGCGACGCCCAGACAGTGTGGAACGGCTGGCCGGTGGCCTCCTGGCGGCGGTGCGCCCAGCGCGCTATGACAATCACGGCAATGATCGCGACCACGAAGGCCCCGATCACCAGCCCGAAGCCGTCCTCGGTGATCGGGCGCGGGATGAACAGGCCACGGTTGTTGAGAAAGATCGTCTCGCCCAGGGCGAAGCTCTGCTTCGGTCGCGGCAGGTTGAGGCCAACGGCGAAGTACCAGAAGAAGATCTGCAGCAGCAGCGGGATGTTGCGGAAGATCTCGATATAGGTCGTCGCGATGCGCGCGATCAGCCAGTTGCGCGACAGCCGGGCGACGCCCATGACGAAACCAAGCAGGGTCGCGGAGATGATGCCGAGTACCGCGACCAGGAGGGTATTGAGCAGACCGACAAAAAAGGTGCGACCGTAGGTGTAGGTCTCGTCGTATTCGATCAGCGACTGGGTGACGCCGAAACCGGCCGTGTTATCGAGGAAGCCGAAGCCGGTAGAGATACCACGCTGCTCCATGTTGTGCAGCGTATTGTTGATCAGGTAGAAGCCGAACATGACCACGACACCGATCAGCAGCGCCTGGAACACCAGGGCGCGTATTTTCGGGTCGTTCCAAGGCGCCGGCTTGCCCGGGGTGTTCGACGCGTTCGGCAGGTCACTCATCTGGCACGACCTCGGCAGCGGGGGTCGATAGGGACCCGTCAGCGGACCCCGTAAGAAAACGGGGCGGGGTCATGCGACCCCGCCCCGTAGCCCGATCAGCGGATCGGCGGCGCGTACTGGATGCCGCCGGCATTCCACAACGCGTTGAGGCCGCGGGAGATCTTCAGCCGGCTACCCTGGCCGACGTTGCGCTCGAACGCCTCACTGTAGTTACCGACCTGCTTGACGATGTTGTAGGCCCAATCGTCGGAGAGCTTCAGACCCTGGCCCTTGATGCCCTCGAGGCCGAGCAGGCGGCGAATGTTCGGATCCTTGCTCATCTTCATCTTGTCGACATTCTTCGAGGTCACACCGAGTTCCTCGGCGTTGATCATCGCGGACAGCGACCAACGGACGATATTGAACCACTCGTCATCACCCTGGCGCACCACCGGACCCAACGGCTCCTTGGAGATCACCTCGGGCAGCACGACGGCGCTGCCAGGTTTCGACAGCTTGATGCGCAGCGCGTAGAGCTGCGACTGGTCGGAGGTCAGCACGTCGCAGCGTCCCGCCTCAAAACCCTTGACCGTCTCGTCGGAGCTGTCGTAGGTGATCGGCTCGTACTTCATGCTGTTGGCGCGAAAGTAGTCGGCCAGGTTCAGCTCGGTCGTGGTGCCGGCCTGGATGCAGACCGACGCACCGTCGAGTTCCAGGGCGCTCTTGACGCCGAGATTCTTCGACACCATGAAGCCCTGGCCATCGTAGTAGGTGACGCCGGCGAAGTTCAGGCCGAGGTTGGAGTCGCGGGTCAGCGTCCAGGTGGTGTTGCGCGACAGCATGTCGATCTCGCTCGACTGCAGCGCGGTAAAGCGCTCCTTGGCGTTCAGAGGCGAGAACTTGACCTTGTTGGCATCGCCAAAGATGGCGGCGGCCACGGCACGGCAGACGTCGACATCGAGGCCGGCCCAGTTGCCCTTATCATCGGCCACCGAGAAGCCGGGCAGACCGGTCGACACGCCGCACTGGACAAAGCCCTTACCCTTTACAGCGTCAAGTGTTTCACCGGCCTGGGCGGTGCCGAGGGCAACCGACAGAGCCAGCGCGGGAAGCGCGGATAGAAGCAGACGTTTCTTCATTTGAATAAGACCTTTCTTCCTGGTGGTGTATAGCCATGCTCTTGGGTATGGCCGTTATTCGCTGCCCGTACCTGGGCTTGCCGCGGCGACACCGCCCGCCTGTCGACATTGAACGTGGTCGACGAAACGGTTGGCGCTTTCGTGGCTGGAACTGGCGGTATACCGCCTTCCGTGTTCCGTGACGCGATTGTTGTCAACGTAGTCCATTTTCACCCTTAGCGCCCACGTGTCTATTGATGAAAGACAATAACCGCTGGATATTTAACACAAACTTATTCTGGCAATCCGAGCACATCGCGCGCATTAGACGTCGTCTGGCGGGCCAGTTCCGACGGTTCCTGATCGCGCAAACGAGCCAGGGCGGTGAGCACCTCGGGCAGGTATTCCGGGCTGTTGCGTTGGCCCCGGTGGCTGGCGACCGTGAGGTCCGGTGAGTCGGTCTCGAGCACCAGTGCCTCCACCGGCAGTTGGGTCGCAAGCGCATGCAAGCGGTGCGAGCGCTCGTAGGTCAGCATGCCACCGAAGCCAAGACGGAAGCCGAGATCGAGGTAGCGCCCTGCCTGCTGCAGGCTGCCGTTGAAGGCGTGGGCGATGCCGCCGGGCACGCGGGTCCGGTGCAGCGCGGCAAGCACGTCATCGTGCGCCTTGCGCACGTGCAGTACCACCGGCAGGGCCGCGCTCGCAGCGATCGCCAGCTGGGCCTGGAACTGTGCCCGCTGGCGCTCCCGGTCGAGATCGGGGAGATAGAAATCGAGGCCGATTTCACCGACGGCGACGGCGTCACCATCCGCCAGCACCCGCTCGAGCGCGTGCAGGTCGTCGTCGGCGTGGCGGGTAGTGAAAACCGGGTGCAGGCCGTAGGCGGGGTGCAGGTCGGCGTGCACGGCGCACAAGGCCCGCAGTCGTGGCCAGCCAGCGGCATCAATCGCCGGAACGACAAAGCCACGGACGCCGACGTTACGGCTCTGCGCGAGCACCTGGTCGCGATCGTGATCAAAGGGCTCTACGTCGAGATGGCAGTGGGTGTCGATCAGTTCCACCGGTCACTCCCAGGGA
>CAXMPC010000135.1:0-43737 GCA_964195335.1 uncultured Gammaproteobacteria bacterium | reverse complement strand
GACGCCGCCACGCTGCAGAGCAGAGAGCGCGTGGGCCGACCGATGCCACCGAGGCCCTGCTCGAGGTTGGCCTCGAGACCGGCGCCATCGTAGGCCACCGGGGTACCCGGTTCGAGCCGGCCACGATCATAGACCCCCCACTTGAGGCGGGAATTACCGGCATCGAGCAACAGGATCATCCTCCCCCCCGCAGGCTCACCTCACCACCGTGGTAGTGCTGTCTCTCGCCGTCATGATCGAGCAGCAGCGCCCCGTCACGGCCGACCCCGCGATGCACACCGATCACCTCTCGTGGTCCAAGCTGCAACCGCACCTCGCGTCCCACCAGGGTGTCGAGGGCCTGCCAGTCATCGAGGTAGGGCTCGAGCCCGGACTCGGCATAGCTCTCCATCAATGGCAGCAGCCGATCGATCAGCTGTCCCGCAAGGTGGTTGCGAGACGGTGTCCGCGAGCCCAATTCCGAGGCGAGATCGCACCATGGCTGATCGATCGCCTCGGGACCGACGGCTGGCATGCCAACGTTGAGACCGATGCCGACGACGACATGGCATCTCCCACCGCTTTCTCCGCTGCTCTCGAGAAGTACGCCACCGAGCTTACGTCCGCGGCAGAGCAGGTCATTGGGCCATTTCAGCTCAACGTCTTCTAGACCCACATCGCGCAACACGCGGGCCGCCACCACGCCTACGGCGAGGCTCAGGCCGGCCAGCACTTCCGGTCCTTCGAGATAGCGCCACAACAACGAGAGGTAGATATTGCGCCCCGGTGGCGAATGCCAACGACGACCGCGGCGTCCCCGCCCCTCACGCTGGCTTTCGGCCAGGCAAGCCGAGCCCGAGCCGGCGCCTTCCAGTGCCCGACCCATCAGGTGACGGTTGGTGGAATCGGTTTCGCGGAGGAGTTCGAGTTGGTTGAGCAGCGCGGCGGCCCCGGCACCGAGTTCCGTACGGATGGCATCGGCATCAAGCGGTTCGTGCGCTGCAGCCAAGCGGTAGCCACGGCCACGCACGGCGTGCACCTCGATTCCTGCCGCCACCAGCCCGCGTGTCGCCTTCCAGATCGCCGCCCGGCTGAGGCCGAGGCGACCGGCGATCGCCTCGCCGGAGTGGAAGCGTCCGTCCGCCAGGCAGGAGAGCACCCGTTGCTGCGTGTCCATCGCGCCATTCTAGCTTGGATACCGGCCTGGGCGGTTCACGGGGTGGCGGCAATTCCCCCATGAATGCGTCGATGCGACAATGGCCAGATGAACGACCGACACACGACTGCCGCCCGCCTTGTCACGACCCTGGCCGTGTTCTTTCTGTTGGTCGCAGGAACCGCCCGAGCCACCCTTCTGAACGAGGCTGTCACAGCCCACGAATCGGGTGACTACGCCCATGCCGGCCAATTGTTGCTCCCACTGGCCGAGGACGGCAGTGCCGAAGCCCAGTTCCGTCTGGGCACCCTCCATTCACTCGGCCAGGGGATGCCGGTGGACCAGGAAGTGGCCGCGCGCTGGTTCGAGCAGGCGGCGAAACAGGGGCATCACGAGGCGGCCGTGACCCTGGCGAACATGTACCTCAGCGGACTCGGCGTGCCGCGTGACGAGTCCGCCGCGCTGGCCTGGTTTGAACGGGCCGCGGAGATTGCCGAGGCAGAGGAGATCGAGGAAGAGGAGTGCGATTGAGGCGCCAAGCGCACCTCATTCCTCCAACGGCAGCAACTCCAGTCGATCGCCCTCGGCGATGGTTGCCAGGACGCGAGGGTCACCTTCGATTTTGCCGATCCGGTTGACCCGGGTGACCAGCCGGCACTCATCACCCACGGAGACCGGCGTGGGCCCGAACGGTAAGGCGACCGACTCGCCCTCGACCCAGTAGCAGACCGTGCCCGCATCAACGACGTCGGTCGCATCACCATCAAGTTCGGCTGTTACCGGCAGCCGGAAATAGACCTCTTCTCCCCAGCAATGGGCTGACGCCGTGACCGGCAGTGCCTCGCCAACCCGGCGCGAGGTCGCACCGGAACCGAGCACGACAACGACCTCGCCACGCGGCCAGATCAAGCGAAAGCGCATGCCATCTCTCCCGGTCAACTCCTGCCTCACCCCAATCTAGCCCAGGGCACCCCCATGAACCAAGGCTCGCCGCCCTCCCCGTCGCCTACTAGAATCGATAGGCCCATGGGCTGCAGCGCAGCCGGTCAAGGAATCTGACATGGCCAAGCCAACAGACGGACCCTGCCTCCACACCCTGCCCGCGGCCGGGTTGCTGCTCCTGCTGGCCGGAACGGCACTCGCAGACGACTGCACGACCCTGTTCGACCAGGCGCGCAAAACCCATGAAACGGCCGTCAGCGCGGCGGCGTTCAAGAACTGCAGCGAACTCTCGACCAAGGGCGATCTCACCGGCCGTTACCTGCTCGGCCTGCTGACGATCGACGGCATCGGGACAACGGCCGACGCCGTTGCCGGCTTGAAACTGGTGCGTGAGGCGGCCGATGGCGGCCTGCCCGCGGCCCAGGCCCGACTCGGCCGCATGTACCTGCGCGGCGAGGCCGTGGAAACCGATCCCGCCATTGCCGCCGACTGGTTCCAACGCGCCGCCAATGGCGGTGACCCGCTCGCCCAGTACGAACTCGGCCAGTTGCGCTACAAGGGCCTGGGGATCGATGCCGACCCCTACGAGGCCTACAAATGGTTCACCGCGGCGCGGCGAAATTTCGAACTGGAAGGCAACGTCCCGCGGCAGAAACTGGCCCAGCGCAAGCAGGAAACAGTCGCGACCGATCTCTCCTCATCCGACCGCGAACGAGCCGAGGCGTGGATTGCGGAACAGCCCGGGGTGACCCGCAAACAGTGACATATGCCAACAGCCCCATACCTGAAAGGCCCCACTGCAGTCAGGCTTTTATCGGCACCCTTCTTCAATGTGGGCTAACGTTTGACTATTATTCCTTGAGGGTCAGTGAAATAAAGAGAATGGTAGGTACCGGCAACCCTGCCGGTGACTAGCTATCCGCTGGATTAAGGGACGAACCTAGAGTCATGATTGAAACCATCTCCGTGCTCCGACTCACCGTGCCGACCGTCCCCGAGGATGCCGAGGCGCTGAATACCGACCCGGCCAAGATCAGCGCCTGGATCGATTCCCTGCCGCTCGCCAACGTCGAGGAGGCCGCCACCAGCATGCGCGATGCACTGGTGAAGATGAACCGCGGCCCGATGAACACCGAGATCCGCTACCGCATCATGGAACAGATGCATACCAAGGCGCTCAGTATCGACAAGGCGATGAAGAAGCAGCGCGAGAAGACCGCGTTCCAGCCGAGCGAGCGCAACCGCCAACTCGCCGCACTGCACGGCGGCCTGCTGGAGGAGATCGCCAACGCCTACAAGCGCATTTTTGTCGACCTGCTCAACCAGGGTGACCCTGGACGTGTGCCACAGGCGATGGTCGTCACCGCCCACCGGGTGATCGAGGCACTGACCCACGAACTGCTCGAGGCTTATGTCGCCTACGCCCCCGAACCGGAGCACATCTGGGGCGAAGTGCACCGTATCTACCGCTTTGCCAGCCAGGCCAAGATCCACCTGAACGCCGTTCCCAGCGGCGGCGCAGATAGCGGCGAAAAGGAATCGATCGACCACGTCTATCGGCAGATGATCCTGCTCTACCTAGCCAACCCCTACCACCTGATGCAAGGCGAGATCTACACCCTGTTCGCCGAGATCGACAAGTGGATCGACGGCTGCAAGCTGACCCCCGTCCCGGGTGGATCAGAGGTGGCCGGCGTCCTCTACATCGACCCCGACCAGGACCAGCCGCCGCTCTACGCGCCGATGGATCGCCCGGCCAAGCCGCTCAACGGCGTCAGCATCAACGTCGCTGGCGCGAGTGCGCTGGTCAACGCGCCGATCGAGACACTGGAGCAGAAGCGCCGCCACGAAAAAAAGGGACTGCCGCTGATCGACCGCATGCGCCGCGACATGCTGCTGCGCCTCAAGCACGCCTGGGAGGCGCGCCGCGAACGCACCTCGGAGCGGCTCAACGTCTTCGAGCCGGTGGAGGTGATGGTCGGCCTCGGCACAAGTCACCACTTCCTCAGCGGAGAAGGCGATTTCGAGCCCGAGAAGACCGAACTCAAGGTGGCGGGTGGTGCCGGCGAGAGCGGTCCGACCATCGATCTGATGACCGACCACCAGGAGCAGTGGTCGACCAACGCCGGAGCACAGATGTCACTGCGCAGCTCGGTCTTCCAGGGGGGAGACCTCGGCGGCGCCGACCTATGGGACACGGTATTCGAGACGCGCAAGGACACCGTCGACCGGACCACCGATTACGATCAGAAGTTCCGGCAGAAATTCCAAACCACCACGTGGCAACAGTTCGACGTCAGCGAAGGGGGCATCTCCCTGTCGCTTGACGTGGAGACCGCGGCCAAGATCCGTGTCGGTGAGATCATCGGCTACCGTGCCAATGCCGACAGCCCGTGGACCATCGGCTCAGTCCGCTGGATGCAGTTCCTCACCGGCCGTGGTCTGAGTATCGGCGTGCGCAAGCTGACCGACGGCGCTACTGCCATCGGTGGGCGTGCGGTCGATGGTACCGGTGCCGGTGGCGAATACTTCCGCATGCTGATGACGGCCCCGATCGAGTCGCTCGACGAGGCCAAGTTGCTGGCTCCAGCCGCGATTCTCGACGTCGGGACCAAGATCCTGGCGGTGGTCGGAGAGGAGGTGCGCTACCTGATCCTGACCGAACTGGTCGAGACCACGCGCAGCTTCTCCAGCTTCCGCTGCGAGTCGGCAGACAAGCCGACGATGAAGACGCCGCTGACCCCGCCGAGCACCATCAGCCCGTTTTGACCGGGAATCCGTCTGCACGATCCCCGGTCCGGCAGACGGGCCGGATCATGCTGTCATCCAGCCTGGGAGCCATTGCAGATCAGATCCCGCCATACTCACTTGTCAAACCGACCGGGCGCTGCTTAAATGCCGGTCCCGATGCGTCGGCAACGCCCACGAATCGGAATGAGCAGCCACACTGCGGGTGTAGTTCAATGGTAGAACAGGAGCTTCCCAAGCTTCTAATGAGGGTTCGATCCCCTTCACCCGCTCCACTTAACACTCACTGATCTTCGACCGCCGATAAACACCAATAGAAGCTACGAATCGATCAGGCTCCGGGTCTGGTTGATGAACCGCTGCTGCTGCTCCTCGGACTCGATGTGCTGCGCCAGGTTGTCGCATAGGGTTTGCATGCTGGAAGAACATGAAGCGTGACGCTTGATCACGATCTTGGCAATCGGGCCGATGTGCTGAGTTAGCATCTCTTCAAGGGCCATCAAGTGATGACTTGAAATCGCCTGGTTGACACTCGTCTCTGCGCTATCGGTATGGGTCGCTGTTTCTTCACCAGGAGGGGGTACGATTCCTTCCATCTCTTTAAAGAAATAGTCACGAAACTCGATCTTGTCTTTTTCTTCAGCGATCATGTCGACGAGGAGATTGCAGAGTTCCTCATGGCTGGAGGCCTTCCGCATGCCTCTCTGCACCATCACCTTGGCGATTGGACCGGCGTACTGGGCAAACCTGGTCTCGATATTCCGGAGAGGCTCGCTGTTGGTCTCACTCTGAATGAGCGCGTCTGTGCCCGCGCCGGAAACCATTTGTGTTTCGGAGGGCTCTAAAGTTTTCTCGCTAGATTCGATTTTCAGCAGGTTTTTCGCATCGTAGTCATCCACCACTTTGAACACATTGTGGTTTCGTCCATGCTTGTCAGGGCGCGTACCGATGGACTGGAACATGTTCATGTGGTCGGTGGTCAGAAAGGCCACGATGTCGTGAAACGCACTCGACACCAGGATCTGCCCCGGGTCGGCAAAACTTATGACTCGCTGCGCAGCATTGATGCCATCACCGATGACATTGCGTCGCTGGTTGATGTCCTTGACCAGCCTGACCGGTCCGATGTTGATCCCCATGCAAACCTGGTAGTCCACAGGTTCCTGAACCGTGTTTTCCGCCAACTTGTCGCGCGCGATCAGAGCGACCTGCAGGGCGACTTCGGGGTGGGCAAGAAAGCATATGGCCGCGCCGTCACCCGTATCGATCGCAATGCGCTCCTCGTCCGGTATAGGAAGAATCGCCTCGGATAGAAGCGTATTGAAATGCTCCTTGATGTCATGCTGGTGCTCGACCGAATGCTTTGAATAGCCGACCACATCCAGGAACAGGATGCTGGCAATGAATGGTTTTTTACTCAGATCGGTCATCGGTCAACCGGTTACTCATTCAGCATCTTCATGGCCTGCTCCAGGCTTCTGCGCATGCGATTGAATGAACTTCCAAGCACACCGATTTCATCTTTCTGGTGTTCTTCGAATTCCGGCAGGCTCGTGTCACCGGTGCTGATCTTGTCCGCATGTGCCGACATCCTGGTCACCGGCTTGATGATCAAGTGTCCCAGGAGGAAGTTGACCACGACAAACACGAAAACAAAGACGGCGACGAGAGATACCACAAAGCTGGTGAAGGCCTGATTGGCCGCCTCGATGGCGATGTTCATGGGTACGGTCACGATCTGGGCGCCGACCGTTTCATTGAGTTGCCAATTGAAACCGTTCGAGTTGCCATATTTTGCGATCATGGTTTCCGGCGCCACGTCTGGCGTGCTGTGGCAGCCGAGACAGGCGCCGCTGGTGATCGTGATGGGGCGGGCGAGATAGAGTGACTTGCCAGTGGCGGATTCCCGGATTCCTGAGATCTCTTTTTTGTCGGGATGGTTGCGGAACTCATTGACGATATCCGCTTCCCACTCAACAGCCCGGTCGCGTGGATTCGTCGGATTCAGCGTGGCTTCTTTATACGTGTACTCAGGGTAAAGCTCCCGCAATTGGTTGAAGGTCTCGGTCGCGGAATACGCCGGCACGGACTGGGGCAGGAATTCCCGCATCATCTGCATTTCCAGGTTCGGGCGGATCTGTTGCACGGTGTAGTTACGAATGGCCGAAGCCGCACCCATCATCACGCCCGCCTTCTGCTCGACAGATTCCACGGCCTTGTCCTGCAGCAGGTCGTAGGACATGTAACCCGAAATCATGAGGCCGGCCAGGAAGACCAGAATAATGACCAGGCTGAAACGCTGTCTTAATCCCACTGATAGTCTCCTTTGCTAGCCTTGGCCGACGCAGTTCTGAAACGGCCCGAGGGCCTCGTTGAAACCGGCAAGTGACAGCTTGGCCTCATGCGTTCCCGTTGCCGGCCAGGTGGGCCAGAATCTCAGTTGAATTCTGATTGCCGAGCCTTGCTTGAATGACTCAATCAATGCAGCGGGCGGTTGGCCGAAATGCAGGGTCTTTCTCTGTTCGAGATTACTGGAGGTCACGAGAGGAAACTGGGGTAGCCGGGAAAGGGTGACTTGTGCCTGGGCTTTCGCTTGCTGCGCGGCGTTGTAGGCGAGCAGGCCATCTCGTTGCTTTTCCAGTGGCGCAAGCCTCTCCATGGCATCGGCGAGTTCCTCGTCAAGCCGCGCCGCATTGATGGGATTGCGTTTGTAGTCCTGGAACCACTTGTTGTCCTGAATCTTCTCGAGATCATCACTTACAGCTCGCATCTCGGCTTCCAGAGCGTCCATATCAACGCCTGCATATGTGGCATACGTCTCGAGTTCTTTTTCTGCCCGGAGAAGCTGTTGCCGGGCCTCGGGAGAATCGGCTTCGACCTGGAATCCGTTGCCGTCAAAGTTGTTGTCTATCGGCGCCATGCTGCGTAAGTAGATTCGCTCCGCTGTGATGTGAAGCTGGATGTTGGACTTCTGGTATCCATCGAACATCGTCATCTTTGCCGAGCTTAGCTGGCATTTCTCTTTACTGGTTGAATCCAGCCGCCAGCCTGGTGCACTGTCGCTTTCCGCAGAAAGGTTCCCATTCAAAAGCAGGCAGATAGCGAATGCCAGGATTCGCAGCCATCGGGCATTGTGCGATGGCACATTCATTTACTGCACATCGAATCAGTTACTTTTTATAACGTTAATTACGGCCAAATGTGTGGACATTCAGTATATGCACGATCCGGCTAATTGTTTATTTTATTTGTGGATTAGTTGATTGAACCCCTGCTTCTAGAGATTGGTTACTACGGTATTCCATGTAGCACGCCAAAACCGCATTGTCTTTCAGACTCTCTCTCTGGTGTATCTTGCAGGCTATGGCGTCTGAATTGACATATAAGCCATTGAATCAAATGTTAATGCTTGTGTCGCTTTATGGTAGATCAGGAGCTTCCCAAGCCTCTAATGAGGGGCCGATCCCCTTCAACCGCTCCACTTTCCAGACCTAATCCAACCTTACGATGCAAGCCCGAGCCAGGGGTCGCGACTGAGCGCCACCCCGACCACGTAGCCGAACGCGATGATCGAACCGGTCCAGGTGACGCCAGCCTGCCACCCCTGCACCCAACCGCGTAGCGCGGCCATGCCCAACCCGATGTGCAGCAGCAGACCGACCAGCTTGGCCGTCAGCCACGGAGCCACCAATGGGTACTGGCGCAAGATGATCGCCAGGCTGATCCCGGCCAGCAGCAGCAGCGTGTCGTTGACGTGAGGCACCACAGTTGCCCAGCGCGAGTTGCGTAGCGGTGAGCCGTTCCAGTGCCACCAGCCGCGCAACAGGAACAGCGCGAGGCTCAGGCTCACGAAAGTTAGATGGGTGGTTCGTAGCAGCAGGTAGGCGTCGGCGTTCACATAACAACCTCGCCAATAATCTGGCTGACCGAAAAGACGGCCGCCGTGCAGCGAGGCCGGTTCAGAGCGCCTCTGAGATGGTCAGATTCACCCGATGATCCTTACCGACACGGATGCCGGCAACACCCCCCTGGAGGTCTCCGGGCTGGGGCGTGGCGTTGCCCGACTTGGAAATGCGTGCCCCGACGCTGACCTCGGGAAAGGCGGAGAGACGGAAGTTGGGTGCCATCGCCTGGGAGTCGTCGAGCGTCACTGTCAGTGGCAGTTCGCCGGCCTGGCGGCGGACGATCGCCAGCGGCATCCGTGGCCCCTGCGACGCGCGGGCGAAGACGAACAGGGTGTCACCAGGCGCGACGCGATCACCCAGGGCCGGGTCGAGAGTCACCGACACCTCGAGCGACGCCATCGTCGCGGCAGCCGGTGGCGGCGATGCGGGCGGGCCAGGCACCTGCGGTGCCGCGGCGGCGGCCACGACCTCCTCGCTGACGACCACCCGCACTTCGCGATCCGCGCCGACCAGGACCTTGCCCACGCTCCCCTGCAGGTCGCCGGGTTGCGGTGTGGCGTCGCCACTGCGCGAGATCCGCGCCCCGACGGTCACCTCGCTGAAGCCCGACAGGCGCAGGTTAGGCATCATCGCCTGGCTGTCGTCGAGGGTCACGGTCAGCGGGAAGTCCACGGCTGTCTGGCGCACGATTGCCAGCGGCATACGCGGCCCCTGAGCGGCACGGGCGAAAACGAACAGGGTGTCGCCATCGGCGAGTCGTCCGGCGAGAGACGGGTCGAGGTCGACGGTCACCTCGATCGATGTATCGGCCGCGGCCGGGATGCCATCGCCGGTCGCCGCGACCGGTGCGCCGCCTCCGGCAAGGGCACTACGCGCCTGCGCCATATAGTCAGTCAACAACTGCCGGTTGGGGTGACCCTCGGTGATCACCTGGTCGAGACGGCCCCAGTAGTCGAGCGCCACGACGAAATCGCTGCGCTGGAAGGCGGCGATGCCGGCGAGCCAGAGCCCCTTTTCGTGCATCGGCTGCATCGCCAGCACCCGGTCGACCAGTTCCAGTGGATCGCCGATCAGCTGGCCGTCGCTGGCCATGGCCAGCGCCTCGGCGTAGTCGGCCAGCAGGTCGGGCTGCTCACCGCCGATGCGGATCGTCTGGGCGAACGCCCGGACCGCATCCGGGTAGCGTTGCATCGCCAGTAGCGAGCGGCCGAGCATCTGCCAGCCTTCGAGGTTGTCTGGATCCTGCTGCAGTCGTGCAGCCAATTGCTGGACCATGCCGTCGACATTGGCCATGTCGTGCGCGGCCTGCTGGGCCTGCGCCAGTTCCGCCTGTCCCTCCTCGGTCAGCAGGTGAGACTGGCCGAGTTGCAGGTAGAGAGCGATGGCCAACAGCGGCACCAGCAACCCGACCAGGGGCGCGGCCAGCCGTCCACGTGGCTTAACGTCGGCTGCCGTCTCGCTGCCATCCACTTCGTCGAGCAGTTCGCGCTGCAGTTCACGTTTTGCCGCGGCCAGCTGCTCATCGGTCAGGTTGCCCTCGGCATGGTCCGCCTCGAGTTCCGTGAACTGGTCGCGGAACAGCGCGATGTTAAGAGCGTCGCGGCGTACGCCGCCTTCACGACCACCGCCGAGCAGGGCCGGCAACAGCAGGGCAAGGGCCACGAGCAGCATCGCCGCGGCCAGCAACCAGAAGAGGATCATGGGTGTTCGTCTTTCGCGGGGGTCTGTAACAGGGCGTCGAGCCTGGACTGTTCCTCGGCACTAAGGGTGCCATCGCCGTCCGTAGTGGCTACGCGAGTACGGATGAAGCGAATCAAGAAGAACAGGCCAATGGCGATGAGCAGGAACGGTCCGGCCCAAAGGAGTGCGGTGGTGGTACTGACGGGTGGCCGGTAGAGGACGAAATCGCCGTAGCGCGCGACCAGGAAACCGACGATCTCGGTGTCACTCTGACCTTCCTTGATCATTTCGAATACTTCGCGGCGCAGGTCCTTGGCGAGCTCGGCGTTGGAGTCGCCGATCGACTGGTTCTGACACACCAGGCAACGCAGTTCACCGGAGAGCTGCTTGAACCGGGCCTCCTGTTCCGGAGTGTCAAATTCGAACGACTCGATTGCCGCCCAGCCCGTGGTAGCGAAACCGAGCAGCAGGACCAGCATCAGGCCCGGGAAGAGACGATGGATCATCCCTGTTCACTCCGTAGCTGCGCGATCAACGGTACGAACCTGCGTTCCCAGATCTCTGCGGTGACCGGTCCCGGGAAGCGCATGCGGATCTTGCCCGCCTTGTCGACGACGAAGGTCTCTGGCACGCCGTAGACACCCCAGTCGATACCGACCCGGCCTTCGAAGTCGAAGGCACTGGCGACGTAGGGGTTGCCAAGCTGGTCGAGCCAGCGCAGCGCGTCGGCGCGTTCGTCCTTGTAGTTCAGGCCGTAGATCGGCACCTCGTTGCGTCGCGCCAGTTCCATGAAGAACGGGTGCTCGACGCGGCAGGAGACACACCAGCTGGCCCAGACATTGAACAGCGACACCTGGCCAAGAAAGTTCGGTGTGCCGACAGTCTTGTCGGGTTGGTGCAGGTCGGGCAGCGAGAAGGTCGGCGCCGGCTTGTCGATCAGCGCCGACGGCAACTCACGCGGATTGTAATCGCCCCGGTTCATCTGGTTGAGCACGAACCAGAACAGCCCGGCCAGGGCGAGAAACAGGCCAAGCGGGATCAGGAAGCGGGCCTTCATGCGTTTCAGCTCTCCACCGTGGCCGCCGGACCGACGGCCATTGTCTTAACCCGCTTGACCCCCAGCCGGTAGCGCGGATCCGAAGCTGCCAGCAGTCCGCCGAGGCCCATCAGGATGGCGCCGAGCCAGAGCCAGCCGATGAACGGCTTGTGGTAGATGCGCACCGCCCACGCGCCGTCGCCGAGTGGCTCACCCATGGCAACGTAGAGATCACGGGTCAGGCCGCCGTCGATGCCGGCCTCGGTCATCGGCATGGTCTGCACGCGATAAATACGCTTTTCCGGATTCAACTTTGCGACCTCACGGCCATCGGCACCGGTGACCCTGAAGTGGCCGAAGGTCGAATCGTAGTTGGGTCCCGCGACCTGGTCGAGTCCGTCGAAATGGAAAGTGTAGCCGGCCATTTCCAGGCTTTCGCCCGGGACCATGCGCACGTCACGCTCAATGCTGTAGGCGCTGGTCAGGGTGATGCCGACGACGACGACGGCCATACCGGTGTGTGCCGTGGTCATACCCCAGTAGCTGCGCGGAACGGCGCGCAGGCCACGCGCGGTACGCGCCCGGCGACCGAGATCCATGACGATGCCACCGATCACCCAGCAGGCCAGCGCCATGCCAAGACCGACACCCGGCGTGACCGAACCGTAAGCGACCAGCGGCAGCAGGATACCGGCGGCCAGGCTAACCGGCAGCACGAAGCGGGACCGGCGCACCAGGTTGGCCGCGTTGTCCTGCTTCCAGCGCATCTGCGGACCGAACCCGAGTATGAACAGCAACGGCGCCATCAGCGGCACGAACACGGCATTGAAATAGGGCGGTCCGACTGAGATCTTGCCCAACCCGAAGGCATCCAGCACCAGCGGATAGAGGGTGCCGAGCAGCACCGCGGCCATGGCCACAACCAGCAGCACATTGCCCGACAGCATCACCGTCTCGCGCGAGACCAGCTGGAAATGACCGGTGCTCTTGACCGCCGGCGCGCGCCAGGCGTAGAGCGCCAGCGAGCCGCCGATCACCAGCAGCAGGAAGGTGAGGATGAAGATGCCGCGCGCCGGGTCGCTGGCGAAAGAGTGCACCGAGGTGAGCACCCCGGAACGAACCAGGAAGGTGCCGAGCAGGCTCAGCGAAAAGGCGAAGATCGCCAGCAGCACGGTCCAGTTCTTGAACGTGTTGCGCTTCTCGGAGACGGTGAGTGAATGGATCAGCGCGGTACCGATCAGCCAGGGCATGAACGAGGCGTTCTCCACCGGGTCCCAGAACCACCAGCCACCCCAGCCGAGCTCGTAGTAGGCCCACCAGGAGCCGAGCGCGATGCCGAAGGTCATGAACACCCAGGCGACGATGGTCCACGGACGCGACCAGCGCGCCCAGGTGGCATCGAGCCGTCCTTCGATCAGTGCGGCGATGGCGAAGGCGAAGGCGACCGAGAAGCCGACATAGCCCATGTAGAGCATCGGCGGGTGGACGATCAGGCCGAAGTCCTGCAGCAGCGGATTGAGGTCGCGACCGTCGGGGGCCGGCGGCACCAGCCGATCAAACGGGTTCGAGGTCAGCAGCATGAACAGCAGGAAACCGATACTGATCAGTCCCATGACCGCGATCACGCGTGCCACCATGTCATCGGGCAGGCGCCGGCTGAACATGGCCACGGCAAAAGTCCAGCCGCCGAGGATCAGCGCCCACAACAGCAGCGATCCCTCGTGGCCACCCCACACCGCCGAGATGCGGAACTCCAGCGGCAGCGCCGAGTTGGAGTTCTGCGCGACGTAGGCGACCGAGAAGTCGTTGGCGATGAAGCTCCAGACCAGCGCGGCGAACGCGAGTGAAACAAACAGCATCTGCGCACTGGCGGCAGGCCGCGCCAGCACGATCCAGCCGGGAATTCGCCAGACGGTTCCGGCCAGCGGCACGACCGCCTGGACGATGGCAACGCAGAGCGCGAGGATCAGGGCAAAGTGGCCGAGTTCAGGGACCATGTGAACGACTCCTGGGGTCAGTACTTGACGCTGCCGTCGGCCGGCTTGTTGACGCCCATCTTCTGCGCCTTGTCGACGGCATCCTGGACCTCGGGAGGCATGTAGGACTCGTCGTGTTTGGCCAGCACCTCTTCGGCGTAGAAAACGCCGTCACCTCCGAGCTTGCCACGGGTAACGACCCCCTGCCCTTCGCCGAACAGGTCGGGCAGGATGCCGGTGTAGCTGACGGTAACGCTCTTGGCCGTGTCGGTGACGGCGAAGCTGACGGTCAGGTCACCTGGCTTACGCGTCATGCTGCCCTCGACGACCATGCCACCGAGACGGAAAACCTTGCCCTTCGGCGGCTCGCCAGCCAGCACCTGGGTCGGACTGAAGAAGTAGGCGATGTTGCTCTGCAGGGCGCTGAGCGCCAGCGCGGCTGCGATGGCCACGCCCACGATGGCGATCGTCACGAAGACGAATCGCTTGTGTCTGGCCTTCATTGGCTCACCTCGGCTTCACGCATACGCTTTAATCGACCCAGTTGGGCCACAATCGTTCGCTGATGCCGGCGCAGGGCGATAATTTCCGCCACCAGCAGCACGGCGCCGAGGCCGTAGCAGCTCCAGACGTAGAAGGCGTACCCGCCCTGGGAGAGGAACTCCATCATGTCTGCGCCTCCCGTTCGAGTTGCTCATTGACCCAGGTGGTACCGGCCTCGCGCTCGAGAATGATTCTGCGCACGCGCATGAACGAGGTTGCGAACGAGTACATCCAGAACGAGAAGGTCAGGGCCAGCATGGCGAACAGGATGTTGCCGTCGATGCTGCCCATCGACGAGCGCTGGTGCAACGCGGCGCACTGGTTCGGGTCGGGGCAGTTGATCGACCAGAAGATGATCGGCACACAAACCAGGCCGACGATGGCCAGTAACGCCGAGGCGCGGTCGGCCCGACGGGCGTCATCGATCGCCGAGTGCAGGGCGAGGTAGCCGACGTAGAGGAAGAACAGAATCAGCTCCGAGGTCAGGCGCGGGTCCCAGTCCCACCAGGTACCCCAACTCGGCCGGCCCCAGAATGACCCGGTGAAAAGGGCGAGAAAGGTAAAGATCGCCCCGGTCGGCGCCACCGACACCGCCATCATGTAGGAAAGCCGGGTATTGAACACCAGGCCGAATGCCGACCAGCCGGCGAGCACCAGGTAAAGCCACATCGACATCCAGGCCGAGCCGACGTGGACGAAAATGATGCGGTAGTACTCCTTCTGCGGATTGCTACCACCAAGTTGGTCCGGAGTCTCGAAGAAGCCCCAGTAGAGCGCGACGACACCGGTAACCAGCGCCAGGGCTAAAAACCAGGGGATCATCCGACCGGCGAGACCATAAAAGGTAGCCGGAGAGGAAAAATGGAACCAATGAAACTTCATCGCAAACTCATCGCGGTCATCATTCGACGGAAATCCGCAGGGCCGCGGCCGTGGCCAGCGGAGAAAAGGCCAGGGCCAGGATCAGGAACGCCCCCAGCAGCGCCATGAACGGCTGCACGTCGGCAAGGTCGATCATGCTGACGGTCACGGCACCCGACCCGTACACCAGCACGGGAATGTAGAGGGGCAGCACCAGCAAGGAGAGAAGTATACCTCCCCCGCGCAGGCCCAGGGTCAATGCCGCGCCAATCGACCCCACCAGGCTCAGCACCGGGGTGCCGACCAGCAGGGCCGCGGCCATGACCGCCAGCGTCTGGCCCTCGAGACCGTACTGCAGGCCAATCAGCGGCGCGATCAGCACCAGCGGCAGCCCGGTCAGCAGCCAATGGGCGCACACCTTGCCCAGCACCAGCACCGACAGCGGCTGCGGCGTCAGCATCATCTGCTCCAGCGTGCCGTCGGCGTAGTCGCTGGCGAACAGCCGTTCCAGCGCCAGCATCGAGGCGAGCAGGGCCGCGACCCAGACCACGCCCGGGCCTAGGAAACGCAAGATCTCCTTCTCCGAGCCGACCCCGAGCGGGAACAGGCTGGCGACGATGATGAAAAAGAAGAGTGTCGTCAGAATGTCGGTCCGCCGGCGCATGGCCAGGGTGATGTCACGCCGGAGGATGCAGAGGAAGGTGCCGAACATGCCCTCAGCGCCCCTGTACCTGCCCGGACATGCCGAGATCGAGCGTGCGGATGGTGCCGGAGGTCAGCGCCACCTCCTGGTGGGTGGTCATCACCACGATGCCGCCGCGCTCGACCTGGCTGACGATCAGCGACTCAAGCAGCGCCACGGCCTTGATGTCGAGGGCGACGAACGGCTCGTCGAGAATCCACAGCCGGGCCCCGGTGAGCAGCAGGCGCGCCAGTGCCACCCGCTTCTTTTGTCCCTGCGACAGGACCATGGTCGGCAGGTCCTCGAACCCGGCCAGGCCGATCTGCCTGAGGGCGTCCCAGATCGCCTCGTCGTCGACCTGGTCACCGTCAAGGGTCGCGCCGACGCGCAGGTTCTCGATCCCGGTCAGCTCGTGCTTGATGCCGTTGAGATGGCCGAGGTAGGTGACGTCGCGAGTGAAATCCTCGCCTAGGCGCCGGATCGACTCACCGTTCCAGTGGATCTCCCCGGCCTGCGGCAGCAGCAGGCCGCAGAGCGCCCGCAGCAGCGTCGTCTTGCCACTGCCGTTGGGACCGCGCACGTGCAGCAACTCGCCAGATTCGATGGTGAATTCGAGGTCGGTGAACAGGCGCCTGTCGCCCCGTTGGACCTCGAGCCCGGCAACCTGCAGGCGAGCGTCAGCGTGCCGCATGACGGGCGCTGTCTCTGGCTGCGACAGTGAATTGGCGATCCGGGGGGCTGGGCAACTGCGGGTCCAGTGGAACGAACAAGCCGCTCATTATACTAGCGAAACCCCGTTACGTGGCGACTTCGACACCAGTCCGTCAGCGGGATGCGATTTACCCGCCCTGGCGGTTGCCTAGGCGCCCTTTCGGGTGCTCCCCGGGGTCTGCCAGACGCGGCCTGCTTCACCGATGACGAACTCGCGGAAGCGGGTGGCGACCGCCGACAGTCGTTTGCCCTGACGCTGGACGATGTACCAGTGGCGCAGGATCGGGAACGAGTCGACCTCCAGCACGGCGATACGACCGGCCGCCAGTTCGGCGTCCAGGGTATGCAGCGAGACGATGCCGAGCCCAAGTCCCGCCTCGACCGCCTGCTTGATCGCCTCGTTGCTGGCCATCTCCATGCCGCCGTCGGGGTGCCAGCCATGCTCGGCGAAAAAACGCTCCATGGCGATGCGGGTGCCCGAACCGGGCTCGCGGATAACGAACGTCTCCTGCTTAAGATCGGCCGGGTCGATCCGCTTGCGCGAGGCGAGCGGATGGTCGGGCGCGGCAATGACCACTAGCGGGTTGTCCATGAAGGCCACCGACTCGAGGCCGGCCTCCTCGGGCGGCTTGCCCATGATCACCAGGTCGCACTCGTTCAACTCGAGGTGGCGCAGCAGCCCCTTGCGGTTGGTGATGTCGATATTGAAGGTGAATGCCGGGTTGCGTTGGCGGAAGTCTGCCAGCAAGTGCATGGTCATCTGGTTCGCTGTGCTCGGCACGGCCAGTGCCAGGTGGCCACGCTCGCCCCCGCGCAATCCTTCGAGGACATCGTCGGCCTCGTCGATCAACTGCATGATGGCTCGGCTGTAAAACTGCATCTCACGACCGGCCTCGGTCAGGCTGACCTTCTTGCCGACCTGCTCGAACATCGGCAGACCGACGTGCCGCTCGAGTTGCTTGACCTGCATCGACACCGCCGGCTGGGTCAGGAACAGCTCTTCGGCAGCACGGGTGAAGCTGAGATGACGGGCCACGGCCTCGAACACCTTCAACTGGCGTAACGTCACGTTCATACCATCCTCCAGGACGACCGTGGTCCGATCTTACATCATACATAGCTTATGCACGCAATAAAAAACAATTAATTTTCTTTATGGAGCTTGGCGTCTATAGTCTTGCCCATACAGAGACCGCCGAAGCAACAGAGACGCTGCGCGGCAACCACCAGCCAGGAGTACAGAACGATGGCACTTGACCAGTCCAACCGCTACGCAAGGCTCGACCTGACCGAGGAGGAGCTGATTGCCAATGGCGGGCACGTCCTATGCGCCTACATCATGAAGCCCAAGGCCGGTTTCGGAAACTACCTGGAAACCGCAGCCCACTTCGCCGCCGAGTCATCGACCGGGACCAACGTCGAGGTCTGCACCACCGACGATTTCACCCGTGGTGTCGACGCGCTGGTCTATGAGATCGACGAGGCGCGCGAGTTGATGAAGATCGCCTACCCGATCGAGTTGTTCGATCGCAACATCATCGACGGTCGGGCGATGCTCGCCTCGTTCCTGACCCTGGCCATCGGCAACAACCAGGGCATGGGCGACGTCGAGTACGCCAAGATGCACGACTTCTACGTGCCACCGGCCTACCTGCGGCTGTTCGACGGTCCGTCGACGACCATCTCCGACCTGTGGCGGGTTCTCGGTCGCCCGGTGGTCGATGGCGGCTTCATCGTCGGCACCATCATCAAGCCCAAACTCGGCCTGCGCCCGCAGCCGTTCGCCGACGCCTGCTACCAGTTCTGGCTCGGTGGCGATTTCATCAAGAACGACGAGCCGCAAGGCAACCAGGTGTTCGCCCCGCTGAAAGAAACCATTCCGCTGGTGGCCGATGCCATGCGCCGCGCCCAGGATGAAACCGGCGAAGCCAAGCTCTTCTCGGCCAACATCACCGCCGACGACTACCACGAGATGGTCGCGCGTGGCGAGTTCATCCTGGAGACCTTCGCCGACAACGCCGACCACGTCGCTTTCCTGGTCGACGGCTATGTCGCCGGCCCGGCCGCAATCACCACGGCGCGGCGCCAGTTCCCGGACCAGTACCTGCACTACCACCGTGCCGGCCACGGCGCCGTCACTTCGCCACAATCGAAACGCGGCTACACCGCCTTCGTTCACTGCAAGATGGCGCGGCTCTCGGGTGCCTCGGGCATCCACACCGGCACCATGGGCTACGGCAAGATGGAGGGCGAACACGACGATCGCGCCATCGCCTACATGATCGAACGCGACAGCGCCGATGGCCCCTTCTACCATCAGGAGTGGCTGGGCATGAATCCGACGACCCCGATCATCTCCGGCGGCATGAACGCGCTGCGCGTCCCCGGCTTCTTTGCCAACCTTGGCCACAGCAACCTGATCCTGACTGCCGGTGGCGGCGCGTTTGGTCATATCGATGGCCCGGTGGCCGGGGCGGCATCATTGCGCCAGGCTGAGCAGTGCTGGAAGGCGGGTGCCGACCCGGTCGAGTTCGCCAAGGAGCATCACGAGTTCGCCCGCGCATTCGAGTCGTTCCCGAGCGATGCCGACAAGCTCTTCCCGGGCTGGCGCGGCCAGCTCGGCGTCGCCGCCGCCTGAAGGCCATTTGACTCCCCCCACTCCGGCAGGCCCACGGGTCTGCCGTCCTTTTTTGGGCGCCCCGCTTGTGGCTTAATACGCCCCCCCTAGCCAGTCGCCCAGGGACAGTCCCAGATGAGCGCCATCCCCGACATCCTGTTCCAGTCCGAACTCTCCAGCCTCGAGCTTATCGGACGCGGCAAGGTCCGCGACCTCTACGCCATCGACGACGACCACATGATGATCGTCGCCACCGACCGCATCTCGGCCTTCGACGTGATCCTGCCGACGGCCATCCCCGGCAAGGGGGCGGTGCTGACGACGGTGTCGCGCTTCTGGTTCGAGCGCATGCGCGACGTCATCCCCAACCACCTCGCGACGCTGTCGCTGGCCGACGTGCTGACCAACCGCGACGAACGCGAACAGGTGCAAGGCCGGGCGATGATCGTCAGGCACCTCCGACCGCTGCCGATCGAGGCCGTGGTACGCGGCTACCTGGTCGGCTCCGGCTGGAAGGACTACCAGGCGACCGGATCGGTGTGCGGCATCCTGTTGCAGAAAGGACTCGAACAGGCCGCCCAGCTGCCGATGCCGCTGTTCACACCGTCGACCAAGGCGCAGGTCGGCGAGCACGACGAGAACATCGACTTCGACCAGGCCGTCGAACTGCTCGGCGACAAGCTGGCCACCCAGGTGCGTGACGTCAGCCTGCGGATCTACCGCGAGGCCCGTGACTTCGCCGCCGAGCGCGGCATAATCATCGCCGACACCAAGTTCGAGTTCGGCCGCGATGCCAGGAACAACCTGATCCTGATCGACGAGGCGCTGACTCCGGACTCGTCGCGCTTCTGGCCGGTTGACGACTACCGGACCGGCATCAGCCCACCGAGCTTCGACAAGCAGTTCGTCCGCGACTACCTAGAGACCCTCGACTGGAACAAGCAGCCGCCGGGGCCGGAGCTACCGGAAGAGGTGGTCAGGCACACCGCCGACAAGTACCGCGAAGCGCAGCGCCTGCTGACCGGCATCGAGTGAGGGCGCACGGCACGCTGGACGCGAGACAGACCCTGCCATGAACGACGACCGAACCAAGGGTGGACCCGCCCACTTGGGCAAACTGCCCGGCTACCTCGGCTACCAGGTGCGCCAGGCGCAGACCGCGGTGTTCCGGGATTTTGCCCGGATCATGGAGAACGTCGGCATCACCCCGGGCGAGTTCTCGCTGCTGACGCTGATCGAGGCCAATCCGGGCATCAACCAGGGGGCGCTGGCACGGGTCTACCAACTCGACAAATCGACCCTCTCCACGTCGATCAACGGCCTGATCCGGCGCGACCTGATCGAACGCACGCGCAGCAACAAGGACCGGCGCTTCTATGCGTTGTGGCTGACCGATGCGGGTCGCGATGCCCTGGGCCAGGCGACCCGGCGCGTCGAGAGGCAGGAGGCGCAGATGGACGCAGCCCTCGAGCCGGGCGAACGCGAGCAGTTGCTGGGACTGCTGGAGAAGATTACGGCCGCCTTTCGCCGCTGAGCAGGGCCAGTTCCGGCGACGGCATGAGCCGTCCGGCAACGACCCGCTCCACGCCGTGGCCGGCAATGGCCGCCAGAGCCTGTGCAACCCGCCTGGCCAGGGCCCGGTCATCCGCTGTCTCGCAGCCGTTGAGCAGCAGTGTCCGAAGCGCCCCGGCAGGTGCCCCTTGGAACAACCCGAACCGATGTGCCGCCACGGCGGCGAGATCGGCGGCGGTGATCGACTGACCGCGCTGCGCACCGGTCAGCGTGGCCCACCGATCCGCGCGGAAGACCGTGGCTTCGTCGAACGGCAGACCCAGTCCCCAGAGCCCGGCGACGGCGATGACCCGGTCCGTCGAGCGGGGCACCACCGGTTCGTGCGCGGCCGGGACCTTCAGCGGACGGTGCGCCGACCCGTCCGCCTCGACGATGACGCGGTCGAAACGACCCTCGCCGATCACGGCTTCGAGGTCGCCGACCAGGAACCCTGTGACCTTCTTCCCGCCGTCCGAACGATGGGCATAGGCGAGACAGGATGCGTGGGGCGTATCGAGCAACGCCTCGAGACCCTCGACCAGCGGCCAGGGACCGCGCATCTGATCGGCCGCCATGCGGGTGGTCGTGGTCAGAAGAATTCGCTCGCCCTTGTCATACCAGTAGCGCGCAAGGGCGAAGCACAGGGTGGTCTTGCCGCCGCCACCGACCAGGGCCACGACACGTGCATCGTCGGCGCCCAGGGCCGCGACCCAGTCGGTCATGTTTCGATCGGCCGATTGGCGTGCCGCAGCAGCGCCTCCAGGACCGCCCCGCCGAGGGCGCGCGCCTTGTCTGAGATGGTGTCGCAATAGGCGACCTCTCCGCGCGGATCGATGTCACCGATCTTCAGTCCCTCGCGCACCTCGACCCCGGGACGGATCAGGCCGCGCAGGATGCCGTCCACCTGGGCAACGACGGGGACACCAGCGATGCGGCCGATCGCTTCGCCCGCCTGCACCGCGGCCCCGATCTCGCGGTCGGTCTCGAATCGCCCCGTCGCCGGCGCGCGCAGGACCCGCTGATGGGTCACACCGGCCATCGCGCCGGGGATACCGGTATTGGCCAACGCGCTCCCGCTCTGCAGGACCCGGCCCAGGTCGTGGCCGCGGTGGGTCTCGACCACCAGGTCGACGTCGTACCCGGCCTCAAAGCCGGGACCCAGTCCGATGACCAGGCCGGCCTCGTCGCGCTTCGTCCCCAGATTGCGCTTGGCGAGGATGGCATCGACCACGACGTCGGGGACGAGATCACCGAGCCGCTCGCGGTCGGGGAACGGGACCACGGCAATCCTCTCCTGCACCCAGGCGGCCTCGATCCCGGCGCGGTCGTGGCATGGAACCGCGACCACCCCCTCGACCGTCTTCTGCCCGTCGAGCAGTGCCTCGCAGAACGAGACCCGCCGTCGAACCGCCAGCGGGACCGGCAGGTCGATCATCACCAGGCGCCGAATGTGCGCCTGGTAGAGGCGCCAGGCGATCCCGCTCGCCATCTCGCCGGCGCTCTTGATGAACACGATCGGCGAGAGCGGTGGCAGCGGTCTGGCGGGGCCGGGATTCATTTTCCGTTCGACTCCAGGTTGACGAGGTCGTGCGCCTCATCGACATCGAGAAAGGGGCGTTCGTCCGGGTACTCGACCGCATGCACCGCCTCCGGGTGGGCGTGGATGATCGACCTGGCACCGGCATCGCCGGTCAACATCAGGATCTCCGCATCGAAGCGGCGCGCGAACAGCACTGGGTTACGGCGCCGCCCGCGGACCTGAGGGTAGACAATCCCCTGTCCGCTGGTTTCGTACGCCGCGATCAGGTCGTCGATCTGCCCGGCCGTCAGGAGCGGCTGGTCACCCAGCAGGAAGAGCACTGCATCGGCCTCGGGTCCCACGGCCCGCAGACCGGCGATCACCGAGCCGCTCTGTCCCTGCAGGTAATTCTCATTGATGACCGCCTCGCAAGCAGGCGGCACGAGAAGATCGGCGATCGCTCCCCGCACCCGTTCGGGCTCATGGCCAAGCACGACAGCCACCCGTCGCAGGCGTGAGGCGCGTGCGGCCTCGACCACACGGCGCAGCAGCGGCACCCCTTGGAACGTCGCAACCAGCTTGTTGGCCCCGAAGCGACTCGATCGTCCCGCGGCCAGCACCACACCCACCACCGACGATAGGTTGCCAGGCGCCAAGAATTACTCCTCCCGGAGGATCCGCTTGGCCTTGCCCTCGACCCGGGGGAGGGTCCCGATCTCGACCACCTCGACCAGGGGCGTAACCGTGATGCGGTATTTCATCGCCGCGATGAAATGGTCGATGGCGCGCTTCATCGCGGCGGCCTCGATGCGCTCGTGGGCCGGTTCGACACGGACGGTCAGGTGACGGCCGCTGCCCAGCCGTGGCACGAGCAGCTGGTACTCCTGGGAGAACTCGTCGACCTGGTGCAGCAGGTTCTGGATCTGGCTCGGGAAGATGTTGACCCCGGCAAAGTGGAACATGTCGTCGGAGCGGCCGAGTATCCCGCCGTCGAGGCGCAGGTGGGTGCGGCCGCAGGCGCACACCGAGCGATCGAAGCGCACCAGGTCCATCATCCGGTAGCGGATCAACGGCATGCTTGCACAGCATAGATTGGTCAGCACCAGCTCACCCACCTCACCGTCGGCTACCGGTTCCCCGGTCTCGGTATCGAGCACCTCGGCGAGGAACATCGCCTCGTTGACGTGGGTGCCCTGATGCATCGCGCACTCGTAGCCGAAGTTGCTGATCTCGGTCGAGCCGATGTCGTCGAACAACTCGGCGCCCCACTGGCTCTCCATGGTCTTCCGGGTCGCCAGCACCGCGGCTCCCGGCTCCCCGGCGGCCACCACTTTACGGATCGGCGATGCGGCGAGGTCGATGCCGCTCTTGCGCGCGATCTCGGAGAGGTACAGCAGGTAGGAGGGGGTGCCGCAGATGGCGGTGGCGCCCCAGTCGAGCATCGCCCTGAGGCGGTCCTTGGAGCTCTGGCCGCCCCCCGGGACGATCATCAGCCCCGACTTCTCCATCGCCGTCTGGAACCCCCACCAGGCGATGTAAAGCCCGTAGTTGAACGGTACGAACAGCACGTCTTTCCCGGTCAGACCGAAGGCGCAACGAAAGTAGCTGAACTGCTCGAAGAAGGTCTCGTACCAGTCGCTGCTGTTGAGCATGATGCGCACCGGCTTGCCGGTGGTGCCCGAGGTCTGGAAGACCCGCACCGCCTCGTCAGGACCGATGCAGCCTATGTCGCCCCAGGGCGGGAGGGCGTCCTGGCTGGCGCGCAATTCCTCCTTGACCGTGAATGGAATACGGCGCACATCGTCCAGACTCTGTATCTCGTCAGGCCTGATCCCGGCCGCTGCCAACTTGCGTCGGTAGAACGGGCTGCGCTCGATGACGTAGGCGAGCCGCTCGCGGAGCAGATCCAGCTGGCGGGCCTCGATCGCCGCGCGTGGCTGGCACTCCAGTTCCTCTCTCCAGTAGGTCACATCCCCCATTTCCGCTCCCCCAGCATTTTTATGTTTATTGATACCCCTAGTGGGCCAGGGATTCAGACCGCCCGGCCTCAAACCACGGCTTCGGCCTCCTCCTTCTCACTCCCATCCGTCGCACTCTCATCCTTCGACACCCGGACCCTATCGCTTGCATGCAGCCCCTTCAGTATCCGATCCGGGCTGAACGGGGTGGTGTGCATGCACACACCGGTCGCATTGGTAATCGCGTTGGACATGGCCGCCAGGATGCCTGACACCAGTCCCTCACCGACCTCCTTGGTGCGGTACGGCTTGCCGACGTTGTACTCCTCGGTGATGACATCGGCATCGTCGGAAATCGCCGTCTCGTGGATGGTCGGCATCCGGTAGTCGAGCCAGGTCGGGTTCAGGGTCATGCCGCGCTTGGTCAGCACCTCCTCCATGAAGGCGTGCCCGAGCGCCATGGAGATCTGCCCGTCGATCTGCCCTTTGACCAGGGTCGGGTTGATCGGGAAGCCGCAGTCGTGAACGGTCAGCGCGCGGACCAACCGGGCACGGCCGGTCTCGATGTTGACCTCGACCTCGGCGACCTGGGCGCTGAAGGCGTAGTTCTCGGTCCAGCGTCCCTTGGCCGTCGCCAGGCTCGGATGGAACGGCTCGTCGCGCATGGTGCGCCAGAACCCCTCGCCGATCACCGTGTCGCCCTTGCGAGTCGAGATACTGGCCGCGATCAATTCCCGGTAGCTGAGACGACGCTCGGGATCGCCGCGAACGAATACCGTCTTGTCCCTGAATTCCAGTTCATCGAGCGGCACTTCGAGCCGCTCGGCGGCGATGGCCAGCAGCTTCTCGCGGGCATTTCCGGCGGCTTCGCGGGCGGCATTGCCGGTCACGTAGGTCAACCCGCTGATCCACGAACCGATGTCCTGGGGTGTGGTGTCGGTGTCCCCGGCGATGATCTTGACGTCCTCCATCGGCACGCCCAGCTCCTCGGCGACGATCTGGCAGAGCACCGTCTCGGCCCCCTGGCCGACGTCCTGCGCACCGGTCAGCACCACCGCCGAACCGTCGTCGTTCATCTTGACGATCACTCCCGAGCCGTTCGGGTAGATCAGCGTGCCGCCCATGTAGGCGCTGACGCCGATGCCGATGCCGCGACGGATCGGCCCGTCGGCTTCGGACCGGTCACGATTCGCCTGCCACTTGGCCAGGAAATCCGATTTCTCGGCCGCGACGCTGACGCACTCGATCAGGCCGCCGTTGTGGGTGTTGTCACGGTTGGGCAGCTCCTCCCAGGGTTCCCGGGAGTTGCGTAGCCGAATGGTGATCGGGTCCAGGCCGATCGCCTCGGCAATCCGGTCGAGCTGGCTCTCCACCGCGAAACGCAGCTGCGGGCAGCCGTGGCCACGCTGCGGTGCGCGGGTGGTGTGGTTGGTGAAGACCGAGTAGCCCTCGTACTTGAGATTCTCCACCCGGTACGGGGCCATCGTGAAGCCCCAGGCGAGGAACACTACGACCACGCCGCTGCCGCGGTGGGCACCGGAATTGTTGATGACCCGCAACTCCTGGGCGAGCAGCGTGCCGTCCTTGCGCACCCCGGTCTTGATCTCGACGATCAGCGGCTGGCCGTGGCGGTAGGCGGTAAAGATCTCCTCTCGGGTGGCGACGAAGCGCACCGGGCGGCCGGTCAGCATCGACATCCGTGCCGCGCAGTACTCGTGGGAGAAGAGGTCGATCTTGCCGCCGAACGTGCCGCCTGTGTAGGTCTTGTGGATGCGCACCTGCGAGTACGGCAGGTCGAGGACCTTGGCGATCTTGGCGCGCTTGACGAACGACCCCATCGAGGAGGTCCAGATGTTGAGCTTGTCGCCCTCCCACTGCGCCAGCGTCGCCTGCGGCTCCAGGTAGCCGTGGGTGCGCAGGTGGCTTACGTAGCGGTCCTCGCGAACGTAGTAGCTCTCGGAAAAACCTTTCTCGACGTCCCCCCAGCCGGTTGCGGTCTTGCCGCCGATGTTCACGTACGGCTCTTTCTCGGCAACCTTGGGGTGGGTCGGCTGGACCTCCGGCGCACCGGGCTGCATCGCCTTCTCGGGATCGAAAACGGCGGGCAACGGCTCGTAGACGACGTCGATCAGGTCCAGCGCCTGCTGCGCGGTCAGCTCGTCGACGGCGGCCACCGCGGCCACCTCCTGGCCGACGTGCATCACCTTGTCGCGCGCCAGGACCTCCTGGTCCGGCGGGTACCGCGGAGTCTCGACGAACCCGTGCTTGATGCCCTGGGTGTCGTCGATGGTGATGACGGCCTTGACCCCGTCGAGCGCTTTCGCACGGGAGGTGTCGATGCTGACGATACGTGCATGAGCGTGCGGGCTGCGCAGGATCCTTCCGACCAGGGTGCCCGGCAGTTTCACGTCCTGGGTGTAGACCGCGCGCCCGGTCAGCTTGTCGGGACCGTCTTTGCGCTTGAAGCTCTTGCCGATGTAGTTCAGTTGCGCCATGGCCGCCCCCTATTCCGTCACCGATTCGACGCCCTGGCCCGAGGCCTGGAGCACCGCGTCGATGATCGAGTTGTATCCGGTACAGCGGCAGAGGTTGCCCTCCAGCGCTTTTTTGATCTCGTCCATTCCCGGTTTCGGCGTGCGCTCCAGCAGTGCCGTTACCGACATCAGCACACCCGGAGTGCAGAATCCGCACTGGGTCGCGCCCTGATCGAGAAAGGCCTGCTGAACCGTATTCAGGGTCTCGCCGTCGGCGAGCCCCTCGACGGTCCGTACCTGTTTGCCGTCGCACTCCAGCGCCAGGGTCATGCAGGAACAGACCGGGCGGCCATCGACCAGCACCGTGCACGCCCCGCAGGTTCCGGACTCGCAACCGTCCTTGGTCCCGGTCAGGCCGATCTTTTCACGGATCACCTCGAGCAGCATGTTGCGCGGACGAACCGCCACCTCGTGACGTTCACCGTTGACACTCAGCGTGATGATGCGGGGCGTGGAACGCTGCACCCGGCGCTCGCTCGCATTGTCTGTATGGGTCTTATCCAGCATGAGTAGATCCTCCCGAATCAGGCCAGGTCGCCGCGCGCCCGGGCCGCGGCATCGCCGAGCGCATCGCGCAACCCGGTGCGAATGGCGTCGCGTAGCTCCTTGCGGGTGAAGCCGTGGTGCGGCAACGGTCGAAGCTCATCGGTGGCCTGGTCGGCCACCTCGGCCAACAGACCCGAATCGATCTCCCGACCGACCAGCAACGCTTCGGTCCTGGCGGGCCGCACCGGGGCCTGCTCGATGGCGCCGAGAACGATCCGCACCTCGCGGCAGGTCCGTCCATCCGCGTCCAGCGTGAGCATGACCGACAGGACCGCCATGCCGTACTCTAGTCCTCCACGGACGGTCAGCTTGCGATAGCCCCAGCCGCTGTCTGCCGTGAGCGCCGGCACCCTCACCTCTCGGATCAGCTCGGCCTCACCGAGCGTCAAGGGCTCCATGCCGTCGCCACTGAACAGTCCCGCCACCGGAAGCTGCCGCGAACCCGTCGGCCCGAGGATGTCGAGGCTCGCATCGAGTGCGACCAGGGCCGGGGCGATGTCGGACATGTAAACCGACCAGCAGAGATTCTCCGCATTGCCGGGGAACGGGTAGCAGCTGCCGCCGCCGCGCTTGTAACAGGGTTCGACGAACTGGTGGTCGTGCTGCTGGTTCAGGTAGAGGCAGCGGGTCTGCTGGCAGAGGTTGCCGCCCAGGGTGCCCATCTGGCGAGTCTGGTTGCTGCCGACCACGTGGGCGCTGAGCGCCAGCATCGGGCTGTGATCATGAACGGTCGGGGAGTGTTCGATCTCCGCCAGGCGCGTCAGCGCGGAGAGGCGAAGTATCCCGTCGGTCAACACTTCCGGATCGTCGGTGGCGATTCCCGAGAGGCTGATCAACCGTTCGGGCACTACGTTCTCGACGCGCATGTTCGGCACCAGGTCGGTCCCGCCGGCCAGCAGCTGGGCGCGTCCGGCGAAGTCCCGCAGCAGCGTGACGGCCTCCTCGAACTCCGCCGGACGCTCGTATTCGAAATCAAACAGGATCATGCGCCTTCCTCTCTCTGCCCTATTCCATATAGTTTGTATGCCAAACTACTTGCCGCTGTCAATGGAAATTCTGCGGCCAGACCACCCCGGGTGCCCTTGGCGACACCATCGGTTGGCGTCGCCTACCGGGCATGTAGAACGTAGAACGACCGGAGAGTGCACCCGGCATCCCGCCCGGGCGCAAGAGAATCGACTTCCAAACGGCAGGTGCTTGGCATATAGTTTGGAACACCAACCATATTACTAGTGGGCCATCACCCGACCCGTTGGAGCGCTATGCTTGACCTACCCTTCCTCCGCGAGATGGAGCAACTGCACGTCGCGCGAACACCGTTCTGCATGGCCACCATTGTCGACGGCCGTGGCAGCATTCCGCAGATCATCGGCGCCAAGGCACTGTTCACGCTGCAGGGGCGGCATACCGGCACCGTCGGTGGGGGCAGCATCGAGGCCAAGATCGAGCAGACGGCCCAGGAACTGCTGACGCGTCGACCGGCCGCGACCACCCACTTCGTGCGCTGGAGCCTGCAACGCGACATCGGCATGACCTGCGGTGGCGAGGTGGCGGTCTACTTCGAGGTCATGGATTCCGACCTCGACTGGTCGATCCATCTCTTCGGCGCCGGACACATCGCACAGCAGCTCTGCCGCCACCTGATCGACCTCGACTGCCGGATCACCTGCATCGACACCCGCCAGGAGTGGCTGGACAGGCTGCCCGCGCACGATCACCTGCAGGCACATCGGGTCGAGAACTTTGCCGACGGCGTCGCGGACGTCCCGCCCATGGCCTACGTCATCGTCATGACCCAGGGTCACCAGACGGACCTGCCGGTTCTCGAGGCCCTGGCCAGGGAAAAGCGCGAACTCGCCTACCTCGGTGTCATCGGCAGTGACAACAAGGCACGACTGGTGCGCAGGGAACTCTCTGCTGCCGGGGTCCCGGACACGTTCATCGACAGCATGACCTGCCCGATCGGGGACAAGGTCGGCAACAACACCCCGGTCGAGATCTCTTTCGGCATCGTTTCGCAACTGTTGCGCCACCGGCGCGAGGCCGACGACCAATGAACACTAAGTCCACCCCGACGCTGACCGGACTGGCCAAGGCGGCCGGGTGTGCGGCGAAGATCGGCCAGGCCGACCTGGCCGCGGCGTTGTCCCGGCTACCCGGCCACGCCGACCCTCGCGTACTGATCGGGCACGACTCGTCGGATGACGCGGCCGTGCTGAAACTCTCCGACGAGCTGGCGCTGGTCGAGACCGTTGATATCTTCCCGCCGATCGTCGACGACCCGTTCGACTACGGCCGTATCGCCGCGGCCAACGCCCTCAGCGATATCTACGCCATGGGGGCACGCCCGCTGAACGCGCTGAGCTTCGTCGCCTGGCCGGTCGAGACCCTCGGCCTGGAGCCGCTCGGCGAGGTATTCAAGGGGGCGGCGCAAACCTGCAGCGAGGCCGGCATCGCAATCTCGGGCGGCCACTCGATCCTCGACGAGGAGCCGAAATTCGGTCTCTTCGTCACCGGCACCGTCCACCCGGACCGGCTGATCAGCAACGCCGGCGCCCGGGTTGGCGATGCGCTGGTGCTGACCAAACGCATCGGCACCGGCATCCTGACCACCGCGGTGAAGCGTGGCCGCATCGACGCGCAGGCGCTGCGCCCGGCGATCGATTCGATGACCACACTCAACCGGGCCGCCGCCGAGGCGATGGTCGAATGCGAGGTACGCGCCGCCACCGACATCACCGGCTTCGGCCTGCTCGGCCATCTCGGCAACCTGCTGCGCGCCTCGAGCAGCGCCGCGGAACAACCGCTCGGCGCCCGTGTGGAAGCCCGGCAGGTGCCGCTCTTTGCCGGTGTCGAGGAGTACCTGGGGGAAGGTCTCTGCCCCGGTGGAACCCGGCGCAACCTGGAATACGCGGCACCGGCGACCCGCTTCAAGGCCGACCTGGACGAGGCTCACCGCCTGCTGCTTGCCGATGCCCAGACCTCGGGTGGCCTGCTGATGGCGGTCGCAGAAAACCGACTTGCGGAGCTGCTCGCGGCGCTCGATGCGCGCGGTGTCGAAGTCCGCGCCGTGATCGGCACCGTTACGGCCGCAGAGCGACCGGGCGGTATCGAGGTCGTCTAGTACGCCTTCAACCTGAAACCGGGGTCGCAGTCGCCGGACGCGTCACGTTTGAAGGAAGGGGGCAGACCAAGCCTACTCTGACCCCCTTCGAAATCCAGGAGGCCTGCCCTCGGGCCGATTTCCCCAACGCCGCATCGCGGCGGGGGCGCCGCCTACACCCCTCGAACCGCCGTAGGAGGCCCGCCTAGTTGACCTCGGGATCGAGCTCCCCGCTGGCGTAGCGCGCGGCCATCGTCTCGAGCGACAGCGGCTTGACCTTGGACGCCATGCCGGCGCTGCCGAAGGCCTCGTAGCGCGCCTTGCAAATGGCGCTCATCGCCTGGGTCGCTTCCTTGAGGTACTTGCGTGGATCGAAGTTGGACGCGTTATCGTTCAGGTGGCGGCGGATCGAGCCAGTCGATGCCATGCGCAGATCGGTATCGATGTTGACCTTGCGTACGCCGTGCTTGATCCCTTCGACGACCTCCTCGACCGGGACACCGTAAGTCTCGCCCATGGCTCCTCCGAACTCGTTGATGATCGCCAGCCACTCCTGCGGTACCGCCGACGAGCCGTGCATGACCAGGTGGGTCTTCGGGATGCGCGCGTGGATCGCCTTGACCCGATCGATGGCAAGGATGTCGCCGGTCGGCGGGCGGGTGAACTTGTAGGCGCCGTGGCTGGTCCCGATGGCGATGGCCAGGGCGTCGACCCCGGTCTGCTTGACGAAGTCGGCGGCCTGCTCCGGGTCGGTCAGCAGCATCTCCTTGTCGAGCTTGCCCTCGGCGCCGTGGCCGTCCTCCTCGCCCATCTCCATGGTCTCCAGCGAGCCGAGACAGCCGAGTTCGCCCTCGACCGAGACCCCGCCGGAGTGGGCCATCCCGACCACCGTGCGCGAGACGTCGACGTTGTAGTCGTACTCGGCCGGGGTCTTCATGTCGGGCATCAGCGAGCCGTCCATCATCACCGAGGTGAAGCCGGACTGGATCGAACGCAGGCAGACGCCGGGTTCGGAGCCGTGATCCTGGTGCATGCAGATCGGGATGTGCGGGTAGGCCTCGGTGGCGGCCATGACCAGGTGGCGCAGGAAGGCCTCGCCGGCGTACTTACGCGCCCCTGCCGAGCCCTGCAGGATCACCGGGCTGGAGACGGCATCGGCCGCCAGCATGATCGCCTGGATCTGCTCCATGTTGTTGACGTTGAACGCCGGCAACCCGTAGCCGTTCTCGGCTGCGTGGTCCAGCAGTTGGCGTAGCGATACCAGTGCCATGGTTCTCTCCTCTTCGTTATCTGAGCGGTAGTAATCAGGTCTCAAGCCGCCGGCAACGGGGTGTCGCCGACCGTCAGGATCTTCAGTGCGCTGGTGCCGCCATGGACACCGGTCAGGTCACCCTTGGTGGCGATCACCAGGTCACCCGGCGCCACCACCCCCTCCTGGCGCAGCACCTCTAGCAGGGCCTGGTTGATGGCTGAATGGTCGTTGCCGACCGGGGTGAACTGGATCGGGTAGACGCCCCGGTAGAGGGTCACCCGGCGCAGGGTCTGACGGTGCGGCGTCAAGGCGTAGATCGGGATGCCGGCGCCGGCACGGGAGATCCACAGCGGCGTATCGCCCGATTCGGTCAGCGCGGCGATCGCCTTGACCGGCAGACGGGTGGCCACGTAGATCGCCGCCATGGCGATCGACTCGTCGACCCGGGTAAAACCCTCGTCGGCCCGTCTGGCCCTCACCATCGCTTCGCGCTGGCGCTCGGCCCCGACACAGATCCGTGCCATCGCCGCCACCGCTTCGACCGGGTGGCGACCGGTCGCCGTCTCCTCGGAGAGCATCACCGCGTCGGTGCCGTCGATCACGGCGTTAGCAACGTCGAGTACCTCGGCCCGGGTCGGCATCGACGCCGTGACCATCGACTGCATCATCTGGGTTGCGGTGATCACGGCCCGGTCGGCGCCGCGGGCCAGCCTGATCAGCCGCTTCTGCACGCCCGGCAGTTCGGCGTCACCGATTTCCACGCCGAGATCGCCGCGGGCGACCATGATGGCGTCGGCGGCCTCGATGATCTCGGCCGCGGCGGCGACCGCCTCGGCGCGCTCGATTTTGGCCACCACCCGGCCGGTGCCTCCTGCGGTCTCGAACAATCGACGCGCCTCGTGCACGTCGTCGGCCGAGCGCGGAAACGACAACGCCAGGTAGTCGGCCTCGAGTTCCGCCGCCAGCCACATGTCGGCCCGGTCCTTGTCGGTCAGTGCCGGGGCCGACAACCCGCCACCCAGCTTGTTGATCCCCTTGTGGCTCGACAGCCGGCCACCGACCTCGACCCGGGTGTCGATGCGGCCGCCGGCAACGCCGATCACCTCCAGCGTCAACCGGCCATCATCGAGCAGCAGCCGGTCACCGGCGACGACGTCACCGGCCAGGCCGGCATAGGCACAGCAGACCCGGCTCTCGTCACCGTCACCGTCGTCACAGGTGATATCGAGCCGGAACGTGGCTCCCTCGACCAGTTCGACGGCGTCGTCGCGAAAACTGCCGATGCGAATCTTCGGCCCCTGCAGGTCGACCAGCAGACCGACCTCGACACCAGCAGCCGCAGCCGCCTCGCGCAGGCGCGCGACCCGGGCCCGATGAGCCTCGGCGCTGCCGTGAGAGAGATTGACGCGGGCAACGTTCATCCCTGCGGCCAGCAGTTCGGAGAGAATCTCCGGTGTATCTACCGCCGGACCGAGCGTGGCCACGATCTTGGTCCGGCGTGGCATGGCAGGTTTGCCCAGGTGCGGGTGGCTCACTCTGAACGCTCTTCAAGTATCGCCACCGCGGGCAGGGTCTTGCCCTCGAGGAACTCGAGGAAGGCCCCGCCACCGGTGGAGATGTAGGAGACCCGGTCGGCGACGCCGTACTTGGCGATCGCGGCCAGGGTGTCGCCACCGCCAGCGATCGAGAAGGCGTCGCTGGCGGCGATCGCCTCGGCGATAGCCCGGGTGCCGGCGCCAAACTGGTCGAATTCGAACACTCCGACCGGACCGTTCCAGACCACGGTCCCGGCGGCACCGAGTGAAGCGGCGAGCCGCTGTGCCGTCTCCGGGCCGATGTCGAAAATCATGTCGTCGTCGGTGACCGCCTCGACCGGCTTGATCTCCGCCGGCGCATCTTCGGCGAAAACCTTGCCGCAGACGACGTCGGTCGGCACCGGGATCTCGCCACCGGCCTCCCGGGCCGCGGCGATCAGCCGTTGCGCCTCGGGCACCAGGTCGGCCTCGTAGAGCGATTTGCCGACGTTGTGACCGGCCGCGGCGATGAACGTGTTGGCGATGCCGCCACCGACGATCAGCCGATCGACCACCTGCGACAGGCTGTCGAGCACGGTCAGCTTGGTCGAGACCTTGGAGCCGCCGACGATGGCGACCACCGGCTTGGCCGGCGCGTCGAGGGCACGGGCCAGGGCGTCGAGTTCACCGACCAGCAGCGGACCGGCACAGGCGACGGGGGCGAAACGGGCCACACCGTGGGTCGACGCCTGGGCCCGGTGCGCAGCACCGAAGGCGTCCATGACGAAAATGTCGCACAACCCGGCCATCCGCCGGGCCAATGCCTCGTCGTCCTTTTTCTCGCCCTGGTTGAAGCGGACGTTCTCGGTCAGGGCCACCTCGCCGTCGGCCAGATCGACGCCATCGAGCCAATCGGCAACCAGCCGCACCGGGCGGCCGAGCAGGTCACCCAACGCCGCGGCAACCGGCGCCAGTGAGTACTGCGGGTCCGGCTCGCCCTCGACCGGGCGGCCGAGGTGGGACATCAGCAGCACCCGGCCACCGGCGTCGGCGGCACGGCGGATGGTCGGCAGGGCCGCGCGCAACCGGGTGTCGTCGGCGACGGCCCCGTCGCGTAGCGGCACGTTGAGGTCCTCGCGAATCAGCAGCCGCTGACCCGCCAGGTCCAGGTCAGTCATCTTCAGCACAGCCATCGTCGGCCTCCTGCAGCGTCCCTGCTTCGGGTCGGGGGTGGTGCTTCAGCCAGCGTTGACCAGCGCCAGGGTGGTATCGAGCATGCGGTTGGAGAAGCCCCACTCGTTGTCGTACCACGAGCAGACCTTGACCAGCGTTCCCTCGGAGACCTTGGTCAGTGAAGATTCGTAGATCGATGAGTGCGGGTTGTGATTGAAGTCGATCGAGACCAACGGCTCGTCGTTGACCGCCAGCACGCCCTTGAGGTCACCGGTGGCGGCCTCGCGCAATATGGCATCCACCTCTTCGACACTGGTCGGTCGTGCGGCGACGAAAACGAGGTCGACGATAGAGACGTTGATCGTCGGCACGCGCATAGCGTAGCCATCGAGCTTGCCGTCGAGTTCCGGCAGCACCAGGCCAACGGCGGCGGCAGCACCGGTCTTGGTCGGGATCATCGACTGAGTGGCCGAGCGCGCGCGGCGCAGGTCCGAGTGGTAGACGTCGGTCAGCACCTGGTCGTTGGTGTAGGAATGGATGGTGGTCATCAGTCCGTTGACCACGCCGATGGCATCGTGCAAAGGCTTGACCACAGGAGCCAGGCAGTTGGTCGTGCACGAGGCGTTGGAGATGACGGTGTCGGAGGCCTTGAGGATGCCGTGGTTGACGCCGTAGACGATGGTGGCGTCGACATCCTTGCCACCGGGGGCGGAGATGATCACCTTGCGGGCGCCGGCGGTGAGATGGGCCGAGGCCTTCTCCTTGTTGGCGAAGAAACCGGTCGACTCGTGCACGACGTCGACACCGAGTTCACCCCACGGCAGCTTCGACGGATCGCGCTCGGCGAAGACCCGGATACGGTCGCCGTTGACGACCAGGTGGTCACCGTCGACGCTGACCTCGCCCGGGAACGGTCCGTGAGCGGTGTCGTACTTGGTCAGGTGCGCATTGGTCTTGGCATCGCCGAGGTCGTTGATGGCGACGATCTCGATTTCGTCGGTACGTCCGCCCTCATAGAGTGCGCGCAGGATGTTGCGGCCGATGCGCCCGTAACCGTTGATTGCCACTCGAATCGCCATGTGCAGGTCTCCTCCCGGATTCAATAGTTTCGCCCCGCCCGCGGCGGCGGGGACGACAAAGGATACATGACCTGCCCGGCGTGGACACCGGCGCGGACGGTTTCAGCCGGTCAGTACCTGCTCGGCGACGGCGGCGACTTTCTCGGCGGTGAAACCGAAATGGTCGAACAGTTCGCCGGCCGGTGCCGAGGCGCCGAAACGGTCGATACCAACCACGGCTCCGGTGGTGCCGACGTAGCGGTACCAGGCCGGTGTGACGCCAGCCTCGACCGCGACCCGGGCCGTGACAGCGGCCGGCAGCACCGACTCGCGGTAAGGCGCATCCTGGGCCTCGAAGCGTTCGACGCAGGGCATCGACACGACACGCACGCGGCGCCCGTCGAGACGCTCGGCAGCGGCCACGGCCAGTGCCACCTCGGAGCCGGTGGCGATCATTATCACCTCGGGCGTGCCATCGCAGTCGCGCAGCACGTAGCCGCCACGAGCCACATCGGCCAGTTGCTCGGCGCTGCGCGGTTGGTGCGGAACCCCTTGCCGGGTCAATGCCAGGCAGCTTGGACCGTCGGCACGCTCGATCGACTGCTGCCAGGCGATCGCCGTCTCGACGGCATCGCAGGGTCGCCAGACATCGACGTTCGGAATCAGCCGCAGGCTGGCGACATGCTCGATCGGCTGGTGGGTCGGGCCGTCCTCGCCGAGCCCTATGGAATCGTGGGTCAACACGTGGATAACGCGCTTACGCATCAGCGCCGCCATGCGGATGGCGTTGCGTGCGTAGTCGGAAAAGACCAGGAAGGTACCGACGTAGGGCAGGAAGCCGCCGTGCAGCGCCAGGCCGTTGGCCATCGCCGCCATGCCGAACTCGCGCACGCCGAACGACAGGTAGTTGCCGTCACGAGCGTTCTGGCCCAGTGGCCGCGACCCGGACCAGGCGGTCAGGTTGGAGCCCGTGAGATCGGCCGAGCCGCCGAAGAACTCGGGCAGTTGCGGCCCGAAGCGCTCCAGCGCCATCTGCGATGCCTTGCGCGTGGCCACCTTGGGCGTGTCGGCATCGACCGCGGCGATCTCGGCCGCGCTGTGCTCGGCCCAGTCGACCGGCAGCTCGCCGGCCATCCGCCGCTCGAACTCTGCGGCCAGCTCGGGATGGGCGGCACGGTAGGTGGCGAACCGCTTGTTCCATTCCGCCTCGGCGGCGGTGCCGCGCTCACGCGCATCCCAGCCGCGGGAGACCGCCTCCGGCACCTCGAACGGGGCGTGCGGCCAGCCGAGGTTGTCGCGCGCGGCAGCGATTTCGTCGTCGCCGAGCGGTGCCCCGTGGCAGTCGTGGCTGCCGCAAAGGTTTGGCGCCCCGTAGCCGATGACGGTCCTGGCGCAGATCAGGGTCGGCTTGTCGTTGACCGAGCGCGCCTCGTGCAGGGCGCGGGAAATCGCCTCGGCATCGTGGCCGTCGACGTCACGCACCACGTGCCAGCCGTAGGCCTCGAAACGCTTCGGCGTGTCGTCGGTGAACCAATCCTCGACGCGGCCGTCGATGGAGATGCCGTTGTCGTCATAGACGGCGACCAGCTTGCCCAGGCCGAGGGTGCCGGCGAGTGAGCAGGCCTCATGGGAGATGCCCTCCATCAGGCAGCCATCACCGAGGAAGGTGTAGGTGTAGTGATCGACGACCTTGTGGCCGTCACGGTTGAACTGTGCCGCGAGCAACTGCTCGGCCAGTGCCATGCCGACGGCATTGGTGACCCCCTGGCCGAGCGGCCCGGTGGTGGTCTCGACGCCAGGCGTGTCGCCGTATTCGGGATGCCCCGGGGTCTTCGAGTCCCACTGGCGAAAGTTCTTAAGGTCGTCGATGCTGACGTCGTAGCCCGACAGGTGCAGCAGGGCATAGACCAGCATCGAGCCGTGGCCATTGGAGAGCACGAAACGGTCGCGATCGGCCCAGCCCGGGTTGGCCGGGTTGTGGCTCAGGAAGTCGTTCCACAGCACCTCGGCGATGTCGGCCATGCCCATCGGCGCACCGGGGTGACCGGACTTGGCGCGCTGGACGGCGTCCATGCTGAGCGCGCGGATGGCATTGGCGAGTTCACGACGTGACGGCATGACGATCTCCCTGGCGATGGTAGACATCGGCTCGGGCCTCCTTAAATGTGTGAGCACGTACTGGACCGGCCACAGCGTGGCAGGTCGACGGTGGCAGACACTATACGGCGGCGAGAACCATAAATAACAGTAAGTAATATTGATTCAATGAATAATCGAACTTATATGCATTGGGAGGCGTTCCGGCGTTAGGTCAACCGCCATCGCGCCACTTGATCGAACAGCCCATGCTCGGTGTCTGCCGTTCCGGTCCGCGACCGCTTTCGGCCACCTGGACCATCCCTTCGAACAGTTCGCGGCGGGCATCTGTCGGCCCCGGCTCGCGGCCGCTGGCGTCGAGACGGCCGCGATACTGCAGTTCGAGATCGGCGTTGTAACCGAAGAAATCCGGGGTGCAGACGGCGTCATAGGCCCGGGCCACGGCCTGACTCTCATCGAACAGGTAAGGGAACGACAGGTCGAGTTCGCTGGCCAGCGCCTGCATGTGTTCGAAGTCGTCCTCGGGGAACTGCACCGTGTCGTTGGCGCTGATCGCCACCGCGCCGATACCGAGTTCACGCAACTCGGCGACATCACGAATCAGGCGGTCGCGGATCGCCTTGACGTAGGGGCAGTGGTTGCAGATGAACATCACCAGCAAACCGTTCGGGCCACGGCAATCGGCCAGGGTCCAGTTCCTGCCGTCGGTTCCTGGCAGGTCGAAGTCGACTGCCGCCTGGCCGAAATCACACACCGGGGTTTCCATTCTGGCCATGGCTTCTCCTTGCGTCTGGTATGCCCGTGACGGAGCGCCACGGGTCGACCATTTTGCCTCAAGCGACCAGGGCGTTGAACCGGTGCCGCGAGGCGGTCCGGCCTGGCAGGGTCAAAAGACCCGGTTGAGACCGTTCAGCGCCGCCACCCGGTAGGCCTCGGCCATGGTCGGGTAGTTGAAGGTGGTATCGGCGAAATAGCGCAAGGTGTTGGCCTCGCCCTTCTGCGCCATGATCGCCTGGCCGATATGGATGATCTCGGAGGCCTGATTACCGAAGCAGTGGATGCCGAGAATCTGCAGGTTGTCGCGGTGAAACAGGATCTTGAGCATCCCAGTCGTCCAGCCGGTAATCTGCGCCCGCGCCAGGTTCTTGAAGATGGCCCGGCCCACCTCGTACGGCACCTGCGCCTCGGTCAGTTCGCGCTCGGTACGACCAACGTAGCTGATCTCCGGGCTGGTGTAGATCCCGGTGGGGATGTCACGCACCAGCGCCAGGTCGCTGCCGTTGTCGATGATGTGACGGCCGCAGAAGCGCCCCTGGTCGTAGCTGGCGCTGGCCAGTGCCGGCGGCCCGACCACGTCGCCGACGGCGTAGACGTGTGCCTGGGTCGATTGGTAATGATCGTTGACGGCGATGTGACCGCGATGGTCGACGTCGATGCCGATGGTCTCGAGACCCATATCCTGGCTGTTACCGGTACGGCCGTTGGCCCACATCAGCACCTCGCAGCGGATCTTCTTGCCCGATTGCAGGTGCATCTCCACGCCGTCGTCGCCGGCCTCGACCCTCTCGTAGGCCTCGCCGTGGAACAGCATGATCCCCTGGTCGATCATGTGGTAGCTGAGGCTGTCGGTGATCTCCTGGTCGAGGTAGGAGAGCAGCGAGTTGCGGGTGTTGACCAGGTTTACGCTGATGTTCAGGTTGCTGAAGATCGACGCATACTCGCAGCCGATCACGCCGGCGCCGTAGATGGTGATCGAGCGCGGCGTCTCGCTCAGGCCGAGCACGGTATCACTGTCGACGATGCGTGGGTGACTGAAGTCGATGTCGTCGGGCCGGTAGGGGCGCGAGCCGGTGGCGATGACGAAGTGGTCAGCGCTGAGCTGCTTGTGGGCGTCGTTCGGGCCGAGCACCTCGAGCAGGTTCGGCTCCAGGAAGCGCGCCTGACCGTGAATTACCTTGACCTTGTTACGCTCGTAGAAGCGGCGCCTCATCCGCACCTGGCTGGTAATTACCGTATCGGCGTTGGCCAGCAACTGCGGGTAACTGATATCGGTGTCTTCGGCGATCTGCTGGAACAGTGGGTCTTCGCGAAAGTCAGTGATCCGCTGGATGGTCTGGCGCAGCGCCTTGCTTGGGATGGTGCCCCAGTGGGTGCAGCCGCCGCCGACCATGGTGTGTCGCTCGACCATCGCCACCTCGCGACCGGACTTGGCCAACGTCATCGCCGCACCCTCGCCACCGGGGCCGCTGCCGATCACCACCACGTCGTAATGCCGTGTCTTCATCACCCCTCCCGAGCCCGGTCACGCCGGCGAAGGGCTATTATCGCGTGGTCAGGGTGGCGGTCAAGGCGCCGCTGTAGCACCTCCACGCACTCTTCGCTACCATCCTCTGCACGTCTACTATGGTGTGATAGAGACCCGACCCACCCCATCTGGCCGATCACCCCAAGACCCGGGAAGGACTGCAGCGTGAGCAGGTGCCAAGCCAACCCATCGCTCCGAGGAGAGGCCACGTGAGCAGCCCGTTGCTGGTCAGCCACCTGCTCCACGAGGAGCTCCTGACCTGCCCGCCGGAAACGCCGCTGCACGAGGCCGCGGCGCTGATGCGTACCCACCGTTGCAGTTCGGTGCTGGTGGCCGACGAGGGCGAGGCGGTCGGTATCTGGACCGAGCGCGATGCCCTGCGCCTCGACCTCGCCGACCCGGCGCAGGTCGACCGTCCCATCGCCACGCAGATGAGCACGCCGGTCAGGACGACCTCAAAACAGACGACCATCGACGACGTTGGCCATCGCTTCCACGACGAGGGCATCCGTCACCTGCTGGTACTCGACAGCCGCGGTGGCTTCGCCGGCATCATCTCGCAGACCGACGTGGTGATTAACTACGGCCTCGAGCGCTACCTGCAGGTACGCCGGGTGATCGAGGCCCTGGACAAGCCGCTCCTGGTCCTGCCCGGGGAGAGACCACTTGCGGACGCGGCCCGGGAGATGCGCGAAGCCGGGGTCGAGGCCGCGGTGGTCGAACCTGACGACAACGACCAGCCCGGCATCCTTACCGAACGCGACCTGGTACGCCAGGTGGCGCTGCGCGAAGTCGAGCGTACTGCGGGCGAGACGGCGACCCGGCCGCTTATCACCGTCGATCGGGACTACAGCCTGCTCCAGGCTCGAGACCTGTCGGTACGCCGCGGCATCCGTCACCTCGGCATCACCGATGCCGAGCAGAAGATCATCGGCCTGCTCTCCTTCAGCGACATCCTCGACCTGCTCGAGCACGACCAGGTCTCGCACCTGGAACAGGTGCTGCGCGAGCGCGAGCAGGCCCTGATCGAGTCGCAACGCAGCGTGCGACTGTCCAGGCAGATCATCGACGCCTCCCTCGACGGCGTGATCATCACCGACGCCGATGGGATCATCGAATCGGTCAACCCTGCCTTCAGCAAGCTGACCGGCTACAGCCCCGAGGAGGCCGTTGGTCAGACCCCGGCACTGCTCAAATCGGGTCGCCACGACGTCTCCTTCTACGAAGAACTCTGGAACACCCTCAAGGAAAACGGCTACTGGCAGGGCGAGATCTGGAACCGGCGAAAGAATGGCGAGATCTACCCCGAGTGGCTGACCATCACCCAGGTCAAGGATGACTTCGGCGGTGAGCACAAGTATGCCGGGGTTTTTTCCGACATCTCCGAGCGCAAGGAGAGCGAGGAGCAGATCCGCGCGCTAGCCTACTACGATGCCCTGACCGGCCTGCCCAATCGCCGCCTGTTCCAGGACCGGCTCGGCCTGGCCCTGCCGCAGATGCGCCGCCACAAGCAGAAACTCGCGGTGATGTTCATCGACCTCGACCTGTTCAAGCGTATCAACGATACCCTCGGCCACGACGTCGGCGACGGGGTGTTGTGCGAGATGGCCGAACGCCTCAAGGAGTGTGTACGCGAGGGTGACACGGTCTCACGCATGGGTGGCGACGAATTCACCATCCTCCAGCCCGACATCAAGGACGCGGCCAACGCAGTGCAGCTGGCTACACGTATCATCACCAGCCTGCGCAAACCGTTCACCACCGGTGGGCACGAACTGATGGTCACCTCCAGCATCGGCATCGCCCTCTACCCGAACGATGGCGAGACCGCCGACGACCTGACCAAGAACGCGGATACGGCGATGTACCGGGCCAAGGATCTCGGCCGCAACAACTACCAGCTTTACACCGACGCCATGAATGCCGAGTCGGTCGAGCGACTGACCATGGAGAGCTACCTGCGCCAGGCGATCGAGCGCGACGAATTCTCTCTCAACTACCAGGTCAAGGTGGACCTGGCGAGTAACCGCACCACCGGCGTCGAAGCGCTGCTGCGCTGGAACAACCATGAACTCGGACCGGTGACCCCGGACCGTTTCATCCCCCTTGCCGAGGCCAACGGCTTGATCCTGCCGATCGGCGAATGGGTCCTCAGGGAGGCCTGCCGCCAGGCGCGCGCCTGGGTCGAGCAAGGCCTCGAAGACATCACCATGGCGGTCAACGTTTCCTCACGCCAGCTGCACCAGAACGATCTCGACGAAGTGGTGCTCAACATCCTCGAAGAGACCGGTCTCGCGGCCGAGCGGCTCGAGATCGAGCTGACCGAGAGCATGCTGATGGAGCACATCGAGGAGGTGGAACCGAAACTGCGCCGGCTGCGTGATCTCGGAGTGCGCATCGGCATCGACGATTTCGGCACCGGCTACTCCAGCCTGGCCTACCTCAAGCGCCTGCCGATCGACACGCTCAAGATTGATATCAGCTTCATCCGTGATGTCCCCGACGATACCGACGACGCCGAGATCGTCGCGGCGATCATCGCCATGGCCCACCGCCTCAACCTGCGGGTCGTCGCCGAGGGGGTCGAGAACCAGGAACAGGTCCATTTCCTGCGCGCCCTCGGCTGCGACCAGATCCAGGGCTACCTGGTTGGACGCCCGCTGTCGGCCGACAACATCGCCAGCCTGCTCGACTGCAACCTGCTGCCCGAAAGCTGAATCCGGACCGGAACCGCCGGCAATCCCGGCATGACCACGCCCGCCAACCACGTCCGCGACCCACGCCTCGAAGGCACCTTGCTGCGTGACCGACCGCGGCTGCGCCGCGCCGGCCGCGCCCGCGATAGCGCCACCGACACACGCCTCGAGGAGGCGATCGCAGCCTCCCGCGCCCGTGTCGACAGCAGACGCGCCCGCCTGCCTCGACCAACGTTTCCAGACACGCTGCCGATTACCGCCCACCTGGACGACATCGCCAACGCCATGGAACGGCACCAGGTGCTCGTGATCGCCGGCGCCACCGGCAGCGGCAAGACCACGCAGCTGCCTAAACTCTGCCTGGCGCAGGGACGCGGCGTGCACGGCCAAATCGGCCACACCCAGCCGCGCCGCCTGGCCGCGCGCAGCGTTGCCGCGCGCGTGGCCGAGGAACTCGACACGCCACTCGGCGAACTGGTCGGCTACCGTGTCCGCTTCAGCGAGCGCGGCCACCCGGACGCCCTGGTGCGGCTGATGACCGACGGCATCCTGCTCAACGAGCTGCAACGCGACCGCCTGTTACTGCGCTACGACACACTGATCATCGACGAAGCCCACGAGCGCAGCCTCAACATCGATTTCCTGCTCGGTTACCTCAAGCGGCTGCTGCCGCGGCGCCCGGAACTGAAGCTGATCGTCACCTCAGCGACCATCGACACCGCCCGCTTTTCCGCCCATTTCGGCGAGGCTCCGGTGATCGAGGTCGGCGGTCGCGGCTGGCCGGTGGAAACCCGCTACCGCCCGCTCGCCGGCAGCGGTGACGAAAGCGACCGCGACCAGGAAACGGCGATCCTGGCGGCCGTCGACGAGCTGGCCACCGAGGACCCGGACGGCGACATCCTGGTCTTCCTGCCGGGTGAGCGCGACATCCGCGACACGGCCGAGGCGCTGCGCAAGCACCACCCACCCGGGCTCGAGATCCTGCCGCTCTACGCCCGCCTCGGCGCTGCCGAGCAGGCGCGCATTTTCCACCCCGGCAGCGCCCGGCGCGTGGTGCTGGCGACCAACGTCGCCGAGACCTCGCTGACCGTGCCCGGTATCCATCACGTGATCGACACCGGCCGTGCACGCATCAGTCGCTACGGTCACCACGGCAACGTCCAGCGATTGCCGGTCGAACCGGTGTCGCGCGCCAGTGCCGACCAGCGCCAGGGCCGCTGCGGACGCCTCGCCCCTGGCATCTGCATCCGTCTCTACAGCGAGGAAGACTTCCTCGCCCGGCCCGGGTTCACCGAGCCAGAGATCCTGCGCACCCCGCTGGCCGCGGTAATTCTGCAGATGATCGCGCACGGACTCGGCCACATCCACCGCTTCCCGTTCCTCGACCCACCCGACCCGCGGCAGGTACGCGACGGCTACCGCCAGCTGGCTGCGCTCGGCGCCCTCGACCCCGATCATCGGCTGACCCCGCTCGGCCGTCACCTGGCACGTTTCCCGCTCGACCCGCGCCTCGGACGCATGCTGCTGGCGGCGGCCGACAGCGACTGCCTGCGTGAATTGCTGGTGATCGTGGCCGCGCTGGCGGTCCAGGATCC
>CAXMPC010000134.1:0-9607 GCA_964195335.1 uncultured Gammaproteobacteria bacterium | reverse complement strand
GAGGAGGGGCTGCAAGCCACCGGCCGCTTCGAGACCCTCGGCGCGGATGTGCTGGTGCTGGCGATCGGCCAGGATCCCGAGCTCGACCTGATCGCCAGCCAGGGCCGTGCCCGCATCGACGGTGGCGTGCTGCAGGTCGGTCAGGACATGCAGACCGGTATCCCCGGCGTGTTCGCCGGCGGCGACATGATCCCGTCCGAGCGAACCATGACCACGGCCATCGGCCACGGCAAGAAAGCGGCACGCCATATCGACGCCTGGTTGCGCGAAGAGACATGGGCCCCGGCACCGAAGCACGAGGTCGCCGGTTACGACATGCTCAACACCTGGTACTACTCGGATGCCGACCGTACCGCGCAGCCGGCGCTGGAAGTGATCCGTCGCCAGTCCGGTTTCGCCGAGGTGCTCGGTGATCTCGACGAGGGCAACGCCCTGTTCGAGGCACGTCGCTGCATGTCCTGCGGCAACTGTTTCGAGTGCGACAATTGCTATGGCGTCTGCCCCGACAATGCCGTCACCAAGCTGGGCCCGGGCAAGCGCTTCGAGTTCAAGTACGACTACTGCAAGGGTTGCGGCCTGTGTGTGGCCGAGTGCCCGTGCGGCGCCATCCGCATGGAGGCCGAGGCGATCTGACCAGCAGGGGGGGTCGGAGTATTCCGCAGCCGGTTTACTCCGATCCCCGCTCCATTACACTGTGCCCGCAAGGGGAAGGCGCTGTGGCAGTCGAACTCAGTTATCGTGAACAGGGGGCCGGCGAGCCGCTGGTGATCCTGCATGGCCTGTTCGGGTCAGGGGCCAACTGGGGCCGTATCGCCCGCGACCTGGCCACAGACCACCGTGTGATCATTGCCGACCTGCGCAACCACGGCCGCTCACCCCACGCGCCGGGCATGACCTATCCCGAAATGGCAGCCGATGTCGCGGAGTTGATCGAGCGTGTCGCGCCCGGTCGTCCGGTGATGCTGCTCGGCCACAGCATGGGCGGCAAGGCCGCGATGCGTGCCGCCCTCGAGTACCCGCAACTGGTCGCGCGCCTGATGGTGGTCGACATTGCGCCGCGGGGCTACCGCGGCAACCAGGACACGGTCCTGAGCGCGCTTCATCACATCGACCTGTCGACACTGGACAGTCGTGCCGCGGTCGATGCGCGCCTGGCCGAATGGCTGCCCGACCCGGCCCTGCGTGCCTTCCTGCTGACCAACCTGGTGCAGGAACAGGGTGCCCTGCGCTGGCGCGTCAACCTGCCGGCACTCAGCCTTGGCATCGACGACATCGAGGCCTTCCCGGTGCCGCCAGGAGCCCGGTTCGACGGTCCGGTACAGTTCATCGCCGGCCATGACTCCAACTACCTGGAAGCGGAGGATCCAGACCGGATTCTGCAACTCTTCCCCCGGGCGGAGATCGACTGGATCGACGGCGCGGGTCACTGGGTCCACGCCGCCCGACCCATCGCCTTTCTCGCCAGCGTTCGCCGCTTCCTTGGCAGTGACTGAACCGACATGGTGACCCTGCTCGCACTGCTGACCGGATTTCTGCTGCTGGCCTGCATCACCCTCGCCATCGCCTACCGTCGCCTCGGCCGCAACGCCCGGCGCAACCGGGCGCAGATGCGAGCGCTGACCGACCATCTTCCGCTCGGTATCGCCACCATGGGTCGCGATGGGCGTCACCGCTATTTCAACCAGGCCTATGCCGACTGGTTTGGCCTGGCACGGGAAGAATTGCTCGGGCAAGGCGTGCAGGCGTGCGGCCATATCGAGTACAGCTCCCGTTTCGAAGCCATGATCGCCGGTGACGTGAGCGGGCCCGAGGTGACCTTCGAGATCGAGATGTCCGGTGGTGAGCCGGAGCGCCGGGCTCGGGTTTCCCTGGTGCCGTTCCGACCGGTTTCAGAAGCCGGCGAGCCGATCGTTATCGCGGTGGTAAGTGACGTCAGCGCCAACAACCTGGTCGAAGCCGAGATGCAGCGCCAGTTGAGTGAAATGGCGCACGTCGCCCGATTGGCCACCATGGGTGAACTCGCCGCCAAGCTCGCCCATGAACTCAACCAGCCCCTGACGGCCATCAGCAGTTACACCCGCGCTTCACTGCGCATGATGCGCTCGGGCAAGTGGGAGTCGTCAGAGTTGATCGATGCCCTCGAGGACGCCTCGGCCCAGGCCGAGCGAGCGGCTGACATCATCCGCGGTTTGCGGAACTTCCTGCGCAAGAGTCCAAGCGGCCGTAAGCCGCTTGACCTGCCACACCTGATCGACGAGGTGGTCAGGCTGGTCCAGCATGAGGCACGTGCGCACCGAGTTGAGATCCACGTCGGCGCCACGGATCAGTCCCAGGCGATATCCGCCAACCGCATCGAGATCGAGCAGGTGCTGTTCAACCTGCTGCTCAATGCCATCGAGTCGATCCCGGCCGAAGGCAGTGGTCGACGCCAGGTCAGCATCACCACCGTCGCGGCCGAAGGGGGTGGTGTCGAGATCGCGGTGGCCGATAGCGGTGCGGGTTTCGTCGAGGGGGTCAGCGATCACCTGTTCGACCCTTTTTTCTCGACCAAGAAGGACGGCATGGGAATGGGCCTGTCGATCTGCCGTACAATTGTCGAGGCCCATGGCGGGGTGCTGCGGGCAACCAACAACGCCATGGGCGGAGCCACGTTCCGCATTACCCTGCCCGCAATTGAGGAGGAGATCCACGATGAAGCATGAGCCTACGGTCCACGTTGTCGACGACGACGACGCGGTGCGCAAGGCGATGTGCATGCTGTTCCGGTCCGACGGCCTGAGCACCGCCGACTACGCCGCCCCGGACGAGTTCCTGACCGCGGTCGAGTCGTCGATGACCGGCTGTATCGTGCTCGACATCCGCATGCCGGGCATGGACGGACTCGACCTGCAACAGCGGTTGCAGGAGCGCGAGATCACCATGCCGGTCATCTTCCTCACCGGCCACGCCGACGTGCCCAAGGCGGTGCGCGCGATGAAGCAGGGCGCCGTCGATTTTCTCGAGAAGCCGTTCGACGACGAACACCTGCTGACCCGGGTCCAGTACGCACTGGCCAAGGGGGCGTTGCAGAAACACCGCAAGGCCGAGCGCGACCAGATGGCGAAGCGACTCGAGCAGTTGACCCCGCGCGAGCGTGAAGCACTCAACCTGATCGTCGCCGGGCGCACCAACAAGGAGATCGCCGACCAGCTGCACATCAGTGCGCGCACGGTCGAGGTGCATAGGGCGCGGTTGATGAAGAAGCTGGAGGCGGAGTCGCTCTCCGACCTGGTGCGGATGGTGCTCGGCTCGGCCTGAACCTTTCAGCCGCTCGCGGCCTGGACCTGGTCGATACGCTCGGCGAGTAACTGCAGCCCCGGATCGACCTCGACCGGGTAGGCAGGCTGGCCCGACAGGCGGCGTAGCGGTACCGGCAGAAGTTCGAGCTGGTCCTGCACCCTTTTGCGAATGGCTTCCAGCGGTTCGGCCGGGGCCACCCGGTGCCCGTCACGCAGCAGTGGCTGCAACAGGGCCCGCGCCCCTGCGGGCCCGGCGGCATCGGCCAGGGTCACGACATCACCGCACGGTCTCCCGAAGCTGTCGTAGCGACGCCACACCTGCTTGCGTCCTGGCCAGGTCGATTTTCCCGGTGAGCGCTTGCGCCGCGCCAGGCCGGCGTACTCCTGCAGTTTGTAGGCGCAGTCGAGGTAGGGGATGTCGTTCGAGGTGGTGACGTGGGTACCGATGCCGAACCCGGTGATCGGCGCCTCGGCCGCGGCCAGGCGCGCGACCCGATACTCATCGAGGTTGCCGCTGCAGAAAATCCCGGTGTCGGTCAGGCCGCCGGCGTCGAGGATCGAGCGTACGCGGCGCGCCGATTCGCGCAGGTCGCCGCTGTCGATGCGCACCGCCTTGATGTGAATCCCCTCGCGTTCCAGTTCCGGCGCCAGCCTGACCACCTTGCGGGCACCTGCCTCGCTATCGTAGGTGTCGATCAGGAGCACGACGTTGTTCGGTTGGCTGTGGGCGAAGTCGCGGAAAGCGGCGCGCTCGCTGGTGTAGGCCTGGACGAAGGAGTGGGCCATGGTGCCGAACACCGGGATACCGAACTGCCGTCCGGCGGCGACTGTCGCGGTGCCGTCGAAGCCTGCAATGTAGGCCGCCCGCGCGGCGAGCAGTGCCGACTCGGCGCCATGGGCACGACGCATGCCGAAGTCGACCAGCAAGCGGCCGCGCGCGGCGATGACGGAGCGCACCGCCTTGCTCGCGATCAATGTCTGCAGGTGTACCAGGTTGATCAGGCGGCTTTCGATGAACTGCGCCTCGGGCAGCGGGGCGGTGACCCGCAACAGCGGTTCGCCGGCGAAGCAGACGGTGCCCTCGGGCATGGCATCGACGTCACCGCTGAAACGGAAACCGGCCAGGCTGTCGATAAAGGCATCGTCGAAGCGGCCGGTGCCGCGCAGCCAGTCGAGGTCGTCATTCTCGAAGCGGACCTGCTCGAGGTAATCGGCCAGCTGTTCGAGCCCGGCAGCGAGCAGGAAGCCGCGCTGGTCGGGCAGCTGGCGGACGAAGAACTCGAACACCGCCGTCTCGGTCATGCCCTGGTGGTGGTACCCCTGCAGCATGGTCAGCTGGTAGAGATCGGTCATCAAGGCGTCGTGGCTCATGCCAGGATCTCCAGGGTCACCGGCACCGCGCCGGCTTCGGCCATGCGCACGATCGCGGCGTCACCATCGCCTGGCGTGACCTCGACGGCACGGATGGCATCGAGCAGCAGACAGACGGCGAAACCCTCGCGTCGGGCGTCGAGAACCGTGTTGAGGATGCAGTAATCGGTCGCCAGGCCGCCGATGAACAGCCGCCCGGCCCCGGCGGCGCGCAGGTCGGGCGCCAGGTCGGTGCCTTCGAAGCCGGAGTAGCTGTCTTTCTCGGTCCCGATCGCCTTGGCCACCTGGCGTACCGTGTCGGGCAGCTCCAGGCCCGGCGCGTACTCGGCTCCGGAGGTGTTCTGCACGCAGTGTGGCGGCCACGGTCCACCCTGGGCGGTGAAAGAGCAGTGGTCGGCCGGGTGCCAGTCGCGGGTGGCGAAGATCGGCAGGCCGGGGGTGCTGAACAGCGCCAGGTAGGCGTTGATCACCGGCACCACGGCATCGCCATCGGGCACACCGAGCGCGCCGCCTGGCAGGAAGTCGTTCTGCACGTCGACCACGACCAGGGCATCTCCCATACGGGGGCCGGGTTGTTGTCGCGCCTGCACCATCTCGCTCCTGGATTGAGGTGACGAACATCACACCGCCTGTAACTCTAAACTAACTGTAATCCAACCGACTCTATCCGTCAGGCGAGGTTCCGCCTCTCATGGCCGTGGTGTACACTTCGGCGCCTTTATGCCCTCAGGGTACACGCCGCACCCAGCCTGGACCCCCGCTGACATGTTCGAGATCAACCCCGTCCTGCACCGGCTCGACGACCTCCGAGGGCGAACCGAAGCCCTGAGGGGGTACCTTTGACTACGCTGAGAAGCTCGATCGCCTGACTGAAGTCGTCCGCGAACTCGAGGAACCCGACGTCTGGAACCAACCCGAGCGTGCCCAGGCACTGGGGCGGGAACGTGCGGCCCTGGAGAAGGTTGTCAACGTCATCGACGAAGTTGGCCTTGGTCTCGACGAGGCCACCGAGCTGCTCGAGATGGCGCGCGAGGAGAACGACGAGGAGACCATGGCCGAGGTCGCCGGCGAACTCGAACAGATGGAACTGCGTGTCGCCGACCTCGAGTTCCGGCGCATGTTCTCCGGCAAAACCGACGGCTGCAACGCCTTCATCGACATCCAGGCCGGATCCGGCGGCACCGAGGCACAGGACTGGGCCGAGATGCTACTACGAATGTACCTGCGCTGGGCTGAGCGACGCGGGTTCGATTCCGAGCTGATCGAGGCCTCGGCGGGCGAGGTGGCCGGTATCAAGAGTGCAACCATCAAGGTCGACGGCGACCACGCCTTCGGCTGGCTGCGCACCGAGACCGGGGTCCATCGCCTGGTGCGCAAGTCACCGTTCGACTCGGGTAACCGGCGCCACACCTCGTTCGCCTCGGTCTTCATTGCCCCGGAGCTCGACGACGACATCGAGATCGACATCAACCCGGCCGACCTGCGCATCGACGTCTACCGGGCGAGCGGAGCGGGCGGCCAGCACGTCAACCGCACCGAGTCGGCGGTGCGCATCACTCACCTGCCCACCAACACCGTCGTGCAGTGCCAGAACGACAGATCGCAGCACAAGAACAAGGCCACGGCGATGAAGCAGCTGCAGTCCAAGCTCTACGAACTCGAGCAGCAGAAGCGCAACGCTGACCAACAGGCGCTGGAAGCGACCAAGGCCGACATCGGCTGGGGCAGTCAGATCCGCTCCTACGTCCTCGACCAGTCACGGATCAAGGATCTGCGTACGGGAGTCGAGGTCGGGAACACCCAGGCGGTGCTCGACGGTGACCTCGACCAGTTCATCGAAGAGAGCCTCAAGCACGGTCTCTAGGCCAGGCCTTAAACAAGAACCATGGGACATGACGTGAACGACGAAGCCCGCGACGATGACCACAAGCTGATCGCCCAGCGCCGCAGCAAGTTGCAGACGCTGCGCGACAACGGCAACGCCTTTCCCAATGATTTCCGCCGCGACGTTATGGCCGGTGAAATCCTCGCCGAATACGGTGCGCACGAGGCCGAGGCGCTCGAATCCGAACCGCACCGGGTCGCCGTCGCCGGCCGCCTGATGAGCAAGCGGGTCATGGGCAAGGCGAGCTTCGCCCACCTGATGGACATGTCGGGAAGGATCCAGCTGTTCGTCCAACGCGATGCCTTGCCCGAGGGGGTCTACCCGGCGTTCAAGGGCTGGGACATTGGCGACATCGTCGGGGCCGAAGGGGCGCTGTTCAAGACCCGAACCGGCGAGCTGTCGGTCAAGGTCGATGCCTTGCGGTTGCTGACCAAGTCGCTGCGGCCGTTGCCCGAGAAGTTCCACGGCCTGACCGATACTGAGACCCGTTACCGCCAGCGCTACCTCGACCTGGTGATGAACGAGGCCTCGCGCGACACCTTCCGTAAGCGTTCCGAGATCGTTCGCTACATCCGCCGCTTCCTCGACGACCGCGGGTTCCTCGAGGTCGAGACGCCGATGATGCAGGCGATCCCGGGCGGGGCCGTGGCGCGGCCGTTCAAGACTCACCACAATGCCCTCGACATGGCGCTGTTTTTGCGCATTGCGCCGGAGCTCTACCTCAAGCGGCTGGTGGTCGGCGGTTTCGAAAAGGTCTACGAGATCAACCGCAACTTCCGTAACGAGGGGCTGTCGACCCAGCACAACCCCGAGTTCACGATGCTCGAGTTCTACCAGGCCTACGCCGACTACCACGACCTGATGGACCTTACCGAGACCTTGCTGCGCGGCCTCGCCGAGACGATCAACGGCAGCAGCGAGGTCAACTATCAGGGTGCTACGTTCGATTTCGCCAAGCCGTTCGCGCGCATGACCGTGCGTGAGTCAATCCTCCATTCCAATCCGGATATCGACCCGGCCCGGTTCGACGACGAGGCTGGCGCGAGAGTGATTGCCGAGGGGCTCGGCATCCCGCTGAAGCCGGGCTACGGCCTGGGCAAGGTGTGGATCGAGATCTTCGAAAAGACCGTTGAGGGCAAGCTGGAACAGCCCACCTTCATCACCGCCTACCCGACCGAGGTTTCACCGCTGGCACGACGCAGCGATGCCGATCCCTTTGTCACTGACCGTTTCGAGTTCTTCGTCGGCGGGCGCGAGATCGCCAACGGCTTTTCCGAGCTCAACGACGCCGAAGACCAGGCCGAGCGCTTTCGCGCCCAGGTGGCCGAGAAGGAAGCCGGTGACCTCGAGGCGATGCACTACGACGCCGATTACGTCACCGCACTGGAGCACGGCATGCCGCCGACGGCCGGGGAGGGGATCGGCATCGACCGCCTGGTGATGCTGCTGACCGACGCGCCGTCGATCCGCGACGTGTTGCTGTTCCCGCACATGCGCCACGCCGCGCCCGCGGAGTAACCAGAGCGAGAATCGTTCCTGCCAGGTGTGTTCCTCGCCTGACAAGCGACATCTTTAATGATCGATGGTTTCTCTCGGCTCCCTATTACAAACCGTTACAAATAACGTCGCCCACGCAACGTTCGCGTTACATGGTCCTGCTGTAATGAGAGCAGGAAAGAACGCCGGATACCCCGGTTCAAGGAGCAAGCCATGAAACGCAGCAACAAGATCTTCCTCACCACTCTCCTGGCCACCGGGATCGCCACGGCCGCCGTGGTGAGCGCCGCCCCCGGTTACGGCCCCGGGGGTTGCCAGCAAGGCTACGGCCCTGGCAGCGGCCCGATGATGCAGGGCGAAGGCTACGGTCAGGGCGGCGGCAGGCACGGTCGAATGCAGCAGGGCCAGCGTGATCCGGCCGCGTTCGAACAGCGTCTCGACGGGCTCCATGACAAGCTCGCCATCACTGCGGAACAGGAACCCGCCTGGCAGGCCTTCCGCGACCAGGCCAAGGTCCAGGGCGAGCGCATGCGCGCTCACCGCGAGACCATGCGTGCCCAGTGGTCACAGAGCGAGACGCTGACCGCGCCCGAGCGTATCCGGCGCCGTTCCGAGATGATGAGCGAACGGCTGGCAGCGATGAACGACATGACCACGACGATGGAGTCCCTGTACGGACAACTGATGCCGGAGCAGCAGAAGAAGTTCGACCAGATGCCGATGGGTCGGCAACAGAAGAGAGGCTTCTAGGACAAGGGGTCAGAGGGGGCGCAATCGAGCCCTCACCCGAGAGGCCGGTCCCGGGGCCATCCTGCTCCGCCCCGCCCGGCACCGACGGGGTCAGAGTCAGCCGACTCTGACCCCTTTTTCGTCTATGCCACCTCGCGCCAGCGCCGTGTCGGCAACAGCGCCCGCCACAGCAACCCGGGCCAGGCCGTACGCAACAGCCGTGGCCGGGCGAAGCTGTCGGGCCGACACCGGCAGGCCTGCAGGACGGCCATCCCGCCTTCGACCGTCAGTCGGATCTCGAGGCCGAGACGGCCCGGCAGGCTGCCACCCAGCGGCATGCCTTCGTGCATCAGCCGCTCGGCGTGATCGAGTTGGAGGGCGATGACCTCCTGCAGTTCCGGGCTGTCACGCCGGGCCAGCAGCTGGTCCTCGACGATGCCGCGGTCTTCCCAGTCTTCGCGTGGCAGGTAGAGACGATCACGCTCGACGATATCCTGCGCCAGGTCCTGCCACAGGTTGATCAGTTGCAGTGCGGTACAGATGGCGTCGGAGTATTCGAGGTTCTGCTCGGTGGCCTGGTCGAACAGGTGCAGCAGCAACCGTCCGACCGGGTTGGCCGAGTGGCGACAGTAGAAGAGCAATTCGTCCTGGTCCTGGTAGCGTCGCTTGGTGACGTCGAGGCGAAAGGCCGTCAGTAGGTCGTGCAGCAGCGACCTTGGCAATCGGTGCCGTTCTATGGCGTCGGCCAGCGCCAGATGGACATGGTCGCCCGGCAGGGCGTCGTCATCGCCGTCGAGTGCACGCGCTTCGAGATCGAGCCGCCGTAACCGCTCCGCCGGTTCGAGAT
>CAXMPC010000133.1:0-2419 GCA_964195335.1 uncultured Gammaproteobacteria bacterium | reverse complement strand
GACCGCCAGTGCCGTGACCTGGCGCTCTACCAGTTCCCGACCTGCCCGTTCTGCATCAAGACACGCAAGGAGTTGGCCAGGCTCTCTCTGCCTATCGAATTGCGTGACGCCAGGAACGATGCCGACCACCGCGCGACGCTGGAACGTGACGGGGGGCGGATCAAGGTGCCGTGCCTGCGGGTGACGGAAGGCGAGGGCGAGCAGTGGCTCTACGAGTCCGAGACCGTCATCGGCTACCTGCGCGAGCGTTTCGCGCACTGATCGTCATCGCCTCTGTGCCGCTCCTGACGGCGCTAGCTTTCCACGTTTCTCCGGTGACCTGCCGGTCGCGCAGCAAGCCTTCGGGTGGCTGCTAGAGTAGGTTCATGGCCGCCCTGATCATCCTGTTCGGTGCGTTGACGCTGTTGGCCGGGGTGGTCATCGTCATCGACCCAGACCGCCTCTTCGGCCTGCTCAGAAAGCACGTCGACAAGCTTGAACTGCACGTCCTGGCCGTTGTCGTCCGGCTGACCCTCGGGGCGCTGCTCATCTACCTGGCCGACGCCTCTAGATACCCTCTGGTCATCGAAATCATCGGCTGGATTTCCATTGCAGCGGCACTTTTTTTCGCGGTCATCGGGCGCGCACGCTTCAGGCGGATCATGGCGTGGGCCCTCTCCTTGGCACGGCCGGTGGCCCGGGTGGGTGGCGGATTCGCTGTCGGTTTCGGCGCCTTCCTGGTCTACGCATTCATCTAGATCGGCCTTGGTACGCCGGTGAAATCCACGACCAGCGGTCGGCATTTGGATGAGTGCCGCGACGGCCTGTCGTAACCCGGCTTGCTGTCACCCACCGCACGACGTCATCCATCGCGCCGACTATCCTGAATAGAGAGCGAATACGAAAAGGAGATACCGATGTTCAAGGTGGAACCGAACGGAGAAAACAGGCTGGACATCGAGTTCAGCGGCAAGCTCGGCAGCGACGAGATGAAGGCAGCGCTGGACGACATGGCTGGCAAGTCCGAAGGCATCGAAAACGGGCGCATGCTCTACCGGATCGGCGATTTCGATTTGCCGACACTGGGCGCCATCGGCGTCGAAATGTCACGCCTGCCCGAGCTGTTCCGGATGATTGGCAAGTTCGATCGCTGCGCGGTCATCGCCGAGAAAGGCTGGGTGCGGACCGCCAGCGAGTTCGAGGGCATGTTGGTGCCCGGACTGCAGATCAAGTCGTTCGAGCCTGGTCAGGAGGCGGACGCCGAGGCCTGGCTGGCAGAGTAGCTTGCGGCAGGTTTGCCTGGTTGGCCAATCTGAAATAAGCCGTCTGGCGGCAACTATTGGTTAGGCAGTATTGTTGGACTGAAGTCCGGCCTACATGCTTCTATCTTTCGACGTCGAGTGCCTGAATAAATGGAGCCAAACCCTATTTATTCTCAGGAATATTTGGCGCCACCTCTGCCTATACTCATTGTCAGTTCCGGAAACTCGTACGCCCTGTCCTGCAACGAGCCGTCCGGCGACACCGTCAGCACGGGATAGGAGGGTGGCATGCAGAAGTATGGCGCGGAATCTTAGGGACCTTCTGGCTGGTTCTCGGCGGCTGCGGCAGCGCGCTGCTCGCGGCCGCGTTTCCCGACGTCGGCATCGGCCTGCTCGGGGTGTCGCTGACCTTCGGCCTGACCGTGTTGACCATGGCCTTCGCCATCGGTCACATCTCCGGCTGTCACCTCAACCCTGCAGTGTCGATCGGACTCTGGGCTGGAGGGCGTTTCCCGGCCCGGGAACTGCCCCCGTACATCATCGCCCAGGTGCTCGGTGCGATCGTCACCGGAGGCGTGCTTTACCTCATCGCCAGCGGCAAGGACGGTTTCAGCCTGGCTGACGGCTTCGCCTCCAACGGCTATGGTGACCATTCGCCGGGCGGCTACAGTCTGTTCTCGGCGCTGGTCACAGAAATCGTCATGACCATGATGTTCCTGCTGGTGATCCTCGGCGCCACCGATGAGCGGGCACCGCCGGGGCTGGCGCCAATCGCCATCGGGCTCTGCCTGACGCTGATCCACCTGGTCAGCATCCCGGTGACGAACACGTCCGTGAACCCAGCGCGCAGCACCGGCGTCGCCCTGTATGTGGGGGGCTGGGCGCTTGGCCAGCTCTGGTTGTTCTGGATCGCGCCGATCGTGGGCGGTGTTCTCGGTGCCGCGGCTTATCGCTTCATCGGGCGCGAACAGGGCTGACTTGAGACAGGATCGATGTCACGGGAACGAGCGGACGCCGGGCGGGTGGCTGAGTAACCGCCCAAGGGCGTCATGTCACGGTGCGTTCCCGCGGCAGCACCAGGTTCGCCACCACCCCAAGAATCCCGGCCAGTCCGATGCCGCTCATCGAGAACCCTTCTCCGCCGAGACTCAGGCCGCCGACGCCGCTGACCAGGACCA
>CAXMPC010000132.1:0-21496 GCA_964195335.1 uncultured Gammaproteobacteria bacterium | reverse complement strand
AGGCGTCCATGCCGTGACCTTACGTTGACTGAAGGCAACTTCCTGGCAGAGGACGGACAGCCGCGTGGAGCGGATCACCAGCTTCCTCGACGACGATCTCGGGCGTCAACTGGCCGACCTGATCCAGCGCAAGGGCTACGGTGAGATAGCCGGTTACCAGATCGTCGCGTCGACCACACGGAATTTTTCGCCACGCGACGCGGCCGGGGTGGCCGGGCCGCAGGAACAAGCCCTGGTTGGTACGGTGTCTGGAGAAGAGGATCCTTCGGCAGCGGTCTACCATGTGGTGCGGTCGTACGATCCGTGCATGGTCTGCACAGTGCACTGATTTAATACGTTGTCACAAACCGCCTGAGTCCAACATTTGTAGTGGTGCCGCACCATCCCGAGCTACTTCTTCACTGCCAGTGAGGGATGATCGTGCTCCAGCTTCCAGTTTCAGTCACAAGACACCCTGGGCATTGAGCTCAGCCCGTGTTCCATCAATCGGTGCGACTTGGGGACTCAGCCTGCGCTTGAGCACTCCGCGCGACTGACGCCAAAAGTGCCGTCCACGCCGCCAGCGCCGGATCTCGAGCGAACTGCCGCTCGTAGAGGACCCGGGCCCGCCGCCCCATGTCGGCACGTGAATCCGGGATCGCACGCAGTTGCGCTATGGCCGCTGCAAGACCTTCCTTATCCCCGCTTTGCACCGCGATGCCGCACCCTTCCTTGGTCAGCATCGAGCCGATCTCCCCGTCCTTGGCGCCCACGAACACCACCGGTTTGCCCGCTGCGAGGATGCCCACGAGTTTGCTCGGGTAGACCAGGCCCTCCAGCGAGGGGAGCATGCTGACCAGGTGTAGGTCCGGTACCGCCAGTCCCTGGGCCAGCTGACCCAGCGGCAGGTGGTCCTGGAAATGCACCCCGTCCACGGCGCGCATCGGCACCGATCCATGCAACAGCCGCATGCCCTCGCCGCTGCCCACGAACAGCCAGGCCAGGTCCGGATCCCCGGTATGAACCGTTTTTTCTATGCCACTAAGAAGGGTTTCGCGATCGTGGGTCGGACCCAGGCTGCCCGAGTAGCCGACGACAAACCGCGCGCCGAGTTTCCACTTGGTGCGCAGCGCTGTTGCGGCCACCGGTTTACCAGCATCAACTCCGGCCAGCCCCCAGTGGCCGATGACGTGAACCCGCTCCTGGCGAACGCCGGCCGTCCGAGCCCGGTCGGCCATGGCTTCCGAAAGCACCACGTTGGCACCCGCCTGGCACAGAGATCTGTCCCGGATACGCCGTAGGGCGCTGACGATGAATCCGGGCAGACGTGGTCCGACCCCCACCGTCACCTCGGGGAAGAAGTCATGCAGCCAGTTCACCACGCCGGCACCACGGCGACGCGCAATCCAGCCACAGACGACGGAGAGCAGAGGCGGGTCGGTCCCGGCGATCACGACATCGCCCTCCTGGACCAGGTCTGACAGCGTCTTGTAAACGCCGTGGCAGAAGGCCAGGTAGTCGAGCGCTTGTTTCAACTGCCCATCAAGATCGAAGCGGCTTCCGGCCACGCGAATCACGTTGACCCCGCACACCGAATCCGTGGCAGGCAAGTTGGCCTCGGGTTCTTCGTTGTATTGCGTCGACGCGATCACCGTCACGGCGACCTTCTGGGCGACAAAGTGAAAAGCGAGGTCGGTAAGAAACTGGCTCGTCGCCGAGTGATCGGGATGGAAATAACGATTGATGAAAATAATGCGCATCAGGGTTCAGGCGAAATCGTTACCGGTGATGACCACGGTCACTAGAGAAAATATAGACCACGGATCACTCCAGCCTGGTGTGGCTGACCATTTTTCATCACAACCGCACATGGACCTCGAGGGTGCGTATTTGGGGGCACTTGTGATGCAGGAGTGCCCCACGGTGTCCAAAACTGGATCATGACGCGCTTCTGGTGCTGGCGACTTGCTGGTTACCGGGGGACAGGAAGGCTCCCTTGAGAAACCTCAAGACACTACCAGCCTGTTCTGCGTAATAAGTGCAATAATATCAAGTGAATATTGAGAGTCAGGAGCCGAATTCACCGTATGATCAGTCCTGTGGACTAAGCTGGTGTGAAATCGTCGCACTGCATTTGGTAACCAGCCCCTGGGGCGTAATCCATGGAGCGGAAATGTCTCAAGCCAGGCCTCGCATGTCTGCCTTGGCGCGTGTTGATCCACGGCCCTGAGATACCCTCCTGGACTATTGCCTTTCGTCATGGTGGCTGTGTGCTGACACCTGAGATGATTGAGCTCGGGATCCCGTTTCACACCTAAGGATATATGGAGAACAGCCGCCATGCAGCAGGACGAATCTCAAGTTGGCAAGATACTCTCCAAAGAACTGGTGGATGTCTTTATCCGTGTCGGCGTCATCGCAATTCTTGTCGTCTGGTGCGCGCGGGTTATCGACCCATTCCTCAATCTGCTTCTATGGGCGTTGATCCTTGCCGTGACGCTCTATCCACTGCATCAGCTGATTGCGAACCGTATAGGTAAACGGCAGGGCCGGGCGGCCACGATCCTGGTGCTCAGTGGCCTGTTCCTGATCGGCACCCCTACCGTGATGCTCGGAAGTTCCTTCGCTGGCCATATCCATAAGGTCAACACCGCGTTCAAGAACAACGAGGTCAAGGTCAAGCCACCGGCACCCTCGGTTGCTGAGTGGCCCGTGGTTGGAGAGAAGGTCTACGCGCTGTGGAATTCAGCGGCCCAGGACCTGCCTGGTGAGCTGAAAAAGTTGCAGCCACAGCTGAAGAACTTTTCCGAGTGGCTGCTCGATAAAGCAGCGGACACGGCAGGGGCAGTGGCCCTGTTTCTCGTCGCCCTGATCGTTGCCGGAATGATGATGGCCTACGGTGAGTCAGGCAGTCGCGCCTTTCGCCGGATCATCGATCGCCTGGCGGGACCAGACAAGGGCGGTCGGATCCACGCGCTCTCCACCGCAACCACCCGTTCCGTGGCCTCGGGGGTCCTCGGGGTGGCCGCCATCCAGGCGATCCTGCTCGGCATCGGCTTCCTCTGGGCCGGCGTGCCGGGGGCGGGAATCCTGGCCCTGCTCGTTCTGCTGATCGCGATCATGCAGCTTCCAGCCTTGATCATCTCGTTCCCGGTCATCGCCTACATCTGGTGGAGTGGTGATTCGACTCTGAGCAACGCCGTCATCACCGCTTACCTGCTGGTAGCCACGCTCGCCGACAATTTCCTCAAGCCGGTCTTGCTCGGCCGTGGTGTCGATGCGCCGATGCCGGTCATCCTCCTCGGGGCCATCGGTGGCATGGTCTATGCCGGCATCATCGGCCTGTTCATCGGTGCCGTGGTGCTGGCAGTCGGCTACCAGCTCTTCATGGCCTGGGTCGCCGAAAATGACCCTCCGGAAATCGAGTCAGCCGTCCCGGATGATGACGAAATGGCGCCTGCATCGGATTGAACGGCTCCGTGCGAACTCCTTTCGGTCCTGTGGTCGGGCGTCTGATCGTGCTCTGTGGCGCGTTGCTGCTCGGCGCCTGCACCACCCTCGGCCCCGACTACCAGGAACCGGAGGTGGACTGGGTGCGGGACTGGCAGCCATCGACGCCTATGACCGAGCAGACCGGCAGCGAGGTTGACCTCGAATTCTGGTGGCAGCTCCTGCAGGATCCCGCGCTGAACAGCCTGATCGAGGCGGCCAGGCAGGACAGCCCCACGCTGCGCATCGCCGGCCTGCGCATTCTCGAAAGCCGCGCCCTCCTGGGGATCGCCGGCAGCAGTCTCTACCCGCAGGTACAGCAGGTGAACGGGGCGGTGGCCTACGTCAACAGCAGTCAGAGCGGTGGCGCCCTGGGTAACAGCAGCGACAGCCTGGGCAGCTACCAGGCGGGCTTCAGCCTGGGCTGGGAACTCGATTTCTGGGGCCGCTTCAAGCGCGGTATCGAGTCCGCCGACGCCGCCTTCTTCGCCTCCGTTGCCAACCAGCAGGACGTGCAGGTCCTGCTCGCCGCGCAGGTGGCCGACCTCTACTACGCCTACCGCACCACCCAGCTGCGGATCACCATCGCCCGGGACAACGCCAAGATCCAGAAGCGCAGTTACGAGATCACCACCCGGCTCTACGAAAGCGGTCAGAATTCGGAACTCGACGTCCAGCAGGCGAAGACCCAGTACATCACCACGCTGTCGGCCATCCCCGAGTTGGAGATCACGCTCACCCAGGTGCGCAATTCCCTTGGCGTCCTGCTAGGCCGACCGCCCGGCGAGTTGGCCGAACTCAATGGCCCATTCGACCGCCTGCCTGCCATCAACAATGCGACCGTGGAGGCCATCCCGGCGAACTTGATGCTGCGTCGTCCAGACGTGCGTCTCGCCGCCTGGCAGGTGGCCGCGCAATCGGCGCAGATCGGTATCGCGGAAGCCGACTACTACCCGGCGATCTCGCTGCTGGGGTCGATAGGCTGGTCGGGCAGTTCAGTAAGCGGCAGCCCCGATGTCGGCACGCTCGGTTTGGGCCCGGCGCTGACCTGGAATGTTTTCGACCACGGGCGTATCGCCAACAACATCCGTGTGCAGGACTCCAGACTGCAGCAGTTGATCGTGGGTTATCAACAGAACGTGTTGCAGGCGGCGCGCGAAATCGATGATGCCCTGGTAAGCCTCGTCAAGACAAAAGAGCAGCAGGATCTGCTTGATGAGAGCGTGCAGGCTTCGAGGCGTGCCCTGGAACTGGCCAACTCGCGCTACCAGGAAGGCTACGCAGACTTCCAGCGCGTACTCGACGCACAGCGCGCGGCGGTCTCCCAGGATGAACGCCTCCTGCTCAACCAGAGCAGTCATGTCAGTGCCATCGTCGCCCTCTACAAGGCGCTGGGTGGCGGCTGGACGGACACTCCGGTAACGCAGTGGATTCCAGTCGACGACCGCGAAACAATGCAGCAGCGCACCGACTGGGGTGAGTTGCTCACCACGCCGCTGCCCGAAGGCCGCGCCACCGATTCGCCATCCGCAACCAAGGCTCAGTGAATGAGTGAACGAGACAAAAGCCTCGAGGAAGCGCCATCAGGCTCGACCGATAACGCGCCCACCGAACCCAAGGAGCCGACACCGGCACCATCGGCACCACCGGAGGACGGTGCCGCCCGTTCGGTCAACCGCGGCGCACGGATTTTCCTGCTGGTGATTGTGGTCAGCCTCACCTGGTACCTGCTGGCTGACCGATTCACGCCCTACACCCGACAGGCTCGCTTGCAGGGTTTTGTGGTCGGCGTTGCGCCGCAGGTCGCCGGTGTCGTCAACGAGGTCTGGGTCAGCAACAATGAAGAGGTGGCCGTGGGACAGCCGCTGTTCCAGATCGACCCGTCGCAATACCAGATCGCGCTCGATCGGGCTCAGTCCGATTTTGAAAATGCCCAGCGCCAGGTCGGGGCCGGGAGCGCCACGGTCGATGCGTCCAGGGCCCAGCTGCGCGCAGCTGAAGCCAATCGACTCAAGGCGGAACAGGATGCCCGGCGCCTGGAGCGATTGTACAAGGAGGATCCCGGCGCCATATCCGTGCGCCGCGTCGAGATCGCCCAGGCCTCCTACACTGCGGCAAAAGCCCAGGTCGAAGCGGCAGAGGCGGACATCCAGCGGGCCATCGAGCAGATGGGTGGTGACGTGGATGACAACACCATCCTCAAGACCGCACTGACAGCGCTGGAAAAGGCGCAACTCGATCTCGACAGGACCGTGGTCAGGGCGTCTTCACGCGGGGTGGTTTCTGACCTGACGGCAGACGTCGGGCGCTTCGCCGGGACCGGCAGCCCGGTGATGACCCTGATCGCGATCCACGATGTCTGGATCAATGCCGAGTTTACCGAGAATAACCTCGGCCACCTGGTGCCGGGCAGCCCGGTGGAGATCGTTTTCGACGCCCTGCCGGGCGCGGTGTTCGACGGCAAGGTACGCAGCCTCGGTCTTGGGGTGAGTGTCGGCCAGGCCCCGGTCCCCGGCACGCTGCCGACGATCGAGAATAATCGTGACTGGCTGCGCCAGGCTCAGCGTTTCCCGGTGACGGTCGGTTTCGATGTCACCCAGGATCCCCGGTTGCTCGGTCAGGTCCGCGTCGGTGGCCAGGCTTCGATAATCGCCTACACGGGCGAACACCCGGTGCTCGACCTGGTCGGCAGGTGGTACATCCGCCTGATCAGCTGGCTCTCCTACGCCTACTGAGCAAGGGGGTAGCGCGTGATGCAACTCCAGGCGCGACGTGTCTTCAGGTTGAGTCTGACGGTGGCACTGTCGCTGGTGTTGGCCTACATGTTGCCGATGGCGTTGCCGTTCCTCGCGCCGATTTTCGCCCTGATGCTGACGGTCACCCCGGGTCCACCGATGCGGTTCAAGAGCCTGGTCGGGCTGACGTTGCTGGTCGCGATCACGTTGAGCTTCGGCATCCTGCTCATCCCGCTGTTGCTCCAGTACCCGATGTCGGCGCTGATGATCGTCTTCCTGGGGCTCTTCGTCAGCTTTTACCTGACCGTGAATCTCGGCAAGGGGCTGGTCGGCGCCTTCCTGACGGTAGGCATCACCCTGATCTCCGCCGCCGGAATCGTCAGCGACCAGTTGGCGACGACGGTGGTCCAGGATCTGCTGCTGTCCATCGTCCTCGCCATCTTCTGCCAGTGGCTGGTCTATCCGTGGTTTCCCGAGGATACACTCGCCGGGAACGCGCCTGGACCGGTAAAGGAGAACGCCGAGCAGTCCAGGTGGATCGCCTGGCGCGGCACACTCATCGTCTTCCCGGTCTATCTGCTGGTCCTGACCAATCCGACCGCTTACCTGGCGGTCATCATGAAGTCGGTTTCAATCAGCCAGCAGAGCTCGCTGCTCGATGCGCGCAGCGCAGGCCGGGAACTGCTCGGCTCGACCTTCCTGGCGGGCGTATTTTCGGTACTGTTCTGGAAGGTGTTGAGCATCCAGCCCACCCTGTGGATGTTCTTCTGGCTGATGCTGCTGTGCATGGTCTTCGTGGCGGCGCGGCTCTACCGGGTCGTTCCGACCCGTCATCCGGCATCGTTCTGGACCAACGTCGTAGTTACCATGCTTATCCTGATCGGACCCGCCGTACAGGACAGCGCCAACGGCAAGGACGTGACGACCGCATTCGCGGTGCGTTTGAGCCTGTTCGTCGGTGTCACGCTGTATGCCTGGCTGGCGATCTACTTGCTGGAGAAATGGCGGGAAAGCAAGGGCGGCCACGCATCCCGTGGTGCGCAGGCACTGGAGGTTTAGTCATGCTGGAGAACCTGACCTGGGGCCTGCCGACGATGGTGCTCTGCCTGCTGCTGCAGGCGATGCTGGTCGTCTACGCAATGCGCTTCTACATCCGTCACGAACACCGCATCAAGGACGACTCGTTCTGGTCGAGCCTGTTGGTGCTTACCAGCGTGATGGTGATCCTGGTGGTCGGCAACCTGAGCCAGGTGGCGATCTGGGGCATGCTGTTCATGCTGCTCGGTGAGTTCGCGGATTTTTACGAGGCCTTCTACCACTCGATGGTCAATTTCGCGACGCTCGGTTACGGCGATTTCGTTATGTCCGATAAGCACAAGCTGCTTGGTCCGCTCGAGGCGATCAACGGCGTGCTGATGATCGGTGTCACCACCGCGATGGTGCTCGCGGCGCTGCAGGATGCATTGAAGAGACCCATCATGAAGATGCGCCACGAGTGAAGCGGGAATGCGAGCGTCTGACCAGCCAGATCTGATCGGTCATGTTGGTGGGCGGTCTACCAGGGTGCGGTAGTTTCTCTACATCGTCGGCCCGAGCACCCACGGCGCGAACTCGTCGGCGCCGTAACCGAACTGCTCGCTTTTGGTCTGTTCCCCCGAGGCGATTTTGAGCATGGCTTCGAACACCTTCTGTCCGCTCTCCTCGATGCTCTCGCTGCCGTCGACGATGGTGCCGCAGTTGATGTCCATGTCCTCTTCCTGGTTGGCGAACAGCGCGCTGTTGGTCGCCAGCTTCAGGCTCGGTGCCGGCTTGCAGCCGTAGGCCGAACCGCGGCCGGTGGTGAAGCAGACCAGGTTAGCGCCACCGGCGACCTGGCCGGTGATCGACACCGGGTCGTAGCCCGGCGTATCCATGAAGACGAAACCCTTGGCGGTCACCTGCTCGGCATATTCGTAGACGTCCATCAGGCCGGTGGTGCCACCCTTGGCGACGGCACCGAGCGATTTCTCAAGGATGGTAGTCAGGCCTCCGGCCTTGTTGCCCGGGGTCGGGTTGTTGTTCATTTCGCCATTGAGCCGGGCGGTGTAATCCTCCCACCAGTGGATGCGCTTGATCAGCTTCTCGCCCACCTCGCGGGTGACGGCACGGCGCGTCAGCAGGTGCTCGGCACCGTAGATTTCCGGGGTCTCGGAGAGGATGGCGGTGCCGCCGTGGCGCACCAGTTCGTCGACCGCGGCGCCGAGCGCCGGGTTGGCCGAGATGCCGGAGTAGCCGTCGGAACCACCGCACTCGAGGCCGACGACCAGCTCGCTTGCCGGGACCGGCTCACGCATGACGCGGTTGGCGTCGGGCAGCATCTCGCGCAGTAACGCCACACCCCGTTCGATGGTCTTGCGGGTGCCACCGCTCTCCTGGATGGTGAATGCCCTGAGCTGGTCGGATTGCGTGAGTCCCTGGGCGGTGAGAAGAGTATCGACCTGGTTGACCTCGCAGCCGAGACCGACCAGCAGAACCGAGTGAAAGTTGGGGTGGATGGCGAAGCCGCCGATAGTGCGCCGCAGGACATCGATCGGTTCACCTTCGGCGTTCATGCAGCAGCCGGTCTTGTGCTGAATCGGCACGATGCCATCGATGCTGGGGTAGTCGGCGAGAAGTTCTTCCTCGACCTGGCGGGCGATCAGCCGGCAGACGTGCGCCGAGCAGTTCACGCTGGAGAGCACGCCAAGGTAGTTACGCGTCGCCACGCGGCCGTCGTTGCGACGGATGCCCATGAACGTCACCGGGTCGTCGACCGGTGCGGTCGGTACGTAATCGGCGCCGTAGGCGTAGTCGCGCTCGAAGTCGCCCATCGCCAGGTTGTGGGTATGGACGTGGTCACCCGGGGCGATCGGCGTGATGGCGAAGCCGATGACCTGGTTGTAGCGCAGCACGGTCTCGTTGGGTGCGATGGCGCGCGTGGCCACCTTGTGGCCGGCGGGCACGGTGGCAGTGGTACGCACTCCTTCGTCAGGCAGGTCGGTGCCGGCGGGCAGGCTGACACGGGCGATGACGACGTCATCGGCGCGGTTGAGTCGGACGATCGGGTTGTCGGTCAGCAGACGCATGGTTCGGTCCTGTCGCAGTGGGGCCTCGGGCTCCCTGCGATACTAGGAGCCGGGGACGGTCCCCACAAGACGCATTCGTGCCGGGGTGGTTCCACGACCGGGAGGAGGGGGTGATGGATGAGCAGCGGCTGATCGAACTCCTTGTCGAACTGCACCAGGGACTGTTACGTCTGGGACCGGGAGATGATGCGGCGACGCTGCGTGCGCTGGCACTGTGCACCTCCTTGCCCGAACGTCCAACGATCCTCGACATAGGCTGCGGCACCGGTGCCCAGAGCCTGCTGCTGGCCGGGACCACCCGTGGGCTGGTCATCGCGACAGATCTCATGCCGTCGTTTCTCACTCAACTCGACAACAACGCGGCGTATCGCGGGGTGGGCCGGCACGTCGCCACCTGTGTCGCTGACATGGGCTGCCTGCCGTTCGCCCCGAACAGCTTCGATCTGGCCTGGAGCGAGGGGGCGGTCTACCTGGTCGGTTTCGACGAGGGGCTGGCGCGCTGGCGGCCCCTGGTCCGGTCGGGAGGCTGGCTGGTGGTTTCCGAGTTGTCATGGTTCACGCCCGATCCGCCTGCGGAACTGGCCGACTTCTGGAGCGAGAACTACCCGGCAATGCGCACGGTCGAGGCCAACCTCGCGGCCGCCCTGGAACTCGAGTGGAATCCAATCGGCCACTTCCGTCTCCCGGAGGAGGGGTGGCGCGAGGGATACTACCGGCCGCTGAAACGGCGCCTGCCAGTTTTTCTCGAGGCACATACGACCGACCCGGAGGCCGAGAGTGTGGTCACCATGGTCGAGCGCGAGATGGAGCTCATGACCCGTCATCCGGAGCACTGCGGTTACGCGTTCTACGTCCTGTGTCGGGGGTGATCTTCCGCTCATCGCCGTTCCTGACCTGAGACGGGGCATTGATTGTTGTCAAACTGTTAGTCATAATATGACCATCAGTCAAAAAGGCAGGAACCGATGGCCCGGAGCGACCGCAAACAGCGTGAACTTGATTGCCGCGAGAAGGAGATTCTCGATGCGGCGTTGCTGCTGTGTTCGATGCCCGACTGGGAGTCGGTGACGGTTGAGCAGATCGCGACCGGGGCCGATGTCAGCAAGGGCACCGTCTACAACCACTTCGCCAGCAAGGACGAGTTGCTGTTCCGGTTGATGATCCGCTTCTACCACGGGCTGTTGGTCAAGTTGCGCGATGGCCTGGAAGAGGGCGCGCCCAGGGAACAGTTCCGTTCGATCATCCAACGCGGCCTGGCATACCACGCGACCCATCCCGAGTACCGCTACATCGTCCAGTACTGTGAGCGGGCCGACTTCAAGGAGCGGGCCGCGCCGGGCTGGCGCGACGATTTTCTCGAACTCGATCGCGCCTTCCAGGAGTGGGGTGGACCGATGATCGAGCGCGGCATGGCCACGGGTGATTTCACCCAGCGGCCGATTCAGGCGGTGATGCTCGGCATCCATGCCAGCTTCAAGGGGGCGATCACCCTGCTCTGGGCCGGCAACGACTGGTGCCCCGCAGGTGGTGACACGGAGACGATCATCCCCGCCGTGACCGATTTCATCATGGCCGGCCTGGAAGGGCGCGGCTGATATTTTTTTGCCTGTTAATGACCAAGAGTCAAAAAATGACGCACAGTCTGAAAGGATTTGGCGTCACGGAGTTGAAGCCATGAAAAGATCCTCATACCTGTCGCTGGCCGTCCTCGCCTCGGTTTCGGCCTGGATGCTTAGTGGGCCGCTGCTGGGCTCGGCCGAACGGGCCCTCGACGTGGCAGATCCCGGGCCCCGGGCCGTGACGCCGATGAAGGTGCAGGTGCGCAACCTGGTCGCCAGCACGGTGACCCGCGAGGTGGTGGTCCAGGGGCAGCTTGAGCCCCGGCGCCGGATCGAGGTGCGGGCCGAGGCCGGTGGCCAGGTGACGTCGTTGCCGGTGGCCAAGGGCGCCCGGGTCGACGCCGGTCAGCTGCTGGTGAAACTCGCCGCGGACGACCGACCCGCACAATTGGCGCAGGCCCGGGCCGAGCTGGCCCAGCGCCAGCTCGAGCTGGAGGCGGTCGGTCGGCTCTATGCCAAGAAGATGCAGCCCGAGACACAGATGAAGCTGGCCGAGGCGGCCGTCGCGGCGGCCGAGGCGCGACTCGAGGTGACGCAAACTGAACTCGACCGTACCCGCATCCAGGCCCCGTTCGCCGGCGTGCTGGAGTTGCGCCCGGCCGAGATCGGGACCCTGGTCGAGCGTGGCGACACGGTCGCGGAGTTGGTCGACGACCAGGTTCTGAAGGCGGTCGGCCAGGTGCCGCAGCAGAGTGCGGCGAAACTTGCGCTGGGACAGCAGGTCACCATGCGCCTGCTCGACGGCCGCGAGGCGCACGGGCAGATCACCTTCCTCGCCCGGGTCGCCGAGTCGGGGACGCGCAGTTTTCGCATCGAGGCGGAGATTCCGAATCCGGACGGCCTGTTGAACGCCGGGGTCAGCGCCGAGCTGCGGGTCGCGGTCGGTGAGGAGCAGGCCCACTTCGTGTCGCCTGCGGTGCTGACCCTCGATGACTTCGGCACGGTTGGCATCAAGTCGATTTCCAGCGATGACCGGGTCGAGTTCCACCCGGTGAAACTGGTGCGCACCCAGGTCGATGGCGTCTGGGTCTCGGGCCTGCCGGCGCAGGTCCGCGTGATCACCCAGGGCCAGGGTTTCGTCGCCAGTGGCGAGGCGGTCATTCCGCTGCCGGAGGCCTGAGGCCATGAACGCGATCATCGATGCCGCCTTCGGCCGCAGCCGCACCGTCCTGCTGACGCTCGCCTTCATCCTCGTCGCCGGGGTCACGGCTTACGGCGCGATCCCGAAGGAGGCAGAACCGGACATCACCGTGCCGATCATCTACGTCTCCATGAGTCACGACGGCATTTCGCCCGAGGACGCCGAGCGGTTGCTGGTGCGTCCGATGGAAAAGGAACTGCAGTCGATCGAGGGCATCAAGGAGATGAAGAGCACCGCGGGCGAGGGTCACGCCTCGGTGCTGCTGGAGTTCTACGCCGGTTTCGACAGCAAGCGGGCCTTGGACGACGTGCGGGAGAAAGTCGATACCGCCAAGACCAAGCTGCCTGAGGCCACCGACGAGCCAACGGTCAACGAGGTCAACGTGGCGCTGTTCCCGGTGTTGACCGTCTCCCTCTCCGGGCCGATCCCTGAGCGCAGCCTGGTCGGCATCGCCCGCGATTTGCAGGACCGCATCGAGGCGCTGCCCGGCGTGCTCGAAGTTGACATCGGCGGTGACCGCGAGGCGTTGATGGAGGTGCTGGTCGACCCGATCGTCATGGAGACCTACGGCGTCAGCTACGAGGAACTGTTCAACCTGATCCGCAACAACAACCTGCTGGTTGCCGCCGGCGCCATGGATACCGGCGCCGGGCGCCTGGTGCTGAAAGTGCCGGGCGTCATCGAGGGCATCGACGACGTGCTCAAAATGCCGGTCAAGGTCGACGGCGACCGGGTGGTCACCTTCGGTGAAATCGCCAGTGTCCGCCGCGGCTTCAAGGACTCCGAGGGTTTTGCCCGTGTCGGCGGTCAGCCGGCGGTGACGCTGGAAGTGAAGAAGCGACTCGGTGCCAACATTATCGACACCATCGGCCAGGTGCGCGCCATCGTCGATGACGAGCAAGCTCACTGGCCGGGTGGCATCGAGATCGCTTACATGCAGGACAAGTCGGATCGTATTCGCGACATGCTCGGCGACCTGCAGAACAACATCCTGTCGGCGATCCTGCTGGTGATGATCGTCATCATCGCCGCCCTCGGCCCGCGCTCGGCGCTGCTGGTCGGGCTGGCGATCCCCGGGTCGTTCCTGGCCGCGATGCTGCTGCTCGACACCTTCGGTTTTACGCTCAACATCGTCGTGCTGTTCAGCCTGATCCTGGTGGTCGGCATGCTGGTCGATGGCGCCATCGTCGTCACCGAACTGGCCGACCGCAAGCTGGCCCGAGGCAAGTCGGCCGCGATCGCCTACGCCGAGGCGGCCAAGCGCATGGCATGGCCGGTGACGGCGTCTACCCTGACCACGCTGGTGGTGTTCCTGCCGCTGCTGTTTTGGCCCGGGCTGGTCGGCGAGTTCATGAAGTTCCTGCCGATCACGGTGATCATAGCCCTGGCCGCGTCGCTGGCGATGGCGCTGGTTTTCATTCCGGTGCTCGGCGCCAGCATTTCACGCAAGGCGGCGGTCGAGACGACTGAAGCGGAGGAAGACGGTCGCATCACGCAACTCTACGCGGCACTGCTCGGTCGGCTGCTGCGTCACCCGGGTAAGACCCTGGGGGCGGCGCTGCTGGCACTGGTGACCGCCTATGGGGCCTACTTCTCCCTCGGCAAGGGAGTGGAGTTCTTCCCCGACGTGGAGCCCGAGTTCGCCCTGATCCAGGTCCACGCCCGCGGCGACCTGTCGATTCGTGAAAAGGACGCCATCGTGCGCCAGGTCGAGCAGCGGGTGCTGGGCGCTCCGGAGCTGAAATCGGTCTACGCCCGTTCGTTCAACAGCGCCTTGGGCCAGAACGTCGCCGAGGACGTGATCGGCACCATCCAACTCGAGTTCATCGATTGGCAGCAGCGGCGCAAGGCGGCGGTGATTCTCGACGAGCTGCGCCAGCGCACCGCCGACATCCCCGGCGTGGTTATCGAGTTCCGCAAGGCGGAGGCCGGACCCGGTGGCGGCAAACCGATCCAGGTCGAGTTCAGTGCTCGCGACACCGCGCGCATCGCGCCGGTGGTGGCCGAGGTGCGCGCCATCATGGAGCGGCTCGGCGGCTTCGTCGACGTCGAGGACGACCGGCCGCTGCCTGGCATCGAGTGGCGTCTCGAGGTCGATCGTGAGCGTGCCGCCCGCTACGGTGCTGACGTGGCCATGCTCGGTAACGCCGTGCGCATGGTGACCGGCGGCATCAAGGTCTCCGACTACCGGCCCGAGGACAGCGATGACGAGGTCGACATTCGCGTCCGCTTTCCCTACGCCGAGCGCAACCTCGGTCAGCTTGACCAGCTGCGGGTCTCGACCCATCTCGGCATGGTGCCGATCACCAACTTCGTCACCCTGACCCCGGCACCCAAGACCGGCACCCTGAAGCGGGTCGATGCACGTCGGGTGATCACCCTGCAGGCTGACGTCGCAGACGGCTTGCTGGCCGACGACCAGAACCGGGCGCTACGCACGGCGTTGGCCACGGCCGATCCCGATCCGGCGGTGACGGTCGACTTCAAGGGCGAGGACGCCGACCAGAAGGAGGCGGCGGACTTTCTCGCCGGTGCCTTCCTCGGCGCCATCTTCCTGATGGGCCTGATCCTGGTGACCCAGTTCAACAGCATCTACCAGGCGCTGTTGGTGCTGTCGGCGATCGTCTTCTCCACCGCCGGCGTGCTGGTCGGGCTGATGGTCACCGCCCAGCCGTTCGGCGTGGTCATGGTCGGGCTCGGCATCATCGCCCTGGCTGGCATCGTCGTGAACAACAACATCGTGTTGATCGATACCTACAACCGTCTGCGCCGCGACGGGCTCGATGCCATGGCCGCCGCGCTGGAGACCGGCAGGAGGCGGTTGCGGCCGGTGTTCCTGACCGCGTTCACCACCGTGCTCGGCCTGCTGCCGATGGTGCTGGCGATGAACATCGACCTGCTCCAGCGGACTATCAGTTTCGGTGCGCCGTCGACCCAGTGGTGGACCCAGCTGGCCAGCGCCATTGCCGGCGGACTCAGCTTCGCTACCCTGTTGACGCTGCTGCTGACCCCGGCCCTGCTGGTACTCGGGGAGCGACTCGGTGTGCGGATCAACCAGGAATGGAAAGGCCTGCGGCGGCGTGCGTCCCGGACCTTCGTCGAAGGTTGAACTAACCGACTCCCACGGCGACTGGCACAACCAGGCGTCGCGGGAGCCGTTTATGCTGCCCTTCGGCAGCCGGGGGGCTAGACTCTGTGGAACCGATTTTCCGCCGGAGCTCGATTCATGACCCTGAACAAACAATTGATGCTGCTGATCTCGCTGATATTTCTGGCGATATTTGCGCTCAATTTCTATATTAGTATCAATAATATAAAAAGTTATCTTCAGGTAGAATCTGAGATATCTGCGCAAGATACCGCGACCTCGCTCGGTTTGTCGCTGAGCCCGCACCTCTACGCCGAGGACGACGGCATCCTCGAGACCATGATCAACAGCATCTTCGACCGGGGTTACTACCTCGAGATCCTGCTGGAGAATGCCAGTGGTCGCGAACTGGTGCGCAAGACCAACCCGCGCACCTTCGAGGAGGTGCCCGCCTGGTTCGTCGAATGGCTGCCGATGCAGACCGCCGTGGCCAAGCAGGAGATCAGCACTGGCTGGACCATTGGCGGCACCGTTCACGTCACCGTCCACCCCGGCTTCGGTTATCTCAAGCTTTGGCAGCAGGCGCAGCGGACCCTGGTCTACTCGGCGGTGGCGCTGGTCTGCTTCCTGGTGCTGCTGGTGTTCATCGTCCGCCTGGTGCTGATCCCGCTGGGTCGAATCGAAAAACTCGCGTTGAGCATTGCCGACGGCAAGTTCGACACCATCAAGCCGCTGCCGTGGACGACCGAGATCCGCAACGTCGCCGGCTCGATGAACCTGATGTCGGGGAAGATCGAAGGCGTGATCCGCAACCTCAACGCCCGCCTCGAGGAGTTCGGCAACCGGGTTCGGGTCGACGAGCTGACCGGCCTGGAGATGAAGGGCACCTTCGAAACGGAGATGAAGCAGCGCTTCATGGCCGACGGCAAGGGCTTCGTCTTCATCCTGCGCGTCGACGAGCTGGGAGAGTTCGCCAACACCCGCAGCAGCGAGGAAGTGGACGAATTCATCAAGGGCTTCGTCGAGGCCGTGCGTCAGTCACTGGTCGACGCTGAGCTCGACGGTGATTTCCTCTACCGTATTGTCGGTGCCGAGTTCATCCTGATCGCCGAATGTGGCGACCGTGCCTCGGCCGAGGCGCTGTGTGAGCGGATGGTGGTCCGCCTGGGCGAACTCGGCGAGCGCTTCGGCAAGGTCAACGTCGCCCACATCGGCGGTGTCCCGTTCGACCCGCAGGGGACCACGGCGACCATAGTCTCGGCGGCGACCGAGGCCTACGAAAAGGCTCGCCTGATCGGTGCCAACAGCTACGCCATCAACGAAGACAGCGGCAATGCCAGGAATATCGACCAGTGGCGGGCGCTGGTCGCCGAAATCATCGACCAACAGCGCTTCGAGATCGACTTTGCCACCCAGGCTTACGGTCTGGCCGAGGGGGCTACCGACGAACTGGTCATTGAAGAGGCGATGGCCCGGGTGGCCGATGCCGACGGCGAGGCGTTGCCGATCGGGACCTTCATCTCGGTCGCTGAGAGCATCGGCCGGATCCACGCCTTCGACATGGCCGTCGTTCGCCTGGTGGTCGAGTACATCGCGGCCAGCCAGGTCCAGCATGACGTCGCGGTCAACCTGTCGTTCGCCTCGCTGGCGAGCAACGAGTTCCGCGCCGAGCTCTACGACTTGCTGCAGACGCATGAGGATGCGGCACAGCATCTCGTCTTCAGCATCACCGCCTACGGCGCGACCAAGGACATCAAGGCGTTCACCTCGTTCATCGACTTCGCCCACCGGATCGGTACCAAGGTGATCCTGAAGCGCTTCGAGTCGCGCTTTATCCAGATGGACCGGATCAACGAATTCAAGCTCGACTACATCCGCCTGGCGCGGGTCTACACCGAGAATATCGGCAGCGACGAAGAGAAGCGGAGCCTGGTGGAAGCGATGAAGCAGCTCGGCGACCTGCTCGATATCCGCATCGTCGCCGAAGGGGTTACGGACGAGGCCGACTACAAGGTCGTGCGCGAGATCGGGATCACCGCCGCCAGCCGCTGAGGCTGAGGCCGTATTCAGCCGCTGTGGTGTGACGCAGTGGCTGACACTATCGGGACATGGTCCCGCCAGCGCGCGATCACTGCGCGCAGCTGCTCGACGGAGATCGGCTTGGTCAGGTAGTCATCCATGCCGGCGGCCAGGCACCGTTCGCGGTCGCTTGGCATGGCGTGCGCGGTCATGGCGACGATCGGTACCCGCTCCGAGCCGGTTTCCTGCTGGCGGATCGCCACGGTCGCTTCGAAGCCGTCCATCTCCGGCATCTGGCAGTCCATGAACACCAGGTCGTAGAGCCGCTCACGGGCGCGCTCCAGCGCCTCGCGGCCGTTGCCGGCGATGTCGGCATGGCAACCGATCTTGTGCAGCATGCTCGAAGCGACCTTCTGGTTGATCGGATTGTCCTCGGCCACCAGCACCCGCAGTGTACGGCCCCCGATCTCGCCCCTCGATTCCGATGACGGCTGCAACTCCCCAAGCAGTTGCAGCAGGCAGTTTCTCAGCTGCGATTTGCGCAGTGGCCGGGGCAGGCAGTGTTCGGCCGCGAGCGCCCTGATGTCTTCGTTGGCACATGGCCGCCCCGGAAGGGAGAGGTGCACGATTTTTACGTCCGGGATGGTGGTGCGGAGCCGGGCGACGGTATCCCTGGTGGTGATGGTGGCGGCGGCGCCAGCCACCATGGCCAGCCGGAACGGCGTGCCCGCGTCCAGCAGAGCCTGCGACGCGGTCTCTATATCGGCGCCGTCAGGGACGGCATGGACCATACAGCCCCACGCTTCCAGCCGGCGGGCCAGCTGCTGGCGCTGGCCGACGTCCTCGTCGATGATCAGCACGTGACAGTTGGCCAGGGCGGCCGGCGTCAGGTGGACGGGGCCATCCGCGGCCTCGAGCGGAATGGTGAACCAGAATTTGCTGCCCAGTCCCGGGGCGCTCTCGACACCGATCTCACCATCCATGGCATCGACCAGCTGGCTGGAGATGGTCAGGCCGAGACCGGTACCACCGAATCGACGGGTGGTCGAGCCATCGGCCTGGGTGAAGGCATCGAAGATCCGTGCCTGCTTGACAGGCGCAATCCCGATACCGGTGTCGCTGACCTCGACGTGGAGCAGCGGCGAACCGTCGTGGGCTGATGTCGGCGTGACGACGATATCGACATGGCCCTGGGTGGTGAACTTGATGGCGTTGCTGAGCAGGTTGTTAAGCACCTGTCGCAGTCGGTTTGGATCACCGTAGAGATGGTGCGGGAGGCCGGCATCGATCGACACATCCAACTTCATGCCCTTGTCGTAGGCGCGGTCCGCGAGTAGCGCCACGGCATCGTCGACTACCTGCTCGAGGTCAAATTCCAACTCCTCCAGGCGCACCTCCCCCGCCTCGATCTTTGACAGGTCGAGGATGTCGTTGAGCAATTCGAGCAGGGCGGTGGCCGACTCGTGTGCGGTGCCCAGGTAGTCCTGCTGCTCCGTGTTCATGCTTGTTTCGCGGAGGATATCCAGCATGCCCAGCACGCCGTTCATCGGCGTGCGGATCTCGTGGCTCATGTTGGCGAGGAACTGCGACTTGGCGAGGGTCGCCTCTTCGGCGGCCTGGGCCCGTTGCTCCAATCGTTCGTGGGCGCCGCGAAGCTCCTCTTCGCGCTCGAGCACCTTGTTCTGCATGGTGGTAAAGGCATGGCCGAGTTCCGCCAGTTCGTCCCTGCCAGTGACCCGGATGGGTTCGATCTGGTCACCGCGGGCCACGGCGTTGGCCGCGTTATTGAGGACCGTGATCCGCCGTGAAACCGAGCGTCCGAAGTACCACAGACCGGCGAACAGCAGCAGCAGGCCCAAGGCCAGGACCGTGGTGACCAGCGTCTGTTGCCGTTCCGCATCGTCCTGCGCGCCGCGGTAGGCGGCGGTCGAGGCCTCTTCGGTTCGTTCGATCAGGTCGCGCAGGATGGCGGAGATGGCGTCGTGGGCGCCGCGCGAGCGGGTGGAGGAGATGGTGGCCAGGTCGTCGAGGTCCATGGCCCGGGCCAGCCGGATCTCGTCCTGCACGGCGGTGCGGTAGATATTCCAGTGCTCGTCGAGTCGCAGTGCCTCGAGCGGTTGGCTGCGCGACAGCGGCACCTGCAGCACTGACAGTTCGTTGTCGATGGCGTCGAGTTCGTTCTGCATGCCGTCGATGTGGTAGGGCACCGCGAAGAAGTCGTGGAACTGGTGCAACTCGAGTTCGAGTCCGCGCAAGGTATTGATACGAGATTGCAGGCGCTGGGCGGCAGCAAGTGGCCTGACGTGGTTTACGACCACGTCTTCGAGGCTCTTTGTCGATTGGCGCACGGCCTGGTTGGCGAGCAACAGCAGGGTTGTGACGACCAGGCTGACCGCGATCAGGCCGTAGAGCAGGTAGAGAAAGATCGATGGACGGACGGTCAGTCTCATGCCGAGACCTGGTCCGGGTCAGCCACGGGCGAACAGGTGGACTGCCGTCACGGAGCCGTCCTGAAGTTGCTCTGGAACGCCTTCCAGTGGCGTGCCTGCTCTTGTCGCCCGAGGCGCTCGGTGATCTGCTCCCAAGCGGCAGAGGTGCGGCGCATCGCCTCTTCGGCACTCAGTTTGCCGCGGGCCGCGGCGGTCAGGTTGGTGTTGAGTTCGGTCAGGTAGTCGCTGTCTCCGGGAATTCCAGTCCCAGGAGGCAGGGTGTACGGCCAGGCTTCAGCAAAAACCTCCAGCGCCTGCGGTGTGTAGATCTTCCTGATTCGGGAGTCACGCAGGTGGTGCCAACGGTAAGGATCGGTGAAGCCACCGCGCACGCCGACCGAGCGGGTCGAGATCTCGGGGGAGGTGATCCACATGGCGTAGAGGAACGCCAGCTTACGGTTGGCAGCCCCTTTCGGGATCACCAAGTTATTGCCGTAGATGATGGTGTTGCGCCGGACCAGTTCGCCGTCGATACGGGTCCCGGGGATCGGTGCGGCCAGGATCTGGTCGCGGATCGGGGATTTGTCACCGTTAAGTAGTTTGGCCGCGGCAATGGTGAACATCACCGCGAACGCCTTGCCCTGCATGTAGTACGGCAAGGTAAAGCTGTAGTTGTTGCCCGCGTCGGTGATGCCCGGGGGTGAGTATCTGACGGCAGCGAGGTAGCTTTCGGTCGCGGCGATCCCTTGCGGGGAGTCGAGTTGGGGCCGCATGTCGGCATCGAACAACGGCTGGTAGGGCTTGGCCTGCGACAGGTAGCGCGGCAGCCAGAACATCCACGCCCCTTCCGGATCACGCTCCTCGACCACGCCGTACAGCCCCTGGTCCGGACGGTGGAAGAAGCGGATTAGTTCCTCGTACTCCTGCCAGGTTTCGGGCGGGACGAGTTCACGGCCGGTGGCCTTGCGGAAGGCCGCCTGTTCTGCCGGGTCCTCCATCAGGTCGCGGCGCAGGTACATGATCACCGGGTCGCCATCGGCCGGAATGGCGGCAATGCGGTCACCGAGGTAGGCCTGCAGGTCGGGTCGGATGAAGCCCGTATCGAGGTCGTCGTCGAGGGTGAAGCCAAACTCCTCGAACAGCGGGGTCAGGTCCTCGATCAGTCCGAGCGGGATCAATTCGGGAAACTCGTGATTGCGCGCGACGGTGAGGTCGATGTCCGTGGTGCTGGCGATCACCTTCTGTATCGGCTCCTGCGGGATGATCCGGGTTTCGAGGACGATGCCGGTCTTCTGCTCCCACTCCTTCTGCAACTTGAGCGCGTTGCCGAGGTAGGCGTTGATGTTGCCCTGCTTGAAACCGAGCCGCAGCACGCTGGTCGGGCTGACTTCACCGGAGGCGATCAGCTGGCGCACGCTGGCGAGCGCACGCTCGGACTGGCTGGAGGCCTGGGTCGCGGCGAGGGCAGGGGTGAGCAAAGTGCAGACGATGAGCAGGGCGGCGGCACCGAGTTTCACACTGCCGAGCCACCGGCATCGGCTCTGGAGACGCTTGGGTGCCGTGTCGAGGGAGCCGTACATTCCGTGTGTCCCTTGAGTCATGTCATACGTCCTTGACCGTTTCGGGATGTCGTCTTTGTCGGTTCTCGTGAACCTTATCTTTCGTAAGGTTACACCGGCATGGGTGGCCCGGTAAAAGTTTCGACCAGCCGAGCTGCTACACGGTCGAGCCTTCTGGTGTTTACCGTGACGGTCATGGTCTCTCCCAGGCGCCGATGACGAAGGCTCCCGTGGTCAGGCCACGGGCGGCTCCGTCACGTTCGATCACCTCGGCTTCACGCGGGTCGGCGTCCTTGGCGAAATGGATGGCGGTCCTGATGACCCCATCGACCGG
>CAXMPC010000131.1:0-5564 GCA_964195335.1 uncultured Gammaproteobacteria bacterium | reverse complement strand
CCATGGCCAGCAGCCGCTCGCGGACTTCCGGATCGAGCTTGTCGTCTTGCCACAACCTGGGATTCAGCGTGTCGTTCAATTGCACGCCTTCGACCAGGGTCTGCAACCGGGCCTGGTCGGCGAGTGGTGTCGGCAGACTGTCACTTTGACTTTGGGGCGTTGCGCAGCCGGTGACCAGGAGAAGGAGTGCAATGAGTGATATGACACGATACATTTTCATCGGGTATGGCCTTCGGTCATCCTTGATTTCTAGAGCTTGAGCTGGCGAATTTCGCCGTCGCTGTCTGTCTGTATGTCTTCCGGCCTGACCAGGTATGCCAGGAAGCGCAACTTGCGACAGAGGATGCGGATGATGCCGCGAGCCGCTCCCGGGTTGGCCTCGAGAATGTCCTCCAGCTTTTCACGCTCGATCTTGATCGCAGACGTCTCGCAGTTGGCCGTGACCGTCATAGCGTACGGCATGCCGTCGAGGGCGGCGGTGTCGCCGAGGATCGATTCCGCACTGAATTTCGCGAAATCCTTGCCGGTGATACTTCCGGTCACTTCTCCGCTGACGATCAGGTAGAGGGCATGGGGCGGCTGCCCCTCTTCGAACAGGGCCTCTCCGGGTTCGTAGTGCATTTCGTCGAGTGCCTGGGCGACCTGCCAAAGTTCGTCGACGGAAAAGGTCTCGAAAAGAGGGATCTTGTTCAGGAACAGAATGCGTTCGACGGTAGGAATCATGCGGGCCTCTTGGCGTGGTCGTCGGTCGGGATGTTGAGGAGGCTGGTGACCAGTTCACGGATTGCCACCACTGGATCGTTAAGCAGTGGTTCAAGGAGTTGCCGACGGTCGTCAGGATTCTCGATGTTCCATGCCGCCAGGGCGGCAGTTTCCCGGACCACAGCGTGGTCCGAGGTGAGGTGAATACGCACCTTCTCACGTAGCTGCTTCAGTTGCGCGTCAGCCGTGGTCCAGAGTGCTGCCGTCGAGCGCCACGGATCGGCATGGCGTAGCCAGCGTTCGATCCGTTCCTCGCCGTCGCGGCGGGTCACATTGATCCGCTTGCCTGCGGCAGAGAGGGAGGTGGCCGGGCTTTCAGATTCGATCAGTGGGATGACACGACCGCGGTCCTCACGCTCGAGTGCCTGGTTCACCACCTCGATGGCGGTTCCCAGCTGTTTCTTGTCATTACTCTGCAGGCAGGCGACAGCGAGGTCGATGACGTCGGTTGGATAGGTCATGCCGAGGACCGTGAACAGGGTATCCATGACCCGGCGTAAGCGTCGGCGCATGACCAGGGCGGCAACGCCGACGTGGTCGCGCAGCGGGCTCTCCTCGAAATCGGCCAGTACGGTGTTGATCTGGTAGGCGTCATCGTAGAGCAGTTCGAGCGCGCCGGCGACCTGTTTGCGTGGTAGCGGTTTTTCCTGGGCACGGACGATGCGAGACGCGGCACGGGCCGCATCGAGCGGTACGGTCAACAGCGGTTTGTGCAAGCGTTCGAGCAGCACTTCCAGAGCGGCGTCTCCACCGATGCGGCCGAGAATCTGGGCGCTCTGGCGTCGAACCTGGATCGGTAGAGAGGTGTCGTTTAGCAATTCCTGGAGTTGCGGCACAACCGCGGCATCGGCTGTGCCGAGAGCAGCGAGTTCCATCGGGTGGAGCCGGTCCTCCTGGAGTCGCTGTAACAGGGCACTCCATACCCCGGGGCAATTGACCACCGTGGCCGCCAATGAGGCGCGGCAGCGGACTTCGGGGACAGGATCCTCGAGTGCCGCAAGAACGGTGGTTGTACAAGTTTGTGCCTTTTGATTCATGACCGCGTCGAGGGCGGCCATTCGCTCCTCGGGGTCATCAGATGTGGCCAGCTTCACGAGGGTCTCGTCACCTAGCTGCCGTTCATCATTGCGCTCACTGGCAAGAAAGAATGACAGTGCTACGGTACGGACTGGCAGGTCCGGGCTGTCGAGATAGGGGCGCACAAAATCGAGATTGTCAGGATGGCTGAGCAGAAAGTACCCTTGGGCCGCCTTGGCACGGACCCCGGGGTTGCTGTCTTTGAGCAACTCCTCCAGACGACCCAGTTCACTGGCGTCGCCCATCTCACCGAGGAAGTCTGCTGCAGCCGTCCGTACCCGGGCGTTTTCGTGGTGGGTCAACTCCATCACATCCGGCATCAGGTCCGTGCCCTTGACCCGCTTGGCGATTTTGAGTCCGTTTATGATCCGGTCATGGTCGTCAGAAGTAAAAAGTGAGCGCATCTGTTTGATGGCGTCGCTGTCGGTGATCTCTATCTTGTCGGTGTGGAACTTGATCCGGTTGTGCGCCAGCATGTTCAGCAGCGACATCAGGTAGCGGCGCTCCGCGGTCACCGACAGGATGATCCAGATGAGCGCCATGGCACCGGTCAGCCAACCGACCGCCGCGTCGTTCATGCCGGCACCCTGGGTCACGCCGATCAACAGCACGCCGGCGAGGATGAACGTCGCGGGGCGGACGATGGCACTACTGAGCGTGCGCGCTGTTTTCTGCAGGTGATCGGGCAGAGCCATGAACAGCATCTGGTTGGTCGAGCCGTAGAGGCTGAACTTGAGGATCTTGTCACCGGAACGCGACAGCGTTGCCGCGGCGAAGTAGCTGCCGATGCCGAGGACGATACCGAAGGCGCCGGTCAGGATGACCGCCGGCAGCAGCGCCAGTGTCATGGCGATACCGAAGCGCTCGAGGACCCGCGAGGCCATGCCGAACTGGAGGGCCAGCGCGAGTACCGAGACGACCACCTGGAGCTGGCCGTAGAAGGTGCTCAGACGGTCTTTGGCCAGCTCGCCATCGACGGTGAAGTGGGCCTGGCTGAAGACCTTGAACTGGTAGTCGACCAGCATGCTGGTCAGTGTTGCCACCGCGGTCATCGCCAGGATTACCTGGATGTGGCGGTTGCCCAGGACGGCGACAGCACCAGCGGCGAACTGTTTCGGTTCTCGTTCCTTGTTCTTCTGGGGTGCGATGCGCTCCATGCTGACGCACAGGCGTTTCGCCAGCGGGTAGGCAAGCCCGGTCATCAACAGCAGGGCCAGGACCACGATGCCGATGAGATTTACGGTGCCCAGCGGTCCGGCGAGCATGCCGACCAGAAGTCCCGACAGGATGCCGGCGATGGTGCCGAAGCCGCTGATCAGTGGCATCAACCGCTTGGCCGAGCGGGTGGTCAGCAGGGCGCCGTTAGTGTTCCAGGCCTGGAGGATGATCAGGGTGCCGAAGATCTCGGCGAACACCATCAGTACGATCAGCATCCATGACGGTGCCGCATCGATGCCGACCCATAACATCACGAACAGCATGGCGAAGATCATCACCATGATCATCTCGAACTGCCCGGCGCGCACCTTGCCCTGGGCACGGCCGTAGGCGGCACCGGCAGCCACCGCGCCGACGCCGTTGACCATGTAGATGTAGACCAGTACGTCACCGCCGTAGGCCGACAGGAACAGTGTTTCGGCGACGATCTGCGAAACGATCAGCGCCAGGGTGGCGAGGAACAGGTTGGTCCCGAGCAGCAGCAGGGGCCCGACCTCGTCACGCTTGACCAGCAGCATGTTGAGAATACGGTCGGTCAGTGGTACGGCAGTCATGGGTATCGTATGTAAAGCGTGGGCTTGGTGTGGGCGGGCTGTCGAACGAGTCTAGCCCAGGACGGCATTTAAAGCCCTAGCCAACACTGACTTCGCTCAGTTGTTTGATGGTCCGGTCAAGATCAGGTCCGGCACCGTCGATGGTGATCGAGCGACTGGCCTCTGCGTCTTTCAGCGGTTCTGCTGTATTGCGCTGCAGTGCTATGACATCGACGCCGGCTTCGGACGGATCGTGACCCTCGCTGGCACGGTGGGCCACACGCTCGGCCAGCAGTGCCTCCGGGGCACGGATGTCGAGGATCGCGAACGGCACCCGCAGTTCATCCGCCATGGCCATGAATCGGGCGCGTTGATCGTGGCGCAGGAAGGTGGCGTCGACGATGGCCGGGGTGCCTGAATCGATGACTGTACAGGCCAGTTCGGCCAGCCGGTCGTAGGTTTTGACGCTGGTCTCGTGGCCGTAGACGACCGCCTTGTCCGACTCCAGCGTCACGCTGCTCGTGGTTCGCCCGAGCAACCGCTTGCGTTCGACATCGGAGCGCAGTCGCACCGCCCCGAGTCGTTCGACCAGCGCCTGGCTGATGAAACTCTTGCCGCAACCGGAGAGGCCATGAGTAATCAGCAAGTACGGTTGTTGTGTCTGGCGTAACCGCTCGGCCAGCGCCAGGTAGTCGTGCAACTCGCGGTGGTTGCCGTTGGACTGGTCGACGCGGATCGCCGCCACCTTGGCTCGTACCAGCGCCCGGTAGACCTGGTAGAACGGTTGCAGTGCCAGGCCGTCGTAGTCACCGGTCAGCGCCAGGTAGCTGTCGAGCAGCCGTCGGGCCAGGGTCTCGGCACCATGTTCGACGAGATCCATCAGCAGAAAGGCGAGGTCGCTCTGGACGTCGATCCAGCGCAGTGCCGGGCTGAACTCGAGACAGTCGAAGGCGGCCACCCGGTCGCCGTCGAGCAGCATATTGCCCAGGTGCAGGTCACCATGGCATTCGCGTATGTGCCCCGTGGCCTTGCGCCGTACCAGCGTGTCGTGCAAATCGTGGTAACGGTTGATGCTCCAGTCACGCAAGCGCTCCAGACGGGCGCGCTCGGCTGGTACCTCGAGCAGCGGATCGATCTGCACGAAGTTCTCGCGCACCGGGTGGAAGACCAGGTCCGGTTCGCCATGCGGCTGGTCGGGAGCGGCGACGGCGGCCCCGGTATGGAAGCCGGCAATCAGGTGCGCCATGGTGTCGGCATGTTCCAGGGTCAGCTTGCCGGTGGCCTGCACCCGGTCGAGCAGCGCGGTCTGCGGAAACTCGACCATGCGGACGGCGTACTCGAACACCGGTCCGTTACCGCCCAGCTGCGGATCATCCGGTGAGCCGGTGATCGCGACGACATCACGGTAGAGCTGCGGCGCCAGCCGCCGGTTCAACCGCAACTCCTCCTCACAGTAGTGCTTGCGCGCCGCCAGGGTCGAGAAATCGAGAAAGCCGAGATCGACCGGTTTCTTGATCTTGTAGGCGAACGGGCCAGTCAACAGAACCCAGGAGATGTGGGTCTCGTGCAGCTCGAAGCGTTCCACGTGATGGTCGAAGCGGCTGGCCTCCTGCAGCGCCTCAATCAGCCTCGACTGGGTCATCGGTGTCCGGCCTCCATGCAGGGGACGCTGCCAGCTTAGTGGACCATGCGGGAAGTTCTGTCATTCTCAGAGTCCCGCTCGTGGGTCCATGCAAGGCGCACTGCGCAGGGAATGGTGTGCCCTTTCCAAGCAGTGTAACGCGGCATGGACCCACGAGCGGGGCTCCCTTCGGTCCAGTCCACAAGCCGCGTTGGCGTCGTTGCGCTCGCTCGCATGGGCTACGGCCCGTCCTCCGCTCACGCGCCTGGCCAACCCGGCTTGTGGACAGGCTGAGGGTTACAGAACTTCCCGCATGGCCCACTAGCAGAGTGCAACGACGCCACAAGCGGGCG
>CAXMPC010000130.1:0-2163 GCA_964195335.1 uncultured Gammaproteobacteria bacterium | reverse complement strand
GCCAGTTTTGGTGTCGGGCCCGAGGTCTTGACCATCACGCCGACACTGCCGTCCGACAGGTCCATGCTCAGCAGCAGGAAATCGTTGCCCGACTGGTCGAAGACCGGCAGGGCCGCGCGCATGCCCCAGCCGCGGTCGGGGCTGCCGTCGGGGGCCAGCACGTAGGTGCGACTGTGCGGTGTGCCCGAGGTCGCGAGCAGTTCGACCGTGGTTTCCGGTGAGACGATGCCCTTGCCCTCCTTCTCGACGGTCTTGACCAGCAACCCGGCGTTGCCCTCTACCGCGCGGTAGCGCACCTTGCCGCCGGCCGGGACCATGCGCTTTTGCTCGAACCAGGTCTGGGCGTCGATCACCTCCCATTCGCCTTCGAAGTTGGGCGCGGTCATGTTGGCGGCGTCGAGCGCCTGGATGAAGACGTCCTCGCGTGCACTGATGCGGAAGTCGTGGCGTTTGAAGACGCTGTTACCGGCCAGGTCCTCGAGACCGAACAGCGTCGCGTACGTGCCCGGTTGCAACACGGTCATGCTCAGGCTCAAACCCTCGCCCCAGGGCAATGTGCCGGTCACCACCTGCTCCAACTCGCCCTTCGGCGTGTAGCTTTCGGCCAGCAGGTGGATCTTGGCGTCCGGTTTCGGTGACACGCTGGTGTAGCTGTAGTTGCCGTCCTTGTGCGGCACCGCCAGCGTCAGGTTGTCGGCCTGCCACAGCCAGTTGAAGCGCAGCGTGCCCGAGTACTTGCCGTCCTCGGGATGCTCGTAGATCACCTCGACGAAGTAGAACCCGTTCTCGTGCGCCTCGATGTCGCTGTCGTCGACCATGCCGGTCGCCGTGTCGCGGCCGTTACTGACGATCAGCTGGGTGCCGTCGTAGCGGTCGAACAGCTGGCTGCGCCCATCGGGCACGGTGTAGCCCACCAGTGAGGCCTGGCGGCTGCGCTCGTTGGTGCGCTTGAAGTCGTCTTGCTCGAAGAAGGTGAAGGTGGTCTTGTGGAACAGGATCAGCCGCCCCTGGCTGTCGGTCATGCCGCGCCAGGCGAGTGTCCGTAGCGCATTGCGCGCGGTGAAGTCGAGCAGGAAGCCGTCCTGACCGAGCTGGACCACGTCCTCCATTTCCTGTTCGCGGGTGCCGCTCCAGGTGAGCATGTCGTGTATCTGGAGCTCCGCCGGAGTGGCCGATTGCACCTTGTGAATGGCCTGCAGCGTAGGCAGCCAGCGACTGGTGCCACCGAAGCGGGTTCCGGCGTAGTCAGGGCTGAGCAGTTCGCCGCGGTAGGGGGCGTAGATCGCCAGCCCGGTGCTGGCGCGGTGGTGAGGGCTGTTACGACTGGTGAGCACCATGGCGTCGACCGCCTCGCGCACGGCACGGTAGCGTGTCGAATCGCGCATCCACGTCTGCGTTGATGCCAGCGCCTCGAGCGCGTTGAGCAGGTCGATGCTCTGCAGTGCGTTGGCGCCGCGCTTGTAGTCGCCGATGTCGTTGTAGGATTCGGCGAAAAACAGGCTGCGGACGGTCTCGCGCCAGGTCTCAGCGGTGCGTGAATCCAGCTCGGCGAGCAGGGCGTCCAGCGCGCTGACGACGCGCTCGGCCTGCGCCAGATCGTAGGCCGCCAGCGTCGTCACCGCCTCATTGCGTTCGCGGTAGAAGGCGTCGAAAACATCGACAATGCCGGTAGCGACCTTGCCGGTCTCTTGCCTGGCTGTGAACAGCGGCAGCACACGGTCGTACGGCCAGCCGTCTCCTGGCTCGATCGCCTGCGAGGCGACCATGTAGTGGGCGACGCCGGCCAGTTCGTAGGCGGTTTCCAGCTGGCCCATCAGGCACATGTCGAAGCCGACGAAGTCCAGTTTCGACATCCCGCTGGCCTGCAGGGTCGTCTCCAGAGCGGTGCGCAGTTCGGTCAGCGTCAGGTGATCGTAGCCGTCCGGGGCGCCGGGCGCCGCCTCGTCGTTGACGTGGTTGGACCAGCCGCCACCGTGGTTCCAGAGAATCAGGCCGTAGTGCTTCGCCGGGTAGGACTGGATGCCGCTGGTGAGGAACTGCCGCAGCGTCGCCGGGTCGCCCATGTTGGCCTCGGGAATCTCCCTGATCAGCTCCGAGCCGAGTTCGTTGCCGCCGTCGCGGCGGACCCGGTAGAGGCGGGTGCCGGTCCAGTCGCCGAGGTCC
>CAXMPC010000129.1:0-15282 GCA_964195335.1 uncultured Gammaproteobacteria bacterium | reverse complement strand
TTGCCCGGGTGTGATTACCCCGGGAGAATGCAAGATTGGGATTATGCCTGGGTATATTCATAAACCAGGGCGTGTTGGCATTATTTCGAGATCGGGAACCCTTACATACGAAGCCGTAAAGCAAACTACAGATTGCGGATTTGGGCAGTCATCCTGCGTGGGTATAGGCGGGGACCCAATCCCAGGCTCAAACTTTATCGACATTCTCACGTTATTCGAACAAGATGAACAGACTGAAGCCATCGTCATGATCGGTGAGATCGGCGGCACCGCCGAAGAGGAGGCTGCGGCCTTCATCCAGGCCAACGTCACCAAGCCGGTGGTCTCCTACATCGCCGGCGTCACCGCTCCCAAGGGCAAGCGCATGGGCCATGCCGGGGCGATCATCTCCGGCGGCAAGGGCACCGCGGACGAGAAGTTCGCCGCGCTCGAGGCGGCCGGGGTGCACACTGTCCGTTCGCTGGCCGAGATCGGCAGCAAGATGGTCGAGGCGCTCGGCTGACGGGACGCCTGCAACGGCCCGTGGAACCGCCCCCTCGTGGGGCGGTTTCGCTTTCTGGGGTGTGGCCGTTAGCCGCGGCGGCTGACGGCCGGCGCGTTACTCCCTACTATTCACCCGTCACCCTCTACCGGGCTTCACCATGTCATTGACTCTCGCCCTCGCCCAGGTCGACCTGCTGGTCGGTGCCGTCGACGGCAACGTCGCCCGGATCGAGGCGGCCTGCCGGCAGGCACGCGAGGGGGGTGCCGACGCCGTGGTCTTCCCGGAACTGGCGCTGACCGGTTACCCGCCCGAGGACCTGCTGCTGCGTCCCGGGTTCATCCACCGTTGTGGCGAGGCGCTGCGCCGACTGGCGTCCGAGGTGGTCGGTATCGACGTCATCGTCGGTCACCCTGAGCCTGACGGTGACGCCCTCTACAACGCCGCCTCGCTGCTGCGCGGTGGGCGCGTCGTCGCCACCTACCGCAAGCACCGGCTGCCCAACTACAGCGTCTTCGATGAAAAGCGCCATTTCAGTGCCGGCGATGATCCCTGCGTGGTCGACATCGCCGGCGTCCCGGTCGGCCTGACCGTTTGCGAGGATATCTGGCACCCGGGAGTCGCGGCGGCCAGCGTGGCCGCCGGGGCACAGCTGCTGGTCAACATCAACGCCTCGCCGTTCCATGCCGGCAAGCAGGCCGAGCGCGAGGCGATGCTGCGCGCACGCCAGGCCGAAGCGCCGGTGCCGATCGCTTACGTCAACCTGGTCGGCGGCCAGGACGAGTTGGTGTTCGATGGCGGTTCGTTCGTGCTCGATGCCGAGGGCGAGGTTGTGGCACGGGCCTCACAGTTCGGTGCCGAGCTGTTGCTGGCCACGTTTGATTTCGTGGAGGAGACTTCGAGTGTCCTTCCGGGCCGGGTTGAAGAGATGCTCGACGACACGGGGGCCATCTATGCGGCCCTGGTGCTCGGCGTCCGCGACTACGTTGACAAGAACGGTTTCGACGGAGCGGTGCTCGGTCTCTCCGGCGGCATCGATTCCGCCCTGACCCTGGCCATCGCCAGCGACGCCCTCGGCCCGGAACGGGTCGAGGCGGTACTGATGCCGTCACGCTACACCGCACAGATGAGCATCGACGACGCCGTGACCCAGGCCGAGGCACTCGGCGCCAGTCATCGCGTGATTCCGATCGAGCCCGCTTTCGACACCTTTCTCGACATGCTCTCTGGGGCGTTTGCCGGTCTGCCGGCCGATACGACCGAGGAGAACCTTCAGGCTCGCTGCCGCGGCGTGGTACTGATGGCGTTGTCGAACAAGTCGCGGCGTATCCTCCTCACAACAGGCAACAAAAGCGAGATGGCGGTCGGTTACGCGACCCTCTATGGCGACATGGCCGGTGGTTTCGCACCGTTGAAGGACGTGCCCAAGACGCTGGTCTACCGGCTTGCCGAGTACCGCAACAGAGAGACACCAGTGATTCCGCGCCGGGTGATCGAGCGTCCGCCGTCGGCCGAGCTGGCCCCGGATCAGAAGGACAGCGATTCGTTACCACCCTACGATCTCCTCGATGCCATTCTCGAGCGCTTTGTCGAACGCGATCAGTGCCAGGAGGAGATCGTCGCCGCCGGCTTCGACCCCGCCATGGTGCGGCGGGTGATCGGCATGGTGGTGCGCAACGAGTACAAGCGGCGTCAGGCACCGCCCGGGGTACGCATCAGCCGCAAGGCCTTTGGCCGCGACCGTCGCTACCCGATCACCTCGGGCTACGGAGCTTCCTGACAGAACGACCGGGGCGCTGATCGGGGCGCGACCGGGATGTATACTCCACCCCCTCCTGCCGCCGGGCGCGGCACGCCACCGTCAATCGGGAAACGAGGTAAGTGATGAAGAAGATCGAGGCGATCATAAAGCCGTTCAAGCTCGACGACGTCCGCGAGGCGCTCTCGGAAATCGGCATCGCCGGCATGACGGCGACCGAGGTCAAGGGTTTCGGCCGCCAGAAGGGCCACACCGAACTCTATCGTGGCGCCGAGTACGTGGTCGACTTTCTGCCCAAGGTGAAGGTGGAAGCGGTGATCGGTGACGACCTGGTCGACCGGGCGATCGAGGCGATCACCCAGGCCGCGCGAACGGGCAAGATTGGTGACGGTAAGATTTTCGTTAGCGATGTCTCCAAGGTGGTGCGCATCCGCACCGGCGAGGAGGACATGGAAGCGATCTGATCCGGGTCCGTCCGGACCCGCGAGAGGGGGTTGGCAGGTTGTCGGCGTCCTACTCGAACGGCCACCAGTCGATAAATGCATTTTCCGCCTGGGCCACGTGCTCGGGGAAGTTTGCCCGGTAGACCCGCTCCGAGTCGGCGGCGAGTTCGTCCATCTCCATCGCGCGGTAGGCTCCCACCACCACCAGCAAGGCATCCGGCATCGCCGGCGTGCGCTGGTAGTGTTCGACGACGTACTTGCCACGGTTGAGGGCGGCTACGTAGGCACCTCGGCGCATGTAGTACTGCGCCACCGCAACTTCGTACTCGGCGAGGTTGTTGCGCAGGTAGACCATGCGCAGGCGGGAATCTTCGGCGTACTTGCTCTCCGGGAACTTCTGCACCAGATCCTCGAAGTGGTAGAACGAACGGCTTGCCGAGCCAGGATCGCGCTCTGAACTCTTGCTCGGGATGAAGCGCTCGAGGACGCCGATGCCGCGGTTGAAGTCGGCCAGGCCCTTCAGGTAGTAGACGTAGTCGACGTTGGGGTGCTTGGGGTGCAGCTTGATGAAACGGTCGGCCGCGGCAATCGCTTGTTCCGGCTCATCGTAGCGATAGTAGGCGTAGGCGACCTCGATCTGGGCCTGCTGGGCGTAGCGGCCGAACGGATAGCGCGCCTGCAGCTGCTCATAGAGCTTGATCGCGCGCTCGTAACCCCCTTCGTCGAGTTCCTCCTTGGCCTCGTTGTAGAGTTGTGACGCGGTCCAGTCCCTGGTCTCGTCTTCGTCCGAGGGCAGCAGCCCGCAACCGGCGAGAATGAACAACAGCAGCAGAGTCGAAATCAGCCGGTAAAGGCCCATGATAGGATCGCCCGAATGTCTGGTTTTGCAGCAAGATACGGGGGCCGAGTATACCGTAATCCCTTGGGGACGAAACGGCGATGGTTGCGGTGAGCGACGACAGCGACAAGACATTTCAACTTCGCGCCACGGTCCCGCCGGAAGCCGCCGGCCGGCGGCTTGACCAGGTGCTCGCCGAACTCTTTCCCGACTATTCGCGGAGTCGGTTGCAGACGTGGATCCGGGCCGGCCAGGTCATGGTCGACGGTCGGTCACGTCGACCGCGTGACCCGGTCACGGGTGGCGAGGAGGTTGCCATCGATGCGGTCGTCGAACCCGACACCCGCTGGCTGCCCGAGCCCATCCCGTTGCAGGTCATCTACGAGGACGCGGACCTGCTGGTGATCAACAAGCCGGCAGGCCTGGTAACCCACCCGGCCGCGGGCAACTGGGATGGCACCCTGGTCAACGGTCTGCTCCACCTCGCGCCGGAACTCGCGGTACTGCCACGCGCCGGTATCGTCCACCGTCTCGACAAGGAGACCAGCGGCCTGCTGGTGGTAGCCCGCACGTTGCCGGCTCACCAGGGGCTGGTCGCGGCATTGGCTCGCCGAGATGTCCGCCGCGAATACCTTGCCGTGGTCCGCGGCGTGCCCACCGGCGGCGCGACGGTCGACGCCCCGATAGGTCGCCATCCGGTGGAGCGCAAACGTATGGCGGTGGTGAGCAGTGGCCGTCACGCCGTCACCCATTACCGGGTCGCGGAACGCTATCGCGCCAACGCGCTGCTCGACGTTCGACTCGAGACCGGTCGTACCCACCAGATCCGTGTCCACTTGGCGCACGTCCGCCATCCGCTGGTGGGTGACCCGGTCTACAGTGGCCGGCCGCACCTGCCACGGGGGGTCTCGCCAGCCTTGCGCGCGCAGCTGCAGGACTTTCCGCGCCAGGCCCTGCATGCCGCCCGCCTGGCGCTGGCACACCCGCGCAGCGGAGAGGCGATGGCTTGGCAGGCACCGTTGCCGCAGGACCTGACCGACCTGGTACAGGCTTTGCGAGATGACTCAGGATTAGCCGATGAGCGTGGTTGAACCAGAAGATTGGATCGTGCCCGACTGGCCGGCGCCCAAGGGGGTGCGTGCCCTGATCACCACTCGGGCCGGGGGCCGTAGCACCGGCCCACATGCGAGTTGCAATCTCGGTGACCATGTCGGTGACGACCCGGCGGCGGTCGCAGCCAACCGTGACCTGGTCACCGCTGCAGTCGGAGGCGCGGGGCCGATCCTCTGGTTGCGGCAGGTGCACGGCACCGTGGTGGCGAACTCAGCAAACTGGCGACCCGGCATCGAGGCCGATGCCGTTGTCTGTGACCGTCCGGGGCCGGTCTGCGCGGTACAGACGGCCGACTGCCTGCCGGTGCTGTTTTGCGACCGTGAGGGTACAGTCGTCGCGGCGGCGCACGCCGGCTGGCGTGGCCTCGCCGCCACTGTCCTCGAAGAGACGGTCGCCGCCCTTGGCGTGGCCCCGGAAAAGGTGCTCGCCTGGCTCGGGCCGGCGATCGGGCCGGCGGCCTACGAGGTCGATGCCACGGTTCGTGACGTTTTCGTCGCGGCTGATCCGGCCAGCGCGGTCGCGTTTACCCCGACCCGCCCGGGACATTGGCTGGCAGATCTCTACACTCTGGCGCGTCAACGCCTCGAGCGACTGGGTGTCGTGGACGTCTACGGTGGCGGCCTGTGCACCGCCAGCGCGGTCGACCGTTTCTACTCCTACCGCCGTGACGGTGTCACCGGGCGCATGGCGAGCCTGGTCTGGCTGAACCACACCGACGCCGGCTGACCGTTCCGGTATCATCGCCCACCGGGTCCGTACCGGCGGGCGGGCAAGTCTTTGGAGAGATGCGATGCAATGGACCATGGTGACGGTGATTGGCAACGATCGTCCGGGTATCGTCGCCCGGGTCAGCGCTCCCCTGTTCGAAAACGGTTGCCACCTCGGAGAGGCGTCGATGATGCGTCTGGGCGGCAATTTCACCATCATGCTGATGGTCGGCCACGAGGGTGATGCCAGCGAAGTCGAGGCGATCCTGGCGCCGGTTACCGACGACCTCGGCCTGCGCCTGCATGTCGACCGAATTGAAGGCCACCTGCACGACCACCTGGTGCCGGATGTGCGCGTAACCGTTTTCGGCGCCGACCGGGCAGGTATTGTCGCCCAGGTGACCGGGCTGTTGGCCGAGGCCGGACTCAACATCCTCGACCTTGAATCTGACATCGGCGGCAGCGAGCAAGCACCGATCTACGTCATGCATATCGAGGGCACCGCCGGCGACGGCATCGAGCGGCTGCGCGAGGCGCTGGCCAAACTCACCGACGCCGGTATCGACACCCGGGTTGAGCCGATAGAGACGCTGATCGGCTGACGCATGCCCCTTCTCGAGATCCTTGCCTACCCGGACCCGCGACTGAAGCAGGTCGCGGAACCGGTCACCGTGGTCGATGACGTGCTGCGCGCGTTCATCTCTGACCTCGAGGAGACCATGCGCGCCGGACCCGGTGGGGTTGGCATTGCCGCGCCGCAGGTGGGACGCTTCGTGCGCGTGGTGATCATCGACGTGCCGCCGCGCAAGAAGTCGAGCAGCCACGGTCGGCAGGTGCTGATCAACTCGGAAATCTCCGAGTGGGACGGCATGGCCATCGGCCGCGAGGGTTGCATGTCGGTGCCCGACTACACCGGTAATGTGATCCGGGCCGAGCGCATCGTCCTGCAGGCCCTCGACGAACACGGCGTGACCCGGGATTTCGAGATGCACGGCTTCGAGGCGCGCGCCGCGCAGCACGAGATCGACCACCTCGACGGGTTCCTGTTCCTCGACCGCCTGGTCAGCCGCCGCAACGACCTGTTCCGGCGCAAGGTCTACCAGGCGCCGCCGGAGTGAGATGAAACCCGGGAACCCACCTGGCTGGGCGCCGCGGCGCGAGCTCTGGGCCTGGGCGTTCTACGACTTCGCCAACTCCGGTTACGCCACCGTCGTTCTCACCGCCGTTTTCAACGCCTACTTCGTCGGTGTCGTGGCCTCGGCCCATGGTCAGGGCGGCGCGACGCTGCTGTGGACCGGCGCCATTGCGGTGGCCAACGCCGTCGTCCTGCTGAGCGGGCCGCTGGTCGGGGCGATCGCCGATGCCCGCGCGGCCAAGAAGCGTTTCCTGCTCTTCACCACATTCGGTTGCGTCGGCCTGACCGCCATGCTGGCAATGGTCGGGCCGGGCGACGTCGGCCTCGGTGTCGTGTTGCTGATCGGTTCCTACGTCCTGTTCGCCAGTGGCGAAAACCTGATTTCCGCCTTTCTTCCCGAACTTGCGCCAGCCGAGGAACTGGGGCGTATGTCAGCCCGTGGCTGGGCGCTCGGCTACGTTGGTGGGTTGCTGGTGCTCGGACTCTGCCTGGCCTGGTTGAAGCTGGCCGAGTCGCAGGGGATCGAGACCGCGGCGGCGGTGCCCGGGACGATGTTGATCGTCGCCGGCGCCTTTGCGCTGGCCTCGCTGCCGACGCTGTTGTGGTTGCGCGAACGATCGCCACCACAGCCCGATGCCGAGGTCGCCCTGATGGCCGGCTGGCACCGGCTGGTGCGCACCTGGCGTGAGGCGGACCGGTTTCCGGACTTGCGCCGATTCCTGGTGACGCTGGCGGTCTACCACGCCGGAATCCAGACCGTGGTGGTGTTGGCGACGGTCTACGCGCAGCAGGCGATGGGTTTTGGCACCGTCGAGAGTCTGTGGCTGATCCTGGTCGTCAATATTACGGCGGCCATCGGTGCCCTCGCTTTCGGCCACCTGCAGGATCGTATCGGCTCGGTACGTACGCTGGCGCTGGCGCTGGTGTTGTGGCTGATTGCCGGGGGCATGGCGTGGGCCGCCGAGGGGGCGGCGCTGTTCTGGGTCGCGGCCAACCTGGTCGGTATCGCCATGGGGGCGAGCCAGTCGGCCGGGCGCGCGCTGGTCGGTCGCTTCGCACCGGAGGGACGGACCGGGGAATTTTTCGGCCTGTGGGGTCTGGCGGTGAAGCTGGCCGCGATCGTTGGTCCACTCGGCTACGGCCTGATTGGTTATGCCACCGGCGGTGATCACCGTACCGCCCTGTTATCGACCCTCGCCTTCTTCGCCGTCGGGCTGCTGTTGCTGCGCGGTATCGACGAGCGGCGCGGCATGGTCGCCGCCGGGCGTGCTTGAAAACCTGGCCTCCAGGCCGCATTTAAGCTGCAGTTGAAGACGTTTCCAGGACAATCATCATGCGCATGGACAAGCTGACCAGTAAGTTCCAGATGGCCCTGAGCGATGCCCAGAGCCTGGCCGTCGGGCGCGACCACCAGGTCATCGAACCGGTGCACCTGCTGCTGGCCCTGCTCGACCAGGAGGGAGGGAGTGTACGGCCGCTGCTGACCCAGGCCGGGGTCAATGTCGCTCAACTCCGCGCGCGGCTTGGAGAGCAACTCGATCGCTTGCCACGAGTCGAGGGCACGGCCGGCGACGTCATGGTCTCCAATCCGTTGTCACGCATGCTCAACGTCACCGACAAGCTGGCCCAGCAGCGAGGCGACAGTTTTGTCTCCAGCGAACTGTTCGTCCTGGCTGCCAGCGAGGACAAGGGCGAACTCGGTCAGGCGCTGCGCGAGGCCGGTGCCAGCCGCCAGTTGCTCGAGCAGGCGATTGACCGCATGCGCGGTGGCGACGCGGTCGACGATCCCAACGCCGAGGACCAGCGCCAGGCGCTGCAGCGCTACACCATCGACCTGACCGAGCGCGCCGAGCAGGGCAAACTCGATCCGGTGATCGGCCGCGACGACGAAATCCGCCGCGCCATCCAGGTGCTGCAACGGCGCACCAAGAACAATCCTGTGTTGATCGGCGAGCCCGGAGTTGGCAAGACCGCCATCGTCGAGGGGCTGGCGCAACGCATTGTCGATGGCGAGGTGCCGGAGGGGCTCAAGGACAAGCGCCTGCTGTCGCTCGACATGGGCGCGCTGATCGCCGGGGCCAAGTTCCGCGGCGAGTTCGAAGAGCGGCTGAAGGCGGTGTTGAGCGACCTCGCCAAGCACGAGGGGCGCACCGTCCTGTTTATCGACGAAATGCACACCATGGTCGGCGCCGGCAAGGCCGAGGGCTCGATGGATGCCGGCAACATGCTCAAGCCGGCGCTGGCGCGGGGCGAACTGCACTGCGTCGGCGCTACCACGCTCGACGAATACCGCAAGTACATCGAGAAGGACGCGGCACTCGAGCGCCGGTTCCAGAAGGTGGTGGTCGATGAGCCCAACGTCGAGGACACCATCGCCATCCTGCGCGGCCTCAAGGAGCGCTACGAGGTGCACCACGGCGTCGAGATCACCGACCCGGCGATCGTCGCCGCGGCCACCCTGTCGACCCGCTACATCACCGACCGCAACCTGCCGGACAAGGCGATCGATCTGATCGACGAAGCCGCCAGTCGTATCCGCATCGAGATGGATTCCAAGCCCGAGGCGATGGATCGGCTCGAACGTCGGGTAATCCAGTTGAAGATCGAGCGCGAAGCGCTGCGCAAGGAGTCCGATGCCGCGTCGAAGAAACGGCTGGGAGATCTGGAACAGCAACTCGGGAGCCTCGAGCGCGAGTTTTCCGATCTCGAGGAGGTGTGGAAGGCGGAGAAGGCGACGCTGCAGGGAGCGACCCAGGTCAAGGAGGAGATCGAACGCGCCCGGCTCGATCTCGAAGTGGCGCGCCGAGCCCAGGATCTGGGGAGAATGTCGGAACTGCAGTACGGGCTGATACCTGAACTGGAAAAGCGGCTCGCCAGCGCCAGTGACACGGCAGGACAGGAGACCACGCTGCTGCGTAACCGGGTCACTGATGAAGAGATCGCCGAGGTGGTGTCGATGTGGACCGGTATTCCGGTCAGCAAGATGCTCGAAGGCGAGCGCGACAAGCTGTTGCGCATGGAGCAGGAACTGCACCGTCGCGTGATCGGCCAGGACGAGGCCGTGGTCGCTGTCGCCGACGCCATCCGGCGTGCCCGTGCCGGGATCGCCGATCCCGACCGCCCGACCGGCTCATTCCTGTTCCTCGGTCCGACCGGTGTCGGCAAGACCGAGCTGAGCAAGGCGCTGGCCCAGTTCCTGTTCGATACCGAGGAGGCGATGGTCCGCATCGACATGTCTGAGTTCATGGAGAAACACTCCGTCGCCCGGCTGATCGGCGCACCGCCCGGCTACGTCGGCTACGAGGAGGGCGGTTACCTGACCGAGGCGGTGCGGCGCAAGCCCTACTCGGTGATCCTGCTCGACGAGGTCGAGAAGGCTCATCCGGACGTCTTCAACGTGCTGTTGCAGGTGCTCGATGACGGTCGCCTTACCGACGGTCACGGCCGTACCGTCGACTTTCGCAACAGCGTCATCGTCATGACCTCGAACCTGGGGTCGCAGGTGGTTCAGGAACTGGCCGGCGAGGAGAACTACGCGCAGATGAAGGCGGCGGTGATGGAAATCGTCGGCCAGCACTTCCGGCCAGAGTTCATCAACCGCGTCGATGAGGTGGTGGTGTTCCACCCGCTGGCGCGCGAGCAGATCCGTGCCATCGCCGACATCCAGGTCGACCATCTGCGCCGACGCCTGGCCGAGCGCGACCTGCGTCTCGAGTTGACGGCCGCGGCGCTGGACCAGCTGGCCGCCGCCGGCTTCGACCCGGTCTACGGGGCGCGGCCACTCAAGCGGGCACTGCAGCAACGCCTGGAGAACCCGCTCGCCCAGCGTATCCTTGCCGGCGATTTCGCCGCCGGTGACACCGTGGTCGCCGACTGGAATGACGGGGAACTGTCGCTGCAGGCGAAGTGCGGATCAGCGAGCGACGCCTGAGCGGTCAGCCGATCCGGTTTTCCTCGAACTGCGCCTGGACCTCCGCCAGCCCGGCGGGATTGCGGTGCAGCGCCTCGAGGCAGCGCGGGTCGAGCTTGCTTCCGGCGAGTTCCTCCATCTGCGCCAGCGATGCCTCGTTGCTCTGTGCTTCCTTGTAAGGTCGACTGCTGGTCAGGGCATCGAACACGTCGGCCACGGAGATAATCCTCGCCTCGACCGGGATCGCGCCGCTCTGTAGTCCATCGGGGTAGCCGCTGCCATCGAACGCCTCATGGTGGTGGTGAACGATGTTGCGCAGGATGGCGACGTTGCCGAACTCGTCGAAGCCGAAATCGTCGATCATCTGCTCGACGATGGTACGGCCGACATCGACGTGTTGCTTCATCGCCTCGAACTCCACGGGATCGAGCTTGCCGGGCTTGAGCAGGATCCGGTCAGGGATGCCGATCTTGCCAATGTCGTGCAGGGGTGCGAACAGGAAGATGAACTCGATCGTCTCGTCGCTGAGGTCGTGGGAGTCGGCCATGTCGAGCGCGATCAACCGGGCGTAGCGCGACATCCGGTCGAGATGCGCGCCGGTAGACGCATCACGCTGTTCGGCGAAAGCGCGCGCGGTCTTGATTGCCGCCATCAGCGTGCGGCCAACCGACAGTTCACGCACCACCGTCAGGGCGATGACGTGGACGAACGGATCGATGGTCGCAAGAACGGCGGGGGTGAAATACCCGGGCTCGGTGGCGTCGAAGAACAGCAGGCCGGCGAAACGGCCGTCCATCTGCATCGGCATCGTGTAGCTCGAGCGAAAGCCTTCACTGACGATGTGAGGCTGGCTGCCGGGGCGGCCCGAGTCGTAGGCGGACAGGTCCTCGATCACCCGCGGGCGGCCGCTTTCGACCAGCGCATGCAGGGCGGGCGAGTCGGCCAGTGGCGCGGCGTACTTGCGCAGCGGATTGTTGCGCCGGTCGCTGCAGCAGAAGGTCTTGAGCAGGTCGGTGTGGCGGTCGTAAACGGCCACGGTGATTCGCTGCAGTCCCGGAAACTGGCGCTGGAGAATATCGTGAATGTGGCTCAGCTTGTCACTGACCGAGCGCAGACGGTCGAGATCGCCGAGCAGGATGTCGTGTTCGTGCATCAGCAATCCTCCAAATATTCTGCGCTACCAGTGGGATGCTCAGTCGGCCAGTACGACCCTGTCTCGACCGGTTTCCTTGGCCTTGTAGAGCGAGTCGTCGCAACGGGCGATAAGGGCTTCGGAATCCTCGCCGGGTAACAGCGTGGCAACGCCGATACTGGTGGTGAACACTACATCCGTGCCATCGGGCGCGGTCGCCGGCGCCTCGTGGCAGCCGTTGCGGATGCGTTCGGCAACCTCGCAGCCGCGCTCAGGGCTGGTTTCGGGCAGCACCGCAAGGAACTCCTCGCCGCCGTAGCGCCCGACCAGGTCGGAATTCCGCAGTGCCGCCTCGACCACCTTGGCAAAGTGGCGCAGCACGGCGTCACCGGCAAGGTGCCCGAGGGTGTCGTTGACGCGCTTGAACTTGTCGAGATCGAACAGCAGCACGGTCAGCACACGCTTGTAGCGCTCGGAGCGCTCCATCTCCTCGGCCAGGCGGCCCATCAGTGCTCGTCGGTTGAACAGCCCGGTCAGCGGGTCGCGGGTAGCCTGGCGATAAAGGCGTAGCAGCATCTGCAATTGCGACATCTGGGCCCATAGCGCCAGGGAGAGCAGCAGTCCCAACAGCCAGAGATTGGCGATGGTGTCGGCGCTGAAGAACGTCCCCTTGACCGCCGCTGTCGCCAAGACGATCAGGAAAACCGGCAAGGCCAGTGCCAGCCCTTCCAGTAGGGTCAGGGCGAAGATCGCAAGCTGCGCGATCATCACGTAGGGGTAGAAACCGTAGCCCATCGCCGCCCACTCCGACACGCCGTCGACGAGGATCAGCTGGGTGATAAAGTAGAACACGCACGGGATCGCCACCAGCAGGCCGAGGCGCACCCGGGCCAGCGGCAGGTGGTGCGGGTTGTGGCGCACCAGGGCCACAGCAAGGAAGCAAATGCAGGCGACGGTACGTGTAATGGCCAGAGCGGTCAGCATGCCGTTAGGTACCAGCAAGGCATCGATCGGGATCCACAGGATCACCAGGGCCGCGTAGATCAGGCCGAGGATGCGCACCCGGTTATGGATGTAGTCAGCCCGTGAGCCTTTGAAGTCGATCGAGTGGTGGTCTGAGCGGATCAGATCCCCCAGGTTGGCCAGTAGCGACCACTGCGAGGCGGGCTTCTTCTCGGCTGCCGGCAGTATGCTGGGGGTGCGTCGCTCTGCAATCTCGTTCATCGATCCTTCCTCAGTCCGGGTTATCGCGGTTCGTTCTGTGGCCGCTCGTCGATCTCGACGGTCCATTGTGCTGCTTCCTGCTGGCGCCAGCCGCTGAGCTCGATACGCTCACCCGGAGTCAGCATCACGATCTTCTCCAGGGCCGTGGTGGGATTGTCGATGGTCGCGCCCGCCACCTCGGTGACGATGTCGCCGGGCTGCATGCCAGCGCGATCCGCCGGGCCGCCGGGTAGCACGCCGGCGATGATGAAGCCCATGGTTGATTTGAGGCCAAACGACTCGGCCAGTTCCCTGGTCACTTCCTGGATCTCGATTCCGAGCCAACCGCGGACCACCCTGCCGTGCTCGACTATTTGCAGCCGTATCTCGTTGGCGAGACTGGCCGGGATGGCGAAACCGATGCCCTGGGAGCCGCCAGAGCGCGAGAAGATGGCGGTATTGATGCCGACCAGTTCTCCAGCGGCGTTGACCAGTGCGCCGCCCGAGTTGCCCGGGTTGATCGCGGCATCGGTCTGGATGAAGTTCTCGAATGTGCTGATGCCGAGGTGGCTGCGCCCGGTGGCGCTGACGATACCCATGGTCACTGTCTGACCGACGCCGTAGGGATTGCCGATGGCGAGTACGATGTCGCCGACCTTTAGTGCGTCGGACGAACCGACGGTGACCGGTTGCAGGTCGGGCAGATCGACCTCTAGCAAGGCGAGGTCGGACTCGGGGTCGGCCCCGACCAGGGTCGCCTCGCCGACGCGACCATCGGCGAGTTGCACCACGATCTGGTCGGCCTCGGCGATGACATGATTGTTGGTCAGCACGTGCCCTTGCGGGCCGACGATGACCCCGGAGCCGAGGCTGGTCTCCAGGCGCTGACGTGGCGAAACGCTCGGCCCCTCACCGAAGAAACGGCGGAACACCGGATCTTCGAACAGCGGGTTGGGCCGCTCAGTGACCACCTTGGCTGTACTGATGTTGACCACGGCCGGCGCCGAACGGGCGACGGCATCGGCGTAGGAGTGGGCGACGGGCTGGCTGCCTGCGCGCGGTGCATCGGCCTGGGTGGATGTCGCCACCACCGGTCCCGGTACGGTCAGCAGTTCCGGCTTCAGGATGACGATGACAAACGCCAGGGCGAGTCCGGCGGTGATCACCTGGAAGGCGAAGGCCAGCGATTTCCCGAGCTGCATACTCCGAACCCTTTAAGAGTGGGAGTGCCCGCATCCAATGCAGGACCGAAATTATCAGATCAGTGTACTCTACCTGGCAGGTGTGATGGCAGTGGTCGCGCCTTGGTACGGAGGGGATTCATGCATCCGCAAGCAACGACAGACGGGTTAGAGATCCGGGAACTGGTCGACTATCTGGATCGGCAGCTCGAGCCCGGACGCTTCCGCGACTACTGCCCGAACGGACTGCAGGTGGCCGGCACGCGCCCGGTGCGCCGTCTGGTCGCCGGGGTATCGGCCAGCCGGGCGCTGATCGAGGCGGCGGTGGCCAGCGACGCCGATGCCCTGCTGGTCCATCACGGCTATTTCTGGAAAGGGGAGGATCCCTGCCTGGTCGGGATCAAGCGCGAGCGTATCGCCCTGCTGCTCGAGCACGGCCTGAGCCTGATCGCCTACCATCTGCCGCTCGATGCGCACCCCGAGTGGGGCAATAACGCCGGCCTCGGCCGGGACCTCGGCTGGCGGGTCGAGGGCGCATTCGGCGGCGAGCCGCCGTTGGCGTTGCATGGTCGCCTGTCCGCCCCGACCGCGCCGGCCGGAGTGGAGGCTGCGCTAACAACAGCTCTCGGACGGGCGCCGCAGTGGATTCCGGGTGGCGATCATCCCGTGAGCCGGATCGGCTGGTGCACCGGGGCGGCGCAGGACTTCATCGAGGAGGCGGTGGAACTCGGCCTGGATGCCTTCGTCAGCGGCGAGATTTCGGAGCGCACCGTGCACATCGCCCGAGAGGCGGGCATTCACTACTTCGCCGCGGGGCATCACGCGACCGAGCGCTTCGGTGTGCGGGCGGTTGCAGCCCATCTCGCCAAACAGTTCGGGATCGTCTGCGAATATATCGAGGTCGACAACCCGGTCTGAACGCCGGCCCCGGTTTTCGCCCCGTAGGGCGGACTGGTATCCTTCCGCTCCCTTCGCGCGACCGAAACGAGGACGCCTGAGCATGCTGACGCCCGCCGAAGCGCTTGCCGAGATCCGTCGCGGCAGCCACGAAATTCTGCCCGAGAACGAACTGCTCGAGCGCCTTGGTGCCGGGCGCCCGCTACGGATCAAGGCCGGTTTCGACCCGACCGCGCCCGACCTGCACGTCGGGCACACCGTGTTGCTGAACAAGATGCGCCAGTTCCAGCAACTGGGGCACCATGTCATGTTCCTGATCGGCGACTTCACCGGCCTGATCGGTGACCCGACCGGCAAGAACGCCACACGTCCACCGATGACGCCCGAGGAGATCCAGGAGAACGCCCGTACCTACGAGACCCAGGTGTTCAAGATCCTCGATCCGGACAAGACCGAGATCTGTTTCAACTCCAGGTGGCTAGG
>CAXMPC010000128.1:0-13630 GCA_964195335.1 uncultured Gammaproteobacteria bacterium | reverse complement strand
TGGTGGGCCGTGTAGGATTCGAACCTACGACCAATTGATTAAGAGTCAACTGCTCTACCAACTGAGCTAACGGCCCTGATTTTTTACCCGGTCAGGGACCGGAAATTGGGGTGAGCGATGGGGTTCGAACCCACGACCACCGGAATCACAATCCGGGGCTCTACCAGCTGAGCTACGCCCACCATAATCACGTTACGGACAGTATCTGACCGAGCAGTTGGCGCGCCCGGCAGGACTCGAACCTGCGACCCTCGGCTTAGAAGGCCGATGCTCTATCCAGCTGAGCTACGGGCGCATATTGAGTCCGCTGGCATCACCAAATTTGGTCGGGGTAGAGGGATTTGAACCCCCGACACCCTGCTCCCAAAGCAGGTGCGCTACCAGGCTGCGCTATACCCCGAAACGCGCGGGATCATACCACAGCGCATCAATCGGTTACCGCACGCAGACCGGGGATGATACGCGCACCCCTTTTGAGGGTCAATGGATCGAATTGCGCCTTGTTAGGCTTTCGGGCGGCGTGAGAAAATGCCCTTTTCCGGGTGGAGGATCAAGCATGGCCGCACGGTTGCTCGACGGCAAGCAGATCGCAGCCGAGGTGCGCGCCGAAGTCGAGCGACGGGTGGCCACCCGCCTCGCTGAAGGGCGCCGCCAACCCGGGCTCGCTGTGGTCCAGGTCGGGGAGGATCCGGCATCGCGCGTCTACGTCGGCAGCAAGCGCCGCGCCTGCACCGAGGTCGGCTTCCATTCGGAGGCCCACGATCTGCCCGCCACCACCTCCCAGGCCGAATTGATGGCACTGATAGACCGATTCAACGCCGACCCGGCAATCGACGGCATCCTGGTCCAGCTACCACTGCCCGAACAGATCGACCCGCAGGCGGTGATCGAGCGCATCGACCCGGCCAAGGACGTCGACGGCTTCCACCCTTACAACGTCGGTCGCCTGGCGCTTCGGAGCCCCCTGCTCCGTCCATGCACGCCGCGCGGTGTCATGACACTGCTCGAACGCACCGGCATCGAACTCGCCGGACGCCATGCCGTGGTCATCGGTGTCTCGAACATCGTCGGCCGACCGATGATGCTGGAACTGCTCCAGGCGCGCTGCACCGTCACCGTCTGCCACTCCCGCACCATCGACCTGCCCGGTCACGTCGCCCGTGCCGAGATTCTGGTGACCGCGGTCGGGCGGCCCGGTTTCGTGCCCGGGGCGTGGATTCGCGAAGGGGCCGTGGTGATCGACGTCGGGATCAACCGCCTACCCGACGGCCGGCTGACCGGTGATGTCGATTTCGCGACCGCGAGCGAGCGGGCCGGCTGGATCACGCCGGTCCCCGGCGGGGTCGGGCCGATGACGGTGGCGATGCTGCTCAAGAACACGGCCGACGCGGCCGACAGTCGCGACGATTCGCCAGCTTAAAAAATACTCTTTGTGGGTCGGGCTTCAGCCCGACAAGAGTGTCATGTCGGACTGAAGTCCGGCCTACTCCAGCTTCAGGCATATCGGGCTGAAGCCCGACCTGCAGAATACCTGTTTCGAGGACTTCCGCAGATCGTCAGGCGCGACGCCAGGTCGTCCCTTCGGCGCCATCCTCGAGTTCGATCCCGGCGGCCTTGAGCTCGTCGCGAACACGGTCAGCGGCGGCGAAGTCACGGCCCTTGCGCGCCGCGTTGCGCTCGGCGATCAGTGACTCGATGGCGCTGTCATCCAGCCCTCCCGCACTGCCGGCGGCGCTCTTGAGGAACTCTTCCGGCGCATGCTGCAGCAACCCCAGTACACCACCGAGGGTGCGCAGCGTGTCACCCAGGCGAACCGCCCTGTCCGGCTCTGTCGCGCGCAACCGGTTGACCTCGCGAGCGGTCTCGAACAGCACCGAGAGAGCCCCGGCGGTGTTGAAGTCGTCGTCCATGGCGGCACGGAACCGGGCTTCGACTTCGGGGTCGGTTTCGCCGTCGCCCGCGGGCAGGTCACGCAGCGCGGTGTAGAGCCGTTCCAACGCCCCGTGGGCCTGGCCGAGCGACTCCTCGCTGTAATTCAGCGCGCTGCGGTAATGGCTGTTGACGATGAAGTAGCGCACCTCTTCGGCGCGGTAGCGCTCGAGGATCTCACGGATGGTCAGGAAGTTGCCGAGCGACTTCGACATCTTCTCGTCGCCGATGCGCACGAAGCCGTTGTGGATCCAGTAGTTGGCGAACGGTTCGCCGGTCGCCCCTTCGGACTGGGCAATCTCGTTCTCGTGGTGTGGAAACTGCAGGTCGCGGCCACCACCGTGGATGTCGAAGTGATTGCCGAGGGCGTCGATGGACATCACTGAGCACTCGATGTGCCAACCGGGACGGCCCGGACCCCAGGGCGAATCCCAGCTTGGCTCGCCCGGCTTGACTGCCTTCCACAGCGCGAAATCGAGCGGGTCGTCCTTCGCCTGAGTGACCTCGACCCGGGCACCGGCGCGCAGGTCCTCGACCTTCTTGCCCGACAGCTTGCCGTAACCGTCGAAGTGGCTGACGTCGTAGTAGACGTCGCCATTGTCGGCGGCATAGGCATGGCCGTTGGCGATCAACGTCTCGATCATGGCCACCATGCCGGGCACCGAATCGGTCGCGCGCGGCTCATGATCGGGCGGCAGCACACCGAGCGCGGCGCAGTCGTCGTGCATGGCGGAGATGAAGTGGGTGGTCAGGTCACGGAAGTCCTCGCCTCGCTCGTTCGCCCGGGCGATGATCTTGTCGTCGATGTCGGTGATGTTGCGAACGTAGATGACGTCGTAGCCGACCCAGCGCAGGTAGCGGGTGATGATGTCGAACACCACCAGTGCGCGGGCGTGGCCGAGGTGACAGTAGTCATAGACCGTCATGCCGCAGACGTACATGCGTACCTTGCCCGGCTCGATCGGCTCGAACGGCTGCTTGGTGCGAGTCAGGCTGTTGTGGATCGTCAGCATGTGTCTCTCCGGCCCACGGCCGCTGCCGGGACGCCGCGCATGGTACCGGAAACGCTCCACAACGGACAAAGGCACGACAGATTACGGGTGTTCCCGATCCGGGAATCGACTTATCATTCTCACCCCTACCAATCGACCCGGAGTCTTCGATGAGATCGCTGCAGTTCCTGTTTTCGACCCTCGTCCTCGCCTGTGCCGCCAGTGCGTTTGCCGCCGAAGCGCCGCAAGTGCGTCTGGAGACCTCGCTGGGCACGATCGAGATCGAACTCGACGCCGAGAACGCCCCGGTCAGTACCGAGAACTTCCTCGGCTACGTGCGCGACGGCTTCTACGACGGCCTGATATTCCACCGCGTTATCCCGACGTTCATGATCCAGGGCGGCGGTTTCACGCAGGATATGCAGCAGAAAAAGACCCGCGCACCGATCAGGAACGAGGCCACCAACGGACTGCGCAACGACCGCGGCACCCTCGCCATGGCCCGAACCGGCGTGGTCGACAGCGCGACCGCGCAATTCTTCATCAACGTGGTCGACAACGATTCCCTCAACCACCGGTCGACCAGCCCACGCGAGTACGGCTACGCCGTTTTCGGCAAGGTCATCTCCGGCATGGGCACGGTCGACAAGATTCGTGCGGTACCAACGGGTCGGGCCGGCCGCTTCCCACGCGATGTACCGCTAGAGCAGGTGGTGATCACCCGTGCCACGGTCATTGGCGAAGAGAAGGCAGCAGAAAAACCGGCTGCGGAGAAGCCGGCCAAGTGAGAGACGCGACACTTTTTATCGCCGACCTGCACCTCGACCCCGAGGCACGGCCGGCGACGGTCGCGCTGTTCCTTGCCTTTCTTCGCGGCCCGGCCCGCGAGGCCAGGCGTCTCTACATACTCGGCGACCTGTTCGAGGCCTGGGTCGGAGACGACGACAACTCGCCCGGATACGACCCGATCCTCAACGGTATGCGTGAACTGGTCGCCGCCGGGGTACCGACAGCTTTCATCTGCGGTAACCGCGATTTCCTCGCCGGAACCGGGTTCGGTGAGCGCAGCGGCTGCGAACTGCTGGACGATCCTTCACCCATCGACCTGAACGGACTCCCCACGCTACTGACTCACGGTGATCACCTCTGCACTGACGATGTCGAGCACATGCAGTTTCGTGCCCACGTTGCCCAGCCGCAGGTCCGCGCCGTCTTTCTCTCGCGTCCACTGGCCGAGCGCCAGGCCGAGGCGCGCGCCTTGCGCCGCCTCAGCGAGGAGAACAAGCAGAACAAGGCCGAAGCGATCATGGACGTCAACCAGGAGTCCGTGCGATCGGCACTGGCCGAGCACGGCACCCGGCTGATGATCCACGGTCACACCCACCGTCCAGCCCTGCACGGCGACCCGGTCGAACGCGCCGTGGTTGGCGACTGGGGCGAGTGCGGCTCGGTCCTGCGCTGTACACCTGGCGGCGAACTGGAACTGTTGCGCCTGCATCCCGACATGGCGGTGGAGGTGGTGGTAGCGAAAGCGCTGCCCGCCAGGGACAGCTGAACGGCACCAGCGCGTCAGCGCAGCGTGCCGATCTCCAACCGCTCGTACCCTTCTGGCAACGCGAACAGTGCCAAATCGGCGGCCCACGCGGCATCAAAGGCGAGCAGGCTGCGCCGGTAACCCGAGGGATCCCAGAGCTGTACCGGGTAGCCCGATTCGAGGTGGCGTGCCGGGACGTAGGCGTTGCGGGTGAGATCACAGGGATCGCGCATTCCCGCAGGCAACTTGTCGACATGGAGCCGCTGCTCGGAGCCGAGCGTGTCGAGGTACTCGCGTTCGGCGGCCTGCGCCTCGGGCAGCAGGCCGCTGACCACAACCGCGCTGTAGCAGAGTTCACCTTCGGCGAGAAAGTCGAGATGCGGCTGCGAACTGCCGGCGACCGATGACAATATCTTGTCCTTGACCTGGCGTTCCTCAAGTGCAAACGGTGACGGTGGCGCCTTGCCACCCTCAGCGTAAGGGATGACGATAATCGTCTGCGACGCCTGCGACACGCTGTAGATCACCTGCTCGTTGCGGTCGTAGAGAATGAAGCCACCGTCGCCCTCATCACCGCTGTCAATGCGCAGGTGACGGGCCGTCACGAGGTGGCGGAGTGGCGTCAGCTCAGCTCCCGGGACGATCTCCGCGAAATCGAGCCGCAACGTCTGTGCCGTGGCAGGCTGTACCGCGACCGGCGGCACGGACGGTATCGAAGTCTGGATCTCAGGCGGTGGCGGCTCCCCGCAGCCACCGAGCCCCAGGGCGGAGAGCAGCAGCCCACTGATGACTCCTCGGCGCCAGGCGTTCACGCCTCAGGCTTGCTCCGATGTCAGGCGCAAGCCGAGCGCCAGGTCCATGACGTTGGTCCCTGTCGGCCCGGTCTGCAACAGGTCACCGGCGGCTTCCAGGAACGTACCGGCGTCGGCACGCCGCAATGCACTCGAAGCGGGGCCGGCGTGCAGTTCACCGCGTGCGACCGTGCTGCCATCGACCAGTGCGCCGGCGTCCTCGCCAGGACCGTCTGTGCCATCGGTGCCGGCGACCAGCAGCAGCAGGTCGTCACGGCCTGCGAGTGCGGTTGCGGCGGCCAGGGCGAGATGCTGGTTGCGTCCGCCCCGGCCCGGGTCGGTCGGCAGGCGCACCGTGGTCTCGCCACCCCAGATGCGCAGCCCGGGCGTGCCGTCGGCCAATTCCCCCACCAGCGCTTTTGCCGCCGCCTCGGCATCACCGTCGAGCAGCCCGGCTTCGCGCCGGACCGTGTATCCAAGCTCGATTGCGGTATCCCGTGCCGCGGCGCACGCGTCGGCATTGATTGCGACAAAGACCGTCTCCACCTGTCCAGGCACCGGCGTCTCTCCTACCGCCCCGTCGTCGCGCAGGCAGGCCCGCGCCCAGTCAGGCAGCGCTTCGGGCAGTGGTGCCAGGACACCATGGTCAGGAACCAGCAGTCCGGAGCCGACCACAGCCGGATCGTCACCGGGGACGTCGGAGATCAGCAGGTTCAGTGCCGGGCGACCGTGCAACCAGTGGCGCAGGCGTCCGCCCTTGATGCGCGAAAAAGCCTTGCGCACACGATTCATGGTGCCGATGTCGTAGCCTCCTGCGAGCAGCCAGTCGGTCAGGCGCTGCAACCAGGCCAGGTCACAGCCCTCCGGCAGCAACTCGACCAGGCTCGAGGCACCACCCGAACCGAGGCACAGGAAGCGCGCACCCGCCGGGGCGGTATCGAGATAGTCGACCAGGGTCCTTCCGGCCGCGAGGCTGCGCTCACCAGGAACCGGGTGGTCGCTCTCCAGGTAGTGGATGTGCTCGATGGCCTCGAGCTCGGGATCGCCGTGGTCGGTCTTGCAGATCACCAGGCCGCTGACGATCCGGTCACCGAGGGCATCGTGGGCGCCGAGTGCCATCGACGTCGCCGCCTTGCCAACGGCTACCAGGTGGAGCGGGCCTGTTACCGGATGGGTCTCGAGGTAGTGGCGCGTGGCGGCACGCCCTTCGACCGCCGCAATGGCCGCCTGGTAGATGGTCAGCAGGTTGCGTCGATGCTGCAAGCGGGACCTCAGGTCACACCCTCGTCGAAACGGGCAATCAAAAGCGCCATTTCCAACGCCTGTTCATAGTTCAGTCGCGGGTCGACCAGAGAGCGGTAGTCGCGGTGGAGATCACTGTCGGCGAGACCGCGGGCACCGCCTGTGCACTCGGTAACGTTGTCGCCGGTCAGCTCGAAGTGGACCCCGCCGAGACGACTGTCGCAGGCGCGGTGGATGCGGAAGGCGTGCTCGAGTTCGCCAAGAATGTCGTCGAAGCTGCGCGTCTTGAGGCCATCACTGGTGGTGCGGGTGTTGCCGTGCATCGGGTCGCTGATCCAGAGCGGGTGGCGACCGGCGCGTGCCACGGCCTCGACCAGTGGCGGCAGGCGATCCTCGATGACCCCGACACCAAAGCGGTGGATCAGGGTGATTCGCCCCGGCTCACCCTCGGGATCGAGCCGATCGAGCAGGTCGACAAGGTGCTCGGCCTCGAGGGCCGGGCCAACCTTGATGCCGACCGGGTTGCGGATACCGCGCAGGTACTCCACGTGTGCCCCGCCCGGGTCTACCGTGCGTGCGCCGAGCCACGGCAGGTGGGTGGCGAGGTTGAACCAGCCCGGTCGTTTCGGCGTCGTCCGCGTCTGCGCCTGTTCGTAAGGCAACAACAGCGCCTCGTGGCTGGTGAAGAAATCGACCCGGCCGGAATCGCCGGCCGGCTGCCCCGAGACGGTCTCCATGAACTGCAACGCGCGGCCGATCTCGGTGACCACGCGCCGGTACTCGGCCGCGGCCGGTGCCAGGTCCATGAACTCCAGATCCCAGTTTTCCGGGTGGTGGAGGTCGGCAAAACCGCCGACGACCAGGGCTCGGACGAAGTTCAGGGTCAGCGCCGCACGGGTGTAACCCCGCAGCATGTTGATCGGGTCCGGGACTCGTGCCTCGGCATCGAACTCGGGCCGGTTGACCAAATCACCACGATAGGAGGGGAGCGCAACGCCGTCGCGCGTCTCCAGGTCGGCCGATCGCGGCTTGGCATACTGGCCTGCGAGGCGGCCAACCCGGGTCACGCGCCGCTGCAGCCCATGCACCAGCACCAGGCTCATCTGCAGCAGGATCTTCAGCTTGTTGGTGACGATCTCCGGCGTGCAGTCGGCAAAGCGCTCAGCGCAGTCTCCGCCGTGCAGCAGGAAGCGCTCACCGGCCGCCGCCTCGGCCAGCTGTCCGCGCAACGCCTCGACTTCCCAGCTGGTGACCAACGGCGGCAGGCTGGCGATCTGGGTGACGATGTCGTCCACCGCCTGCAAATCAGGGTAGTTGGGCTGCTGCAGCGCGGAAAATTGGTGCCAGCTGTCGGGAGTCCAGGTATTCATGCGGCCTGCTCGTGCTCGTCGTTGCCCAGTCGGCATTCGCTGTCACAACCCCACGCCGAGCCGTTTACTGGCGGGTTCATGGCTGTCGGGAGCGGGCTACGTTAGCACGCGCGCGCGTTTCTCAGCGCCCACCAAGGAGAACAGTCCGCCGCATCCGATCGTCCAGCCAGCGATCGAGTGGCAGCAGGATGGCGAAACCGAGAACGAGATGGATGGCAACGGTTGCTGGCAGACCGAGCCCGAGGCTCTGCATCGCCCACAGGCTCGTCGCAAGCACCAGCAACCAGGCCACCACGACCGCAGCATAAAACCGCCACGTCGTCCGTGGCCGAAAACGTGCCGCGCACGCCGTGCAAGTGTGACGACCCAGCGGCGCGCCGAGGTATCGGCCCCAGGTCAGTGACTGCTCACTATCGCAAGCTGGACAGCGCATTAAACCGTTTCACTCAAATGCGGAGTGTCTGTCAGTCAGCCGCCGAACTCGTGCTCGTAATCCTCGATCGACGCGGCGATGACCCGTTCGGCATGCTCGCGACCGTAGGTCGGACCGATAACCACCTCGTGCTCGTCTTCGCCCGGCACCAGTTTGTAGGTCGAGAAGTAGTGACGCAGCCGGTCGACCAGCGCTCCGGGAAGATCATCTACTTCAGAGATGTCACCCCATAGGTTGTCGTTGTCGAGCACGGCAATGATCTTGTCGTCGGCCTCGCCACCATCGAGCATCGGCAATCCACCGACCACGCGCGACTTCAGTATGACTTCCGCTCGCGAAATCGGCCGCTCGCTGACGACGCAGATATCCAGCGGATCGCCATCACCGCACTTGGCGCCTTCCATCAAGGCGGCGATGCGCGGTCCACAGTAGGTCCTCGGAATATAGCCGTAGAGCGACGGCGGCAACGACGAGGTGCGCGCCGGGCGATCGACCATCAGGTAGCCGGTAGTCTTGTCGATCTCGTACTTCACCGTGTCGAATGGCGTGATCTCGATGTAGGCGTGGACCACGCGTGGTGCGTCGGGGCCGACCTCCAGGCCGTGCCAGGGGTGCGGACGCCAACGGTAGAAAGGCTTGGGAAAGGCCATGGCTCGTCTCCACGATATGCCCGGACGGCGCCGGGACGGTCACTTTAGGGCCTGCTACGGCAGCAGCCACGACCCGCGATGTTCAACTACGCCTCTAAATCTAGCCAAGAAACGTAATTTGTGGTAATTAACTTTATTAAAGAGGCTGTTTAACAGGACAATGTGGTAACTATTTTCGACGTGGCCTCATCTGAATTGCCTCATTCATGGCCCTGACGCCCTCATGCCGAGCAACCAGGACTGGAATAACGTCATTTGTGGGATTTATACTTGATATAAACAACCGGTTTGCGCCATTGGTGAGCATAGTCTTGAATTGCCAGGCTATTCATCCTCAAAATGAATGCCTATTCACCGCTGTATCACCACCTCATGGTCCTGCCTTCCAGGCGACGAGACGTTACTCAGTGCGGAGAAGAGGATTTTCCCATTACTGTGGGTCTATAGAACACAAACAAGGGGATTCTGCCAAAGATTATGTGTTATGAGCAGCAAATTTTGGTAGAAATGGCGGAGAGGGTGGGATTCGAACCCACGGTACGCAGAACGTACACTTGATTTCGAGTCAAGCCCTTTCGGCCACTCAGGCACCTCTCCTGGGCATCGTCAGATCAGGCGGCGCATTTTACACGACAGGTGGGTCGGGAAGTAAACTTCCCTGGGAGGTCGATTTTGTCCAAGCCGCGCCTGTTGATGATTCTTCTCGTCGTGCTGCTCGCCGCCTGCACGCGCGCGACACAGCTCGACCAGATCATCCGTGGTGGTGAACTGCGGGTTGCCCTGCGCCACATGCCGCCAGCGATGCAGGATGATTTTGCCGGCCCGGGCGGGTTCGAGTACGCCATCGCCCAGCGTTTCGCAGATCATCTTGGGGTCGAACTCAAGCCACTCGTCACCCCGGGTATCGAGGAACTGCGCCTGGTCCTGGACAGTGGCGAAAGTGATCTCGGCGCCGTCGCCGTGCCGATCACCCGCCTGCGAAGCGAGCAGCTCAACTTCTCACGCCCCTTTCAACGCGCCGACCCGCAACTGGTCTATCGCTACGGTGAAGGCCGCCCGAAATCGCTCGACGAGCTTCTTGGACCGCTCTACGTGGCCTACGGTGACGGCCACGCCGAGCAATTGACCATCCTCGAACAGGCCCACTCCGGCATGGAGTGGCATGTCGACCGCGACGCCACCACCTGGGAACTGCTGCAACAGGTCGCCGTGGGTGAATTGACCTACACCATCGCCTACAGCCACGAGGTAGATATTGCCCAACGGCTCTACCCGGAACTGCGCGTCGCCTTCCGTGTCGGTGAAGCGCGTGATTTCGCCTGGGTGCTGCCCACCCATGCCGACGACGCCCTGGTCTTCACCCTGCAGGAGTTTTTCGACGAACTGGAATCGAGCGGCCAGCTCAGGATCATGATCGAGCAACACTTCGGCCACTTCGGCGATTTCGACTACGTCGAAATGCGCTCATTCCAGCGCCGCATCGACGACCGGCTGCCAACTTACCAACCGCTGTTCGAGTCAGCCGGAGGCGAGGACATCGACTGGCGCCTGCTCGCGGCGATCAGCTACCAGGAATCGCACTGGGATCCAGACGCCCGCTCCCCGACCGGGGTGCGCGGACTGATGATGCTGACCAATGACGCCGCCAAGCAGCTCGGGATCGAGGACCGCACCGATCCTGTGCAGAGCATCAACGGCGGTGCCGACTACCTGCGTTGGGTCCGGAGCAAGATTCCTGAACGAATCCCCGAGCCCGACCGTACCTGGCTGGCGCTGGCCACCTACAACATCGGCTTCGGTCACCTCGAGGACGCACGCAAACTGACTCAAGGTGGAGGTGGCAACCCCGACACCTGGAAGGATGTCCGGCGCCACCTGCCGCTGCTGACCAGGAAGAGGTACTACCAGGACCTGCGACACGGTTATGCGCGCGGCGGCGAGGCGGTCGCCTACGTTGAAAACATCCGTACCTATTTCGACCTGCTGTCGCGCCGGCTGCAGATTGAGGCGGTGGCCGAGCGCTCTGACCTGATTGCGGTGCCGACCCTTATCCCGCTGGCGTTTTGACCCGGCGAGCGCGAAAGAAGTCACGCAGGGCCTCGCCGCACGTTTCCGCCAACACCCCACCGGTGACCGCGACGACGTGGTTGTGCCGGTCGCCCTCGAGCAGTTTGAAAACACTCTCGACGGCCCCGGTCTTGGGGTCCGGCGCACCGTACACCAGTCTCCCGACACGGGCATGGACGATGGCGCCTATGCACATCACGCACGGCTCGAGGGTGACGTAAAGGGTCGTGTCGACCAGCCGGTAGTTGCCCAGGTTCTGTGCAGCCGCACGAAGCGCGACGACTTCGGCATGGGCGGTCGGATCGTCGGTGCTAATCGGCCGGTTCCAGCCCTCGCCGATCGCCTTGCCGTCGTGAACGATGACACAGCCGACCGGCACCTCGCCGGCCTCGGCCCCTTCGGCGGCGAGGTCGAGCGCGCGGCGCATCCAGTACTGGTCAGTGTCTTGGTCCCTCATGGCGGCATTCCGGTCGTGACCTCGTGACGGCAAGCCATCACTCCATACGCTGCATCATCCCGGTCACACCGTGAACCGTCCATGCCTGGATCGCCAGACAGCCGTCGTTCGCCCTCCGGACGTGGTTGCAAGGCAGGATTGTGCTAAGACTCTTGTACCAAGCCATGCACACGCGGCAGGTGCCTGCATCCTGCTCGCGTTTACTCGCCTGAGATTTCATCATCCTTCACTCCTTCCCTGACGTTAAGGGATAGAAAGCGCTGCACTCAGGTCCTCATGCTCAAAGGCTGATGCCATGCGATCAATCTCGGCTCGCGTAAGACTTAGTTGCGCAGCCTCTTCACGCCACGTTGCCACTGCCTTCCCGACTTCGGCTGCGATCACGTGCGCCTTTTCTTCATCCAGTTCAAAGTAGCCCACCACACTCATCGCCAGGTCCAGCGAAGCCGAGCCGTCATCGAGATCAATGGCTGTCGTCAGAACACGTGGCTTGATATCCGTGGGGACCGGATTGAGATCATAGGCAGGCGCCAACCGCCAGCCGTCCGGGCCGGTATAGAGGAAAGCATGATTACGCAGGTGGTCATCCGTGTTGGAAATCAGAATATTGAAGACAATACGTCGCCACAGCTCATGCATATCCTGTTTCGGGCTGGCGCCATACCGGCGAAGCGCGTCGACAAATTCCAGATAGCTGCGCGACTCGTTATCGCTGGCGCCAAGCATGCTCATGGCCGAAAGAAACGGAATACGCTGACCTTGTACACGATCGAACCGGCGCAGCAACAGCACCGGCTTGTTCACTACATGTTCAATTCGCCAGTCGGGCACGGGGATACCGGCCTTCTCTGCAAGGCGGAGCGCAACCGCCTCCCACAGGACCGTATTGATCTCATCATCCTTGTGTGGAAACTTGGCAATGGCGAGATGCCCGTCCCGGTCCCGAACAGACGCCTTGGGACGTGCACCACCCAATGATGAGCCGGGCGCCAGCAGCAGGCGCAGATCCTCGTCGCTGTCCGTGTCACCCACGACATGCTCCGCCGCCGACAGCAATTGTGGCAAATAGATCAGGGGTGGTATGCGAACAGCTTCATGTTCGGCAAGAAACGGGCCTCCCTCCTGCCTGGCAAAGCGCAGGGCGCCTTGTCGTGCCTCACCATCAACCATGAGCAGATAGTCAATTTCCATTAAGGTGCGCGGTGTTTCGCCCGCGCGCTCTGCCCGTCGCCGTTCTGCCCGGCGCATCAGAACCCGGCCCCAGCGGTCGGGAGCAGAGTCGCCGATGGTACCGAAAAGGGATTTACCTGAAGGTGTATGGAATGGACCCGGGCCCAGCGTCAGGGCCGGTTCCAGAGAAAAACGATCTGCATACTCAAGCCAACCTGAATCATATTCGAACGTGGCGCTTTCCCTTCCCTTACGCACGCGCGCCCATAGTCGCCCGGCCAGATGCGGCGTACCGGCAATATCCAAATAAACAAGCACTTCTGTTTCCATCACGCTTTACTCTTCTGTCCAGACTGGGACGACTTGTGCCCGGATTTATTCTGGCGCGGCTTGCGGATGCGTTGCGGCAAGCGCTCCTCTTCAAGCTCCAGACCCACCGTATCCGTCCTGGCATCAGCGAGATCACCCAACCGCTCAGCCATACCCAGGACAAAGAGCACATTGGCGTAGTTACCCAGCGAAACACCGGGGTCGCCCTTTTCTATCTTGTTCAGGGTTGTCCGACTAATAGAGGCCCGTTCGGCCATGACAGCCGTTGAAATACGCCGTCTGAGCCGAGCGTCGCGGATATCCTGTCCAAGCTTACGCACCGCTCGCCTGACCGGAATCGGCACCATCAAATCTAGTTGTGTTTTTCTCATGTTTCGTCCATCTTTATGGTCACTATCAAGTATAGTGTACATAATATTGGACGTTATAATAATATATCTACAGTAACCCCACCCTAAATAATAATGATCGTTACGTTCATTATTCTGTGCGCTAAATAGTTTAACGCCCGGAATTATGAATATTTCCAGAATATTATGGGCCTTTGGCTAAGATCACCTGAATCAGGGAAATTGCTTCATCCCGACCGTGTTTTTCAAAAATATTTCTTAAACGTAGTCGCGGTCACTGCCACAGCAAATGCAAACAGTGCGGCGAACGGAAGC